>CAZUPK010000018.1:0-17605 GCA_964622255.1 uncultured Campylobacterales bacterium
AAATAATAGATTTAAAATATAAAACGAGAAATAATATATAAAGATAGTAGTTACTTTTAAGCAATTTTTACAAGCAATAGTAGATTCCAATTCACCGTGAAAAAGTTTATAATAAACCATAAAAATGATAAAAGATGAAAAAACAAAAAAACCTCTATCCAATTCAAAATATGCTAAATAAATAAATAAAGAGAGGATTATCCATTTTTTTTCTTTATTTTGATAATTTTTAACAATATATAAAAATATATATCCGGCAAAAGGTGTAATATAGATATATATAGATGATATTGATTCATATAGTATCAATCCTATAAGCAATACAAAGGGAATTATAGGTTGATAATTAATGATACTTCGTTGCATACTGGAAAATGTTTACACTTTATACAATCAGCCCATATCTTTTGTTCAGGCAGATTTTCTTTAGGGATTTTTTTAAATCCCAACCTCTCAAAAAATTCCTTTTCATATGTCAAAGTAAAAACATCTCTTAGTTTAAGATTTTTTGCCTCTTGTAAAAGTTCTTTTACTATTTTTTTACCTATTCCTAAACCCCTATGATTTTTTTCTATGATAAGACTTCTTATCTCTGCTAGAGTTTTAGTGTGGATATGTAAAGCTCCATAACCTATCACCTTTTCATTTTTTAAAGCGATAGTATAAGATCTGATATTTGTAGCTATCTCATCATCACTTCGATAAAGAATAGTTCCGTTTAAAACTTCCTCTTTTACTATCTTTTGCATCTGTTTGATATGCAAAAGAGTAGGTTTTGTTAGTTTCAAACCAACTCTCCAAAAAGTGATCTAAAAATAGCTTCTCTTGCTTTATCAATACCACTTTTTTTTAGATTTGAAACAAACAGAGCATCGGAAAACTCTCTTATAAGTTTTGATTTTTCCTTTTGGTTTAACTTATCGGCCTTTGTAAATATCTCTATAATTTCTTGATCTGCTCTCTTTATACTTTTTAAATACTCCCTAACATCTTTGTCTATTTTTAAATTTGGATGCCTTGCATCTAAAAGATGGATAAAAACTCTTATAGAACTTCTGTGAGTTATAAACTCTGTTAGTGCTTTTTGCCACTGCTTTTTTTTACTTTTTGATACTTTAGCATAGCCAAATCCCGGAAGATCAACAACCCTTGCAAAAAATTCTTTTTCATCTTTTAAAAAGGTTATATCAAAAAAGTTTATAAGTCTTGTTTTTCCTGGGGTAGAAGAGCTTTTTGCTAGATTTTTTCTATTTGTAAGAGAGTTTATAAAACTACTTTTACCTACATTGCTTCTTCCCATAATAGCTACTTCATTTAAGTTATTTGCTAAAGCCTCTTTTATAGATGGTGCTGAAGTTATAAATTTGGCATCTTTTATTTTTATCATTTGTCCTCTACTTCAAATATAAATCTTACAGGTTTGTTTTTTTGTCCTATGATGTTTATCTTATCTATTTTTGTATCAATTATAACTTTGGTGGCTTGTATCTTTCTGTTTGTGGGAGACTGAACTATATTTATATGTCCGTTTAACTTATAAACTTTACTTTTGGGAATATAGATAAGCTCATCACAGCTTCCAGTTAAAACAGAGTCTTTTAAAGATATACAAAAAGATACATCTTTAAAAACTTTATACTCTATGGGTTTGTTATCTATATTAAATCTCACCACAGCTTTTTGAGAGTTTATAGTATCTGAAAGTTTTGAGATAGAGACATTTCCTTCAAAAATAGTTTGGTGCTTATTTTCATCAGCTTCAAAACTATCTGATGTTATTGATATTTGCATTGTCTTTGAAAACAATAATGTTATAGTTAAAATAGGTAAAAATAAAAAATATTTTTTCATCTATCACTCTCTTTCATAAAATATATATTTTATATCTTTGGATTTTATTATATTCTGTTTAGTATCAAAATATAGATGATTTCCATTTGCGATAAAACTATCTGATTTTAAAGTAAATTTATCACTGTCTGTAACGATTTGATTTTTCAAATCATACTCTACCATATCGGTCGATAATTGTTTATCAAGATAGACTATTTTTACATTGTTTTTTAACTTTATGATATTTTTTTTATCAAATAACACCGCCTTTTTTGAAATAATAGTTTTTGTTATATTGTCATCATATATAGTTACTATCGGAGTGTAAAATATCTTTTTATTTTTTAACTGTTCTACCTTTTGAGTTATTAAAAGATTATTAACCTTATCTAAAGAGATATCATAAGTTTTTGAGTTTATAAACTCTACCTCTATATCACTTGCTGAGATTGGACTTTCTTTAAATCTCAAATCTTTGGATAGAAAAAATATCTCAAAAACAAATGAAAAAATTATTAAAATAACAAGCCTTATATCCACTCTTTTATAAACCTTTTTTCTAAATCACATCTTTTTAAGATAAACTCTATCATCTCTCTAACTGCACCATTTCCGCCATTTTTTTCTAAAACTATATCGACAATATCCTTTATAAAGATAGTCCCATTATTTGGAGTAAAGGATAGCCCCACACTACTTAACATTTTATAGTCATTTAAGTCATCACCTATTGCACTAACTTGTGAGTAGTTTAAATTAAGCTCTTTTAAAAGTTCATCAAGTTTTTTCTTTTTATCTGTGATGCCTTGATATAGATGGCTTATCTTCAACTCATTTGCTCTTTTTTCAACTATTGTGGATTTTCTTCCTGTTATGATAGCAACTTTTTTTCCCATCCTTATCCAAGTAGCTATTGCTAAACCATCTTGGACATCAAAAGATTTACTTTCAACTCCATTTGAATCATAAGTTATTTTACCATCGGTTAAACAACCATCAACAT
This sequence comes from uncultured Campylobacterales bacterium, assembly GCA_964622255.1. Lineage (GTDB taxonomy): Bacteria > Campylobacterota > Campylobacteria > Campylobacterales > QNZT01 > SZUA-1377. Next base: position 2,837 of record CAZUPK010000018.1, read on the forward strand.
CTAACACTACAAGTTCTATCATAAGACACCTTTTGTGCTAAGTATTCCTAAACTTTCATCTTTTTTTAAAGCTCTTCTTAAAGCAACTGCCAAAGATTTAAATGATGCCTCTATGATATGGTGTCTGTTTTTTCCTCTGTTAAAAGTTGTATGAACCGTAAGTCCGGCATTTAACACAAATGCTCTAAAAAATTCTTCTACTAGCTCACAGTCAAATGTTCCAACTTTGCCATCAATGGGAAGTTCAAAGTATAGATAAGGCCTATTTGATATATCTAAAGTAGTCGTTACTGATGCCTCATCCATAATTATAGTTGCTTCCCCAAATCTTTCTATAGAGTTAATAGGAAAAATCTCTTTTTTCAAAGCTTTTCCTAAAACTATGCCGACATCCTCTACACAGTGGTGAAAATCAACATCTATATCACCCTTGCATTTGATAGTTATATCCATTTGAGAGTGTTTTGTAAAAGATTCCAGCATGTGGTTAAAAAAACCAACATCGGTAGATACCTCATAGTTTCCATTTCCATATGGATTTAGCTTTATTTCTATATTGGTTTCTTTTGTTTGCCTTTTTATTAGACTCATATTAATCCTTCAATATGAAAGCATTTTTAAAATTTCTATTTCTTATAAAGTTTTTGGCTTCTTCTTTAGAAGCAAATCTTCCAATCAAAAGTTTATAAACCTTTACATTTTTTTTATTTTTTGCAATGAGATAAGATCTATATTTTTTATCTATGGAGATATATTTTGATTTTAGTTTTATAGCATTTGATTTATTATATAAAGAAGCAATTTGCACAAAATATCTATTTTTAGTTGTATTTGCTGAACTATTTTTGAAACTTTTAGTATTATTTATTTTTTGTGCATATCGGTTTGCATTTTCATCACAAGATACAACTTCTAGTTTTACAGGGACAACTCCTTTTTCTATAAGTCCTATTTCTTTTGCTGCTTGGTAAGATAGATCTATGATTCTTCCGTCAACAAATGGTCCTCTATCATTTATTCTAACTACTGTTTTAAGTCCATTGTTAAGATTTGTAACCCTTACATAGGTATTTATAGGTAGTGTTTTGTGAGCCGCAGTTCTTTTATGCATATTGTATCTCTCACCATTTGAGGTAATTTTTCCATGGAAATCAGGTCCATACCAACTGGCCTTACCTATAAAAGTTTCTCCCTTAATCGCTGGAATAGGGTAGTACCATTTTCCCTCTATTTCATAAGGTTTCATAGTGGATCTATAGATAGCATCACTAGCTTTTATTTCACTTTGACAATCCTCTACCAAAGGAGCATCATATCTACTATAATAACCCCCTTTGTTAAAAACACCGATACATCCTGTAAATAAAAAAGTAATCACCGAAAGAACAAACAACTTAATCATAATTTTCTTTCCTCTATCTTTATATGATATGAACCTATTTTACTATATTTGCATTAATAGAAGCTCCAATATTTGCCTTTGTTTTTTCTATTTTTTTAGCAACTGACTCAGGAAGATATATATAATATTCATTTTCTATTTTTGGTATATAGTATCTTAAAATCTGAGGGTTACACTTTTTTATCTCTTTTAAAGAGATATTATATTTTTTAGATATTTTTGTTATAGAGGTTCCTCTTTTGACAATTACTTTTTTTAGTTTTTGTCCACTGCAGTTCCCAAATAGATGCTGAGCATTGTTTTTTAATATAATAGTTCTATCAAATGCTAAAAGAGCTGAAATAATAATTCTTCTTATATAGTTTCTAGTTTCTTTTGGAATATATTTTTTTCTAGGATTTAATAGTGTTAAAAGATCATCAGTTTTTGCTTTTTTTATAGCATTTGCTAACTTTGTTTCTCCACAGTTATATGCTATAGCAACAAGATACCACTTTTTAAATCTTTTATGAAGATAGTCTAAATATTTTATAGCTGCTTTTGTTGATTTTATTGGATCAAGTCTTTCATCTATATCTTTTGTTATCTTAAGTTTTAATCTCTTTGCAGTATTTGGCATAAGTTGCCAAAGTCCTCTAGCATTTTTATGACTTTTAGCATTGAGGATAAAGCCACTCTCAGTCATAGCCATATATAAAAATATGTTTGGTATATCGGAGTTTCCTATGATTTCGTGAAGATTTGGCAAAAATATTTGTCCCCTTTTTAAAGACATCAAAAAAAACTTAGTAGTTATTTGATCAATATTTTTCTTCATTTTATCATACTGATAATCTTTCAAAAAAGATGGATTTATATCAAGAGTATGAAGGATTCTTATCTCATCTTCTTTACTTATTTCCAATATTTTTGCATAACTATTACTAATAAACAATAAAGTTGTAAAAAATATTTTTATAAATTTTAAGATATTATACCTCCACTTTAACTTTATTAAATAGTTTTAAACTATTTTGATAAAACTGCTTTTCTAACTCCTCTTTTGGTTTATTTAGCAGGTTACTTAACTTTTCAAGCACATATTTTGTATATGCTGGTTCATTCCTCTTTCCTCTAAATGGATGAGGGGTGAGATATGGTGCATCTGTTTCTAATACAATCTTATCTAAAGGAATATCTTTCACTATATCGACAAGTTTTTTAGCATTTTTAAAAGTAACAACTCCTCCTATACCAAAATAAAAGTTTTTTTCTGTAAGTTCAAGTAGCATAGCACTTGCATTGAAACAGTGTAAAACTCCTCCTAAACTTTCATCTACATAGTCTTTTAATATCTCCAAAGAGTCTTGTGAAGCCTCTCTGATGTGAACTATTAAAGGCAGTTTATACTCTTTTGCTAACTCTATCTGATCTATAAAAACCTCTTTTTGTTTTTTCTTTACCTTTAGTTTTTCCTCTTCATTTTTTGGTAGTCTATAGTAGTCAAGTCCACACTCTCCAACTGCAACACATTTTGGATAAGTTATATACTTTTTCAAATACTCTCTATCATACTCATCTATATCGTAAGGGTGAACTCCGACTGCAAAAAAGGTATTATTATGAGTATTAGAAATATCAACCGCTCTTTTTAAAGTTTTTATATCTGCTCCGGGTATTATAAACCCTTTTACATTATTTTCATAAGCTCTTTTATAAACATCCTCTAAGTCATTATATTTTTTATCGTCCAAGTGACAATGTGTATCTATTATCAAAAAAAACTCCTTATTTTAAAGTAGCCTCTATGAAATTCTCTTCAAAACTTTTATATGAAAAAAACTGTTCTATTTTTTCTCTATTTTTTTTATATATTTCTTGAAAAAGTCCTTCATTTATTCCAATTTTATTAAAGAAAAAATAAAACTCACTAAAATCGTCCAAAAATATTTTTTCATTTTTAAAAACATAATCTAAATCCTTTGCCTTATATAAAAAAGGATGATTTTGTGCATAAATAGATGTTATCAATATACTGTTTAAAGGTGAATGATTGATGAATATAGAAGCGGATGAAATTTTTAAAAGCATAGCTACTTGTTCTTTTGTAGCACTGTTTTTTATGATTACATAATCAAGCTTTATCTCTTTTAAAATGTTTACAAAGTTATTGTTTACTGAGTCGTCATCATTGTCAAAATATAATAAAAAAGTTGATAATTTTTTGATTTCTATAGGGAGATTTGCTAGGGAAATGATTAACTCTTGTTGTTTATATCTTGAACCTTGAAAATGGCAGAATATAGCTATCTTGTCTGATGAAATAGCCAGATACTCTTTAAACTTTTTTAAAATTTTATCATCAATATTTTCATATATATACAACAATTCTATAGGTTCATATATAGTTTTAGTGCGATCTTCTAAATTGTAAAGATAGTTAAAAGATTGTTTAAGCCTATCATTTTGAAAAAAAATGGCTTTTGCATTTTTAAAAAATTCTTCTAACTTCATATTTTTGCGAGGAATAATATTGTTTATAGTAATAACATATTTGAGTGAAATAGACTCTATTTCTTCTTTTATATTAGTTGTATATTGGCAACATTTATATATATGAACTATATCATAACTATCTAGGTATTCAAATAGTTCTTTTCTCCTATAGTATTCATTTATTTCATCTGAAATAAAAAAATATTCCAAGATTTTAAATTTTGTTTTTGGTCGTATATGTATAATCTTCCCATTATCAAACTTCATCTTATATTCTATGATATTTAGCAAATCAATGTTATGATTTGCAAGTTGTAAAGCTTTTATCTGTTTTTTTAAGTAATTATCTACACTAGTGCATATTATAAGTATTTTCATACTCTCTCTTTTAAAAGTTTTTTTGCAAACTCTCTTGCCTCTTTAGTGATATCTTTACTATCTTTTGAAACTATATAGTGTTTGTTTGCATAAGATGAAAGTTGTGGTTGATAATTTATGGCAAAGATTTGATAGTTTGAACTTAACTCATATATAACTTTTGCAACAGTATTGGAGCTTAGATAGTTTACAAAAGTTTTTGAGATAGTCTCTATATCTTTGAAAGGATGGTTATTTCTTATGGATATCCTCTCTATCACTGCTTACTTCCCCAGTTAAGTTTTTGTTTTATAACATCAAAATAGTTTCTTTCAATTCTGTGAATCATATTTATGAAATCTTTAGATATAGTAACTCTAACTTTTTTATAATCTTTAAAGTTAAAAGTATCCTGTCCATCTATAACTATCATAGCATCTTTGTTTGTTTTAAAACTTACTTCAAAGTCAGATGGTAAAACTATTGGTTTTTGGGTAAGTGAGTGTGGACAGATAGGAGTTAGTATAAGTGCTTTGGTAAATGGAAAAACGATAGGACCTCCGGCACTTAGGTTGTATGCAGTTGAACCTGTTGGAGTTGAGATGATGAGTCCATCTCCATAGTAACTGTTTATATGTTTTTGTTCCATTAAAGTATTTTTTGATGAAGCAAAAGCATCTATATCAACCATTCCTTCTATGGATGGTCTTATCAAAACTATATCATTAAAAGCTACTAACTTTTTATTTTTTTCTCCTATCAACTCAACTTCTAAAAATATCCTTTGATCTATCCTATATTCACCCTTTAGTATCCTTTTTATAAACTTTTTCATCTCATCTAAAGGTATATCTGTTAGAAATCCGAGTCTTCCTGCATTTACTCCGAGTATTGGTTTTTTATATGAGTATGCTCTTCTAGCTAGTGATATAAGTGTGCCATCTCCACCGATAGATACGATAAAGTCAGCTTTTAAAAAAACCTTTTTTTCATCGTATCCTTTGCATTCAAGATAGGAAGAACTTCTTTTTGATACTAAAAGCTCTATACCCTCTTCATCAAGCACCTTTTTTAGTTTTAAGTAATATTTTTTAAGTTCCGGTGAATTGGGTCGAACAACAAGCCCAACACACCTTATTTTCTCGAGTTTTTTACTATTTTCTATGATGTGCATATTAAGAGTCTCTGACCTTTAAGTAAGGTTTTAGACCTATATCTGTCCACTCTCTTGTAGTTTGTAAAAAGCTATAAACATCATTCCAAACTTTTTTAAAGTCAGGGGATTGTTTAGCCTTTTCTTCAGCTACCTCTATCATAGCTTTTTTTGCTTTTTCCATAACCTCTTTAGGAAACTCTTTTATGGTAACCCCAGCTTTTTTAACCTCTAAGAGGGCTTTTGCATTTTCATACTGAAACTGAGTTTGCATATATGCATTTAACTCATTTGATGCCATCTCTATTATAAGTTTTTGCTCTTTTGAGAATTTTGCAAACTTTTGTTTATTGAAGACTAAACTCAAAAGACTTCCCGGTTCGTGCCATCCTGTATAATAATTTTTAGCTACCTTTTGAAATCCCATCTTAGTATCAAGACTTGGTCCCAACCACTCTGTAGCATCAAGAAGATTTCTCTCAAGTGCAACATATATCTCTCCAGCAGGAAGTAGGGTAGGTTTTACCCCAAGTTTTGCAAACACTTCTCCGCCAAGTCCTGGAATTCTCATCTTTAGTCCTTTTAAATCAGCTAAAGAGTTTATCTCTTTTTTAAGCCATCCTCCCATCTGAACACCGGTATTTCCACCTTTAAATGGCACTAAGTTATACTTATCGTAAAGTTCTCTCCAAAGTTTCATACCATTTCCAAAATCCATCCAAGCATTCATCTCAAGTGCAGTAAGTCCGAAAGGAAAGCCTGTAAAAAGGTTAAAAGCTTCATTTTTCCCTTTGTAATAGTATGCTGCGGAGTGATAAGCATCTAAACTTCCACTACTCACTGCATCAAAAACTCCAAGAGCAGGAACAAGAGTATTTTTAGCATAGACTTTTATCTTTATACTTCCTTCACTAAGCTCATTTACCCTTTTTGCGAACCTCTCTATACCTGTTCCCATAATAGGAAAATTTGCTGGCCAAGATGTAGCAAGTTTTATATTTATAGTCTTTTTTCTTTTGATATGAACCGAGTTTAAATTTCCCTTGTTACTTTGACAACCATCAAGAAGCACAGCCCCAGCACCAACAGTAGATACAGTTTTTATGAAATCTCTTCTTCTCATAAGAAATCCTTTTTTGAAGTGTTTTGGGTATTATAGTTAAATAAGATTATGGGAACCTCCAAAAACCTAGATATTCCATAGCTTTGAGAGTTTGTTCGTAGTTGAGGCACGATGATGAAAGCTATGCTATAGTATAGTCAAGGAGCTGTTTTTTTAAGGTATTAAAGAATTATAAAGAAGATGGAAAAGTAATAAAACAAAAGGTTATTGCAATCTAGAAAAGCTAGAGGATATAAGCGCAAGAGAAGCAGAAAATATTGCTTCTAAGCTATTACCCATAAATTTTCTTAAAAAGATTTATCGCTATAAAAGTTGCTGTTAGTGTTAAAACTACATTTAAAATGATATTAAGTCCTGTATGAAAATATTCTCTATCTTGTATCATAATTATATTTTCTAAAGAAAAAGTTGAAAAAGTTGTTAAAGCTCCTAAAAATCCGGTTATAACTAAAGCTTTATATTCAGGATTTATATTTTCTTCAAAATAAACTGCCATAAAGCCTATGATAAAACTACCTAACACATTTACTGCCAAAGTTCCAAATGGTATTATAAGTTCATAGCTATCCAAAGTTTTATTTACAAAGTTTGATAGCAAAAAACGGCTAATAGCTCCAAAAAAACCCCCTATCCCTACAAATAGTATTAAACTTAAATTCACTTTAAATCCTCATAAATCCAAAATCTGTTGACCTTTTATAAACTCTCTATACTTCTTAACTGTATTTATACTGCATCCACTAACTTTTGCAACCGCATACTCCGTTATGTTTTTGTTTTCCATCCTTAGAATATTTATAGCATTTACTATCTTTTCCCTTGCCATTTTTGCTCTAAATTTGGTTGCTTTTTTTGCAGCATTTGATTTTTTCTGTGAGTATTTTACCTCTTTACCATTGTTTATTTGATGCATAAGCTCATCTACAATCTTTTTTGAAACCTCTAAAGATGGTTTTTTATTAAACTCCTCTATGTTTTTTATAAAAAAATCCAAACTATTCTTAGATAAGTCAAGCCTATATTTTGAGTCCTTATCTATATTGAACACCAACCTATCCTATTTTTATTTGAGGAAATGATACTACCTTTTTATTTATATATTGCTTTTGAATGTTATTATTCATTGTAAAAACTTTACTCCCACTCTATAGTTGCTGGGGGTTTGGAGCTTATATCGTAAACTACTCTATTTATGCCTTCAACTTCATTTATGATTCTGCTACTCATCCTATCGAGTAAATCGTGAGGAACTCTTGCAAAGATTGCTGTCATACCATCAACACTCTCTACCATTCTTACACAAACTGTATTGTCATAAGTTCTATTATCTCCCATAACTCCAACACTACTAACATTTAGTAAAACGGCAAATGCTTGCCATACTTTATCATAATAACCACTAGCTTTCAACTCCTCTTGTATGATAGTATCGCTTTTTCTAAGAAGTCTTAGAGCCTTTTCATTTACCTCTCCTATAATTCTTATAGCAAGTCCTGGACCTGGAAACGGATGTCTGCCTATCATATCTTTTGGAAGCCCAAGCTCAAGTCCTAACTCTCTAACCTCATCTTTAAATATTTCTCTTAAAGGTTCAACCAATTCAAAAGTCATCCACTTCGGTAAACCTCCTACATTATGATGAGATTTTATAGTTTTACTCGGTCCTTTTACTGAAACACTCTCTATAACATCGGTATATAGTGTTCCTTGAGCTAAAAACTCAACATCACCATGCTTTTTAGCCTCTTTATCAAAAACTTCTATAAAGGTTTCTCCTATGATTCTTCTTTTTTGTTCTGGATCCACAACTCCTTTGAGTCTGTTTAAAAATATATCTTGAGCATTTATAGTTATAAGCTCTATGCCTCTAGCTTTAAACATAGCTTGAACTTGTTTTGCTTCATTTTCCCTCATAAGTCCTTGATCCACAAAAACAGCTACGAGTTGATTTCCTATGGCTTCGTATAAAAGTGTTGCAACTACTGAGCTATCAACTCCACCACTTACACCGCAAAGAACCTTTTTATTCCCGACTTTTTTTCTTATCTCCTCTATCTTTTGTTTTGCAAAACTTCCTACATTCCAAGTGCTTTCACATCCACAAACATACTTTGCAAAGTTTTTAAGTAGTTTACTTCCCTCTTCTGAGTGATAAACCTCTGGGTGAAACTGAAAAGCATATATCTTCTTTTTTTTATTTGCAATGGCTGCATATGGAGAGTTATCACTGTAAGCTATCTTTTCAAAGTTACAAGGAAGCATATCAACTCTATCGCCATGGCTCATCCACACTATTTGACCATCTTTTGTTTTATTGAAGATTTTACACTCCCCATCAAAGTAAAGCTTCGCTTTCCCATATTCATGATTGTCTGCTGGAACAACTATACCGCCAAAGTGTTGAGTGATAAGTTGCATACCATAACAGATACCGAGTATAGGAAGTCCTAACTCAAAGATAGTAGGATCTGGATGATAAGAATCCTCTTCATAAACAGAAGCAGGACCGCCACTTAGGATGATGCCTTTTGGATTTTTTGATTTAATATTTTCTATTGATTCGCTATATGGATATATTTCTGCATATACCCCATTTTCTCTGAGTTTTCTTGCTATAAGTTGTGTGTACTGTGAACCGAAGTCAAGTACTACTATGGGAACCTCTTTCATACATAACCTTCATATAAGTTTATGAGGATTATACACAAAATAACTTACTAATTCCATTCCTTTTTCACATTTACTGTATAATAATGTTTACAATTTCATTTGAAAACTCTTTTTGAGATTTGAAAATTTCAAAAAGAGTTGGATAGATTTCACACTAAAAAATAAGATAAATAAGATGAATAAGAGGAAGCCTGTCTATGCGAAATAATAACAAAAAAATGGATAAAGAGAGTTTTTTGATATCACTTTTTAAAAATGACTTTATAGGTGATGACGGTGCAGTAGTTGGAGAATGGGTTTATAGCAAAGATCTTTTTTGTGAAGATATACATTTTAAAAAAGAGTGGATGAGCTTAAAAGAAATAGCAAAAAAGGCTATGCTTGTAAATATCTCAGATGCTATTGTTATGAATGCAAAACCAAAGTATGCACTTTTAGGATTAAAACTTCCCTTTTCTATCACAGAAAAAGAAATACAAGAGTTAAGTGAAGGTTTTTTAGAAATTACTAAAAACTATGGTATCACTATAATAGGTGGGGATACAGTTAGTGGAAATAAGATAGATATATCCATAACTTTAGTATCTCACTCAACAAATCCTATCTCAAGAAGAGGTTTAAAACAGGGAGATTTACTTTTATTTACAGGGAACTTAGGAGGTGTAAAAAAGGATTTGGAAAGACTTTTAAATGGTAAAAAAATAGATAAAAATAGTCGTTTTATAACCCCTATTTTAAGAGATAAATTTTTTTATGAAATAGCACCATATGTTAAAGTTGCAATGGATATATCAGACGGACTTAGTAAAGATATATCAAGGCTTAGCAAAATAAATCAAATCGGTTTTAAGTTTTTAAAAGAGCTTAGTTTTGATGAGCTTTGTAGTGGTGAGGAGTATGAAATAGTTTTTGGTTGTAGTAAAGAAAACTTGGATATTATAGTGGATATTGCCAAACAACACAGAGTTACTTTAACAACTTTTGCTAAAGTTATAAGTGGAAGTTATGAAAATATATGTGGAGAGAATCATTTTGGATAGATTATATGCTTATGCTCATCAAACAATAGATGTTTTATTTAACAAAAATAGTGATAACTTCGTAGTTGAAGAGATACCTCTTTATAAGTTTAGTCAAAAAGGAGAACATCTTGTTTTTAAATTAAGAAAAAAGGATACTACAACTTGGGAAGCTTTAAAGGTTTTGAGTGAGTTTTGCGGTGCGAAGATAAGGGATTTTGGCTATGCAGGATTGAAGGATAAAGATGGTTTTACAACCCAATATATTTCTATACATAAAAACTTTGAATCAAAAATAGATAGTTTTAATCATAATAAAATAAAAATAGTTGAAAAAATTTACCATAAAAATAAAATAAAGATAGGACACTTAAAGGGAAACCGCTTTTTTATAAAACTAAAAAAGGTAAATCCAACTCAAGCAAAGATAATCAAAGAGGTAACCAAAAATATCTCAAACTATGGAATACCGAACTATTTTGGATATCAAAGATTTGGTAGGGATAAAAATAACTTTGAGATAGGAAAAGCTATATTAGAGGAGAAAAGAAAAGAAAAAAACAAAAAACTAAAAAAGTTTTTTATCTCAGCCTATCAAAGCCATCTTTTTAATCTTTGGTTGTCAAAAAGAGTTGAAATAAGCAGACTTTTTAACTCACTTAGCCACAGAGAACTTTTTGAACTATTTAATTATCCAAAAGATTTAATAAAACTTATAAAAAAGCAAAAAAATTATTTTAAACTACTTCCAGGAGATAGACTCTCTCACTATCCATATGGAAAAATCTTTTTATGTGAAGATTTAGAGAGTGAGAGTGAGAGATTTTTTCAAAAAAATATAACAGTTACTGGACTTTTGGTAGGTAAAAAAACTCCAAAAGCAGAAGGTTTAGCAGGAAATCTTGAAAAGAACTTTTCTAAAGATGCTAACAGTTTTGAAGATAAGATAGATGGTTCAAGAAGATTTGCTTGGGTATTTCCGAAAGATTTAAAAACTACTTATAAAGAGGAAAAAGCTTGGATGGAGTTGAGCTTTTTCCTTCCAAAAGGCAGTTATGCAACTACACTTTTAGAAGAGGTCTTACATAGGAGACTTATCTAATAACTCTTTGTTAAACCATACCCACTAAACTGTAAGTTAAAAGTATGGCTTGGCTTCCGTTTAGGCTTTGAGAGTTTGTATGTATTCTTTGTTACAACTTCTTGACTATACTAATCTCTTTGGTATAACTACTAATTTTTTTTATGAGTTTTACTACTTGAAAAGAGTAGCCTATCTCATTGTCCTGCCAACCGCAAATTTTTAGCATCTTTTTATCTTTAAAACTAAACTCCATATCTATCACAATAGGCTCTTTTTTTCCTTTTATATCACTGCTTACCACTTTTTCATAAGTATAAGGAAGGCTTTTTTTTATAATCTCTTCAAAGTTTTTAACCTCGTTTTTTGTTATCAAAGTTATATCATAAAAGGTTGAGTAAGCAAGAGGAACCCTGATGCTTTTTGCCTCTATCTTTAAGCTAGGAAAAAATCTTTTTATAGCCTTTGGTGCAGTAGAGTAAAGAGGTAGGATATTTAAAGTGGCACTTCTAGTTTTTCTTATATCCATATAGTTTTTTGCTCTATCAAGCAAGACTTGGTCATTTGTATATGAGTGTATCATCAAAGCATAACAACTTTTTGGTTCAAATTCTTCAAATGCTTTTATAACAGGAACTGTCGCTGTTGCACTACAACTACTTGCACTTATAATTTTTTCACCCCTGTAACTATTGTGATTTATACCATATATGAAGGTAGGAGCATCACTTGGAGCGGTTATTAAAACTTTTTTTGCACCTGCTTTTAAAAAGGCTTCATTTTGCTTCTTTTTTAAAAAAGCTCCGGTTGCTTGGATGAGTATATCTACACCATTTAAGTTTAGATTTTTTGGTTCTTTTTCGCTAAAGATTGGAATATCATCAACTTTTATAGGATTTAACTCATTTATACCTACTATTTCAAAGTTTGAATCATCCTTTATAAGAGTATATATGCTTTCTCCAATCCTTCCAAAACCATTTATAAAAATTTTTATCACTTTTTTACTATCCTAAACTTCTGTGGTTGTATAACTATATCGGTTACTACAGATTTTAAGCTTATGATATCTAAAACTATTTTAGCTATCTCTTTAGGCTCTATCACATTATCACTACTATCATAATAGGTAAAGTTTTTATCCTCAAACCAAGGAGTTTTTGTTATATCTGGCTCTATATTTACAACCTTTATACCACTTTTTCTATACTCGTTAAAAAGGGAGTTTCCAAAGTGTTTTAGTCCAGCCTTTGTTGCACCGTAAACTGCTCCGTAAGTTGCACTTTTTATGGCTGAGATGGAGTTTATGTTAAAAATATATCCCTTAGTCTTTTTTAAGTGGTGAATAAAGAGTTTTGAGATATAAAGTGGAGCTTTTAAGTTTGTATCTATCATTTTTTCTATCTCATCGAAACTGATATTTTCATGTAACCCAAAGTATCCGACTCCTGCACTATGAACAAGGATATCGACTCTTTTTTTTTTCATAAGTTTCCAAAAGTAAGTTATCTCTTTTTGATTTGTTATATCGCACTCTCTTTGTATAAAGTTATTGCAATCAAACTCACACTTTTTAAAATCTCTTGCAAGTGCGAAAACTTCATATTCTTTTTTACATAAAGCTTTTGCTATTTCAAGTCCTATGCCACTACTAGCTCCGGTTATTATAGCAGTTTTTTTCATAGCAAAAACCTTTTTACAAACTCTTTTGAAGTATAAAGTGGCATTTCTTGACTAAAAAAATTTTTATCATTTGACACTATCGAATCACAAGAGCTATTTTTTGCTAAAATATACTGCAAAGTATCCTCAAAGTCTTTATAGTTTTTGTTTTGTTTCATAAGTTTTGTAGCTTGTATAGCAACTTTTGCATCAAAGGGAAGTATATTTAGAGTAGTTGATAAAACTTCTATCGACTTTAGTGCTACATCTTTAGAGAGATATTTTGAGTTTATATAGTAAATATTTGTTAAAACATCACAACTTGTGTAAATCTTTATATCTCTTTTTAAACACTCTTCATAGATAAGTAAACTATTATGATAAGAAACTCTTTTTTTATCATAAATATCTATGAGTATATTTGCATTTAAAAATATCTTTTTATACATTTTTTTCACTCATAATGGTTTGTATAGTTATATCTTGTGGAATTTTTCCTGTTAAGATACCCTTTAAACTATGCAAATTCTTTAACTTCTTCTCTTTTTCTTCCTCTTTTATCCTCTTTTTTATCATCTCTTGTATAATTTGGCTCTGTTTTTTGCCATCTCTTTTTGCCATTTCTTCAAGTTTTTTTGCTAAATCATCAGGAAGTGTGAAATTTTTTCTAATACTCATATATACTCCTACTATCCTTGTTGGTGTGTATTATAATATGATTTTATCAGTTTGTAAACTTCCTCCTTTGATGGAATAGTAGCATCTAAAAAATCGCTGACAACCTTTTGTATAAAGATATTTTCATCTTTGATAAACTTTTTAGATGCTTTTAAAAAGCCGTAACTCTCCATATCTACAAGTGTGTTTTTTATATCTATCTTTGTTGTAGGTTTTGGTGTGCAAGTAAGTTTTTTGCCTTGATGGGGTAGGGTGAGGATGCTTCTTGAGTTATAGTCTATAACTTTTGATACTAAAAAACTATCTCCCTTTTTACAAGAAAAATTTGCTCCAGCTATTCCTATGTTAAAAATCTTATCATTCTTTTTAGCATCAAATTTTGTTAAAAGATATGTAGTGGCAACTGCAGAGTTTATTGCCCCCATACCACTAACTATGAGTTTTATATTATCACTTTCAAAAAAATCTCCTCTTTTTTCTAAAGAGTATTTCTCTATGATGGGCTTAGCCTCAGAAAATAGGGCGATGGAATAAAATATCATCATATTTGCAAGTTTTTTTAATTTCAGCCATATTGACATTGCTAGTAGGTAGTTTCTTATCTCTATTTTCATTATGGTATATTTGAAAAAGATTGAGTGCAAATGATCTAAGTATTGCCATAGAATAATGCTCTTTATAGGCTATATGTTCATCTTCATCAAATGCTTGTTTCAATGCACTTATTTCATTGGTTTTATTTTTTGCCATAAACTTATGGGCAAATACTATCTTTTTATCTTTATCTAATATATTCAAAATTGATTTATGACACTCATTTGTATATTGTCCATTTACATCACTACCATTTAACCATTTACCATCTATTGCTATATTCTCTTTTTTTACATACTTTGAAAAATGTTTTCTAAATACTTTTTCAAGTTCATTATTATCAGTATTTGTCAATATTCTATGCAATGTTGATTTAGATGGCATATCTATTTGCTCTTTTCCAAAAATCTTTTTAAGTATTGGATTCTCTTTATTATACACCATCCAACCATATATCTCTTTAAATTTTGTATTTCCCTTTAATAAGGCAAATATTACCATAAACAATACCTCTGCTAATGGATGCTTTATCTTCCCTATATCTACTCTATAATC
>CAZUPK010000019.1:0-2711 GCA_964622255.1 uncultured Campylobacterales bacterium
ACCTGCTACTTTTATAGTTCCAGCTGTTAAATATTTTTCTGCTATATCTCCACCGTTATAGTTTTTCCCTTTTATCGTTGAGCTTCCACCTACTGTTAGATCTCCTTTTACTATCAAGGTATCATCTTTATTTGTCATCTTTATCTTTGAACTACCACTTGTTGTTAGGTTACCTGTAACTGTTAAAGTATGACCGTTTAAGTTTAACACTCCTCCTGTTATCTTAAAATCTCCATCTATAGTTTTATCACTATCTAGTATAAAGTTAGAAGATGTTACAAGTTTTCCTATAGTTGCACTATCTTTTAGAGTATATCTTTTTACTTTTGATAGATCAAGAGTTTCTAAAGTGGTATTGTTTTCTATCACAACATCTGCCATACGATAATCATTTATAAAAGTAACTCCATAATCATTTGCTACTTTGATATTTCTTAGATAGATACCATCTTTTACTACATCATCATTTGTTTCAAGATAGAACCTTATCTTTACACTACTTTTTCCAGAGTATTCACTCAAATCAGCTTTTATTTTGTGCCAGTTATTGTCCTCTCCTGTTATTTCGATGGCATTGTTAGTATAGACTTCAGAGAGTGTTGACCATGTAGTTCCTCCATCTGTTGAGGCTTGAAGATATAAAAAGTCATAGTTATTTTCTAACTTTTTTTTGTATTCAAAGGTTATAACAGGACTTTTTATATCTGTAAAATCTAAAGTTGGAGAGATGATTGATTTTTCTTCACTGTTTTTATACTCTCCATCAACTGAGTCTGTCCAAACCCCATCTTTTAAAGTCCAGTTAGTATCGTTTGTAGTATCATTTGTAAAGTTGTTTTCATTTAGTAAAAGTTTATATCTTCCTCCATTTGAGATATAGACTTTGTTTAGTTGTGAACTTGTTGGATCTTCTATATATATGTGTTGAGTTACTCTATCACTTACAAAGTGTATCTTGTGAGCAAAAAGCATATTTGCATTTTGACTTGAGCCTTTTTGAGTGAGATCCCCTTTTAGATATATATCTCCAGCTTCTAAACCATACTTGTTATTACTTCCACTGAAAGTTAAATCCCCTCCAACATAGAGTTTTGATTCTTTTGAAGTAATGATTTTATAACTTTTATTTTTTATATCTATCTTGACTAGATTTCCACTATAGTGGTCATTGTTTATATATCCTTCTAAAAGATAGTTGCCATCACTACTGTTTTTTACAACTGCACTATATCCTATGATATATGGATACTCATCATACTTTTGCCACTTTGAAAGATCGCTTGAAAGTTTATATATATTTTTTTTGTAGTAGTTATAGTCAGGGGTTCTTCCACCTATCGCATATATATCACTACCATCTTTTATAAGTGAGATCCCTTCTATACCGTTTGAATACTCTTTTAGAGTTGGTCCATTTTTTGATGATTTTATAGAGATAGTAAAAATCTCTGTTGATTTTTCATAACCATTTTGGTTACTTCCACCTACTATCAAAACTCTATCACTATCTATCAAGATAGTATCAGGATAAGCTCTTGCTTTTTTCATAGAGCCTATCTTTGTGATAGTATCTTTTGATATATCATATAGATATATATCGCTTGAGTATTCACTGTTGTAACTATCATATCCACCAAAAAGATAGATCTTGTCCCCTACTATCACTGAGCTTAAAGCATATAACTTTTTTGGTAACTTAGTTGAAAGTGTGGTAATACTATCTAGTGAGGGGTCATAGACCTCTATAGTATCAAGTGAGTTTCCATCATATCCTCCAAAGATATAGTATTTTCCATCATAAAACTCTCCTGTAAAAGCTTGCTTTGCTTTTGATAGTTTAGTAGAGCTGATACTCCAACTCTTTGTTGCTTTATCAAAGATCCTTATATGATCATACCTATGTCCATCTCCATATCCACCTAAAAGATATATCTTCCCTCCATACTCAAAAGAACCTGCTTCATCTACTGGATAGGGAGCTTTTGCATCATTTGGCATATAAAGCCTTCCATAACCTGTTATAGTCATATCTTTTGTTACATTTAACTCATAACCATTTAGATTTAAACTCTTTTCAACTCTTAAGTCTCCCTTAACTGTTAAGTTTTCGTTTAGAGTTGTATCCTCACTTATTGTATAGTCTCCCTCTATCACTTGTGAAAAAAGAGAGAGTGAAGTAAAAAGTAGAAGTATGATAAGATGCTTCATAGGTATCCTTTTTAAGTGTTTTTTGTTATTTTAATGCAAAAAATGTTAAAAGAAGGTTAATGAAAGATAAATGGCAAAGGTTGTTTTAAAAATTACCCTTTCTAAGTCCCGCTAAAATCTCAACTACATGTAAATATTTTATATCCATTTTTTCAAAATCACTTACACTCTTTAGGTGCATACCTTTCTACACATTTTTTTGATATAATATGCAAAGATTAGTATATAGGTATAAAAAATGTTAGAGCTAAAAAAGATTACTTACTTAAGTTCAAAGGGGGAGAAAGATATGGATAATAGACTAAAAAAAAAGATTACGAATTTTTGTAAAAAGTAGCATGAAGAATGTAGAGAATTAATTAAAAGTATTAACAACATAAATTTACAAAGAGTCTAATTTAAATATTTCATTAATTCAATCATCTTTGAGATTTTACAATATTGATAGATTATATTATAATGAGTTTTTTTAGAATATAAAAGGTGAAAATAAAAATATCATA
>CAZUPK010000020.1:0-16530 GCA_964622255.1 uncultured Campylobacterales bacterium
AGAAAGTGATGAGAAAACTGTTTTTGACAATACTATTGGCAAGTATAACTCTTTTTGCATTTGATATAAATAGTGCTACAAAAGAGGATTTTATGAAAATAAAGGGCATAGGTACTAAAAAGGCTGAAAAAATAATAGCATATAGAAAAAAGCATGGTAAGTTTAAAAATGCTGATGAAATAGTCAATGTAAAAGGTATCAGTAAAAAAATCGTTGAAAAAATAAAATCTTTCAAAGGGTGATTGACTATATTCAGGGTTTAAGGAATTTCCTATTTATGGAGGTTTCTTACACCCATCTTTTTTTTCTTTGTCAGTCGCTTATGTCTTTAGATATTGTATGATAGTATTTGCAATTTCACTCATTAATTTCACTCATTTAAATACCATTTAGAAAAAGCAAAGTAGATTGTGGCAAGTTTTCGCGATGAAGGTTATGAAGCGAAGTTTGGGTCAGGGGTTAAGCTAAAGTAAGAAATCTTTTATTTTTTAATATACTTTCTATTTTCAGGATTTGCTAGGAAGATGTTTTTACTTCTTTCTATCTTACTTTCTTGTTTTTGTTTGTTTACCTTTCTTGAAAGATTTATATATATCGGTGTATCGTCTAAAAGTAGTTGTATGATGGAGTGAAGAGGGACTTTTACTATACTTCCTATATTTTCACTGCCAAAACCAGCTTCAAATTCTAAAAACTCATCATCTATCTCTATAGTTTCATAAGTATATCCCGCAAGTGCAAACAAAGTTATAGGTTTGAAATTCCCTTTGATATAGTCTGGAAGTTCTGGATCAAACTCTACTTCTTTTATATTTACCAGGATAGAAAAAAACATCCCCTTACTTTGTAGTAGTTTTATAACCTCTTTTGAGTGAGCATTCATCAAGTTTACAAAATCGCTATCAGAAAAAATCTTTTTCACTTGCTACCTTCATATTATAAATTTAGGATTTCTAATTACTTTAAATCCTATCATCGCATTTATTATAGCAAAACTTTCTATTTTTTCAATATCTTCAACTTTTAAATCACTAAGCTTTAAGAGATTTTTTTCTAAAAATTTTTCCCTCATAGTCCCTTTTAAAAGTGGTTTTTTGGGTGTATACCATATACCGTCCATCTTTAAAGCTATATTTGCTACAGATGTATCTTTTATATAACCATCCTTGTTTATTATGAGAATATCATCTGCTAGTTCTCTTTGTAAAAAAAGAGTCTCTATACTGCTTCTATCGGCATATTTATAGTCATATTTGATTTTTGAACGGATTATTTTAAAAGATTGTATATTTTTGGGAATGTATGGATAAAAATGAACACTTTTTATCTCTTTGTCATAGATAATTTTACATCTATAAAGCTCATATGTTGTAGGTGGAGTTATAAAGCTGTTTAAATCTATATTGCTTTTTATACCAAAGTTTTGCTCTATAGTAGCATTTAATCTTTTGTTATGATACTTTATGTTATAGATAGTTTGATTTTCAACTTTTATAGTTTCAAAAAATAGGGACATATATCTTTTCCTTTAACTCGTTATATTCATCTTTTATTTTTGAGTCTATCGTAATACCTCCACCACTTTTATAATAGAGTTTATCCCCCTTTTTTTCTATAAATCGTATCATAACCGCACTATCTAAACTATCACCATCAAAAATTCCAAAAATTCCAGTGAAAAATCCTCTTTCATATCTCTCAACCTCTTTTATGATTTCAACAGTTTTTCTCTTTGGAGTTCCAGTGATACTTCCTGCTGGTAAAAGTCTTATTATGATAGAGCCTAGTTTATTTTGCCAAGACTCTTCTAACTCTCCCGATATTTTGGAACTTACTTGTAAAAGTTCTCTATTTCTTCCGGCTTTTATGCTTTCAATATATCTAAACTTTTCTACTTGGACATTTCTGCTAACCATATTTAAGTCATTTCTTAAAAGATCTACAACCATAATATGTTCTGCCATCTCTTTTTGATTTGATAGTATCTTTTTTTTAGCATCGGGAATCTTAGCATCTATGGTGCCTTTCATAGGATGAGTATAGATCTTGTTATCTTTTATATTTATAAATCTCTCTGGAGAAAAACAAACAAACTTATCTTTAAAGTAGAGTTTGAACTTAGCATTACTTATCTCGTAGATAGTTTTTAAGTTAGTTTCTATATTTAGCAAGGATGGAAAAGTCAGGTTTAAAAGATAGCTATTTCCAGCCTTTATATGCTCTAAAACTTTATCAAAAGCTTTTTTGTAGTTTTCAAACTCTATAGCTTCAAAACTATATTTTATATCTTTAGTTGAAGAGATAATTTTTTTGTCCATTGTATAAAATATATCACTATCAATTTCATCTAAAGGTTTTATATAGTAGTTTTTTAAATCAAAATCTATAACAAAAAGGGTAGGGACTCTTTTTTTGCCTAACTCATTTAAGGTTTTTTCTATCTCTTGTTTCATTTTGATTATCTTTTTTGAGTTGGAAAAAGCTTTGCCCTATCAGACAAGATATAAAATACTCAAAATGTTTCATAGATTGATCAACATCTCCAAAACAGCCATTCTTATATAAACACCATTTTCAACTTGATTTAAAACTTTGCATCTTTTATCTCTTAGCATCTCATCATCTATGTCTATATTTCTATGCACAGGTCCTGGATGTAAAAGGATAATATCTCTATCTCCAACAACCTCTTTTGTTATACAAAAATCACTTGCATAATCTTTTAGTGACGCATACATTTGAGAAGTATGTCTTTCTGTTTGTGTTCTTAAGCTCATAATAATATCTACATCCTTTACAATCCTTTTTAGGTTTGAAGAGTTTTTTAGTTTTGTAGTAGATGGTAAAAAGTGTGGAGGTGCAACCAAAGTTATATCAACTCCAAAACGAGTTAAAAGTTCTATATTTGAGTTTGCAACTCTTGAATTTTTTATATCCCCAACTATTGCTATTTTTTTCCCTTTTAAATCATCTCCTAAATACTCCCTCATAGTAAACATATCTAAAAGTGCCTGTGTAGGGTGAGCAAAACTTCCATCTCCTCCGTTTAGGATAGGGCAGTTTACATAGTTTGAAAGCATCTTTGGAACCCCTGAGTTTTTATGTCTAACAACTATGG
Organism: uncultured Campylobacterales bacterium; assembly: GCA_964622255.1. Taxonomy (GTDB): domain Bacteria; phylum Campylobacterota; class Campylobacteria; order Campylobacterales; family QNZT01; genus SZUA-1377. Next base: position 3,119 of record CAZUPK010000020.1, read on the forward strand.
CATTAGGCTTCATAGCATCTAAGTTCGCGGCTGTGTCAAAAAGAGTCTCTCCTTTGCTTGAAGAGCTTGTTGCAATATTTAGGTTTACAACATTTGCTCCTAAATTTTTGGCAGCTATTTCAAAAGAGCTTCTAGTTCTTGTCGAATTTTCAAAAAATATAGTGATGATAAGTTTATCTTCTAAACTTCTTTTAAACTTTCCACTTTTATATTCCTTTGCCAAAGTAAAAAGCTTCTCTATCTCTTTAACTGAAAAATCTTTAGTATTTGTTAAGTGTTTTATAGCCATATCGCCTCATCCTCTAACTCCGGGTGATTTATAAGTCTTTTTTGTGGTTTATAGTCAAACTTATAGTTTAAACTATCACTATTTTGCACAGCATATCCTAAATATATCCATTTTAGTCCCATTTCTTTAGCAAACTCTATCTCTTTATATATGGAGTATTTTCCAAGACTTAAAAAGGAGTATTCAGGATCATAGTAAAAGTATATAGCAGAGATTCCATCGGCTAAAAAATCCACTATATCAACCCCAACTAACTTTTCGTCAACAAAGTAGAGTATATCCTTCCCATAAAACGAATGTCCGGCAACATAAAGATCATAATAGCTTGACTCTGATATATGATATAACTCCCAACCCTTTTTCTTATTCATATACTCGTGATACTTTTTATATAACTTTATATGTGCAGGAGTAGAAGAGGGAGTTTTTATAAGTATCTTAGTTTTTGCCTCTTTGTTTTTTTTATATACCCTTTTAGCCGATCGCGATAGTTTGAAGTTTTCAACATCTATCTTTACAGATATACAATCGCAGCAATTTTTACATACAGGACGGGAGAAATAGTTACCAAACCTCCTCCAGCCCCTTTGAATAAGTTTTGTATTTAGATCAAGGGAGGAGTTTTTAATATATTTATACTCCATCTTCATCTTTTTATTTTTTTGATATACACACCTTGTCTCAAGTGTCGAAAATTCTATGATGTCTTGATTTAGACCCTGTGTCTTTCTCATCACTTTATCTATTTTTATATATCTTATGCAGACTCTCTCTTATATTTTCAGCTTTTATTTCGCCATCTTTGAAGCTTGTTTTTATAAACTCGTCAAAGTTTATAAAAATCTCTGCTATTTCACTCTCTACATCATCTATATCTTTTTTCTTCACTAAGACAGTCTCATAAAAGGCTAACTTTCTTATAAAGTCATCTAAATCTTTCAAGATTTTCTCTTTTTGTAATTTTTCTTGAAGTAAAAACTCAGGATTTTCATTTTTACCATTTATATCTCTTTTTATATCTTTTATAAACTCTATCATAGCACCTGCTAGATTTGCGAAAAACTCATAATCTTTAGAGGACTTTTTCTCTATCTTTGATGTAACTTGGCTTATGTTTTGATACATCAAATAAGCCACAACACCGCCTACTAAAACAACTGAAACCAATCCACCCATATAACACTCCGATTTTTAAAAACTTTTTTATTATAATATCGCAATTTTTTTAAAAAGGCAAAAGATGAAAGAATGGAATCTAAAAAGTTGGAGAGAAAAACCTATAAAGCAACAACCAACATATGAGGATATAGATGAGCTAAAGAGTGTTGAGGAGAAACTTAAAAAGTTTCCCCCATTAGTTTTTGCAGAAGAGGTAAGAAGCCTAAAAAAGCAGATGGCAGAGGTTACCAAAGGCAATGCTTTCTTACTTCAGGGTGGGGATTGTGCAGAGAGTTTTAGTGAGTTCAATGCCGACAATATTAGAGATTTTTTCAAAGTATTTTTACAAATGTCGGTAGTTTTAACCTTTGCATTAGGAAAGCCGGTAGTAAAAATAGGAAGGATAGCAGGACAGTTTGCAAAGCCAAGAAGTAGTGATTTTGAAACTGTAGATGGGATTACACTTCCAAGTTATAGAGGGGATATTATAAACTCTATAGAGTTTACCAAAAAGGCAAGAAAAGCAAATCCAAAAAGAATGATTATGGCTTATAATCAAGCAGCCGCAACTTTAAATCTTTTAAGAGCTTTTGCAAGAGGTGGCTTTGCAGATCTTACAAAGGTTCATAAGTGGAATGTTGACTTTACAAATAAGGGTGAAGCTTTTAAAAAATATGAGGAGTTAGCATCTAAGATAAGTGAAGCTTTAAGATTTATGGATGCATGTGGGATTAACTCAAAAACTGCTCCCAGTCTTGCTCAAACTGTTCTTTATACTTCACATGAAGCACTTTTACTAAACTACGAAGAGGCTTTTACTAGAGTCGATAGTAGCACCAAAAAGTGGTATGATTGTTCGGCTCATATGCTTTGGATAGGAGATAGAACCAGAGGAGTTGATGAAGCTCATGTTGAGTTTTTAAGAGGAGTTGAAAATCCAGTAGGTATAAAGGCAGGACCTACAACAACTACGGATGACCTTTTAAAACTTATAGATGCGATAAATCCTAAAAATGAAGCAGGAAAACTAAATATCATAGTTAGAATGGGGGCGGATAAAGTAAAAGATAAGTTTCCAAAGCTTTTAAGAGCTGTTAAAAAAGAGGGTAAAGAGATACTTTGGAGTTGTGACCCTATGCATGGAAACACTTTCAAAACGGCAAATGACTATAAAACAAGAGAATTTGATAACATCGTAAAGGAGATAAAAAACTTTTTTGATATACATAAAGCTGAGGGAACTATGGCAGGTGGTATCCACTTGGAGATGACAGGAAAAGAGGTTACGGAGTGTGTTGGTGGAGGAGAAAATATCCTAGAAGAAGATCTAAGTAGTAGATATCATACACACTGTGATCCTAGATTGAATGCATCTCAAGCTTTAGAAGTTGCATTTTTGATAGCTGAAAATCTTAAAGAAGTTAACCGTAGTTAGTTCCTATTTACTAAGTTATGGTAAAATCATATAAATAATTTATAAAGAGGTAGTATGAAGTATGTTTTAGTTTTAAGTTTGTTTGTTAGTTTCTCTTTCGCTACTGATGATGCAGAGCTTTATAAGAAACTAAAAACTGAGATTTCAAAAAAAAATGATATAGTTCATAAAGAGGGAGATTTAAAAGTTGTTGTAAAGAACAAGGATACAAATCTCACAAAAAAGATAAAAAACTTGATGAAAAAAGAGGATGTTGCTAAAGTTACACAGGAATATGAGGCTGTTTTGAAAAATTAGTTTTTTAAAATATTTAAGATAAAATCGCATAAATTTTTATTAAAGGTTATAAGATTTATGCCACTATCAAACTTAAATGAGGAGCAGTATAAAGCTGCTACTGCTCCTTTTGCAAACAATCTTATCATAGCAAGTGCTGGGACTGGAAAAACCTCTACTATAGTTGCTAGGATCGGTTATCTTCTAAACGAAGGTATAAAACCCGAAGAACTTTTGCTTTTAACTTTTACAAATAAAGCATCAGCAGAGATGATAGAAAGAGTTGGACGAAAGTTTGATGAAAAGTTAGCAAAAAAGATAGAGTCAGGAACCTTTCATGCAGTAAGTTATAGACTTTTAAACCGTGCGGGGAAAAAAATAACTTTAAAGCTTCCAAAAGAGTTAAAAGTTCTTTTAAAAAGTATCCATCAAAAAAGGGACTTCTCTTATGTCAATTCATCAATAAAACCATACTCAGCAAGTCATCTTTATGACCTTTACTCACTCTACCAAAACAAGGTAGAAAGCATAAGTTTTGGTAGATGGATGAGTCAAAATTATCCAGAACATAGTGAGTTTTGTGATATATATGAAGATATATTTTTAGAATTTCAAGATATAAAAAGGCGATTTGGATATGCTGACTTTAATGACCTTTTGATAGAGTTTAGAGAATATCTAAAGGTATCAGAGGTAAGATTTAAAGAGATACTTGTAGATGAGTATCAAGATACTAATCGTCTTCAAGAAGGCCTCGTAGAGAGTTTTAAAAGAGATAGTCTCTTTTGTGTTGGAGACTACGACCAAAGTATCTATGGTTTTAATGGAGCAGATATCTCTATCATCGGAAGTTTTGATAGAAAGTATAAAGATACAAACATTTTTAGTTTAAATAAAAACTACCGTTCATCGGCTACCATACTACACTTAGCAAACAAAGTGATAGAAAAAAACCCAAGGCTTTATCCTAAAAAACTTGAAGTTACAAGGAAGGGAGAGTCTCCTCCTCCAAAACTCTTAGTTTTTGATGACCTATACTCACAATATCAAGCTATAGCAAGTAAAATAAAAGTAAGCCTCACTCCAAAAGAAGATATTGCAGTTATCTTTAGAAACAATGCAAGTGCCGACGGTATAGAAGCCCACTTAAGAGAGCAAGGTATCAGCAGTAAAAGAAAGGGTGGAACAAGTTTTTTTGAAACAAGAGAGGTAAAAGCTATCCTTGATATGTTTACACTTTTGATAAATCCAAAAGATATTATGAGTTTTATACATATCTTTGAGTATGCAAAAGGGGTTGGAGAAGCTTTTGCAAAAGATCTCTTTGAGGCTCTCTACAAAGTTGGAGATGGTAGCATCATAAGGGGCATCCTAACTCCAAAAGATAAAAAAAATCCTTTCGGAAGAGGTGTTGTAAACAGACAACTAGGACTATTTGACGAAATCATAGAGGAAGAAAATGTAGCAAGATTTAAAAACAAAGGCTATAATCAACAGTTTTTAAAAAATCCTATCTTAAAAAACTCAAAGATAAATGACAATCTTTGTGACTATCTCTATGCTTTTTATGAATATATAGGCTCAACTATAAACGAAGATAACCCTGTGAAAATAGTTGAAAAGATATATCAGTCAAAATTATTTTCAAAGATAGCCGAACATTTAGCTATCCAAAGAGTAAAACAAAGAGATGGGAGTATAGATGAAAAATCAAAACAAGAAGCCATAACAAACATAAAAAGAAAAGCTTTTTTACTTCGTGATCTTTCAAAAGCATACAAAGATAAGTATAGATTTATAAATGCCCTAGCTATAGGTGCTGGAGAGTTAAGTAAAGGAGAGGGAGTAAACCTTTTAAGTGTCCACGCAAGTAAAGGTTTGGAGTTTAGAGAAGTTTATGTGGTGGATATGATGGATGGAAGATTTCCAAATAGAAAACTTATGAGTAAAAACGGAGGAAATATAGAAGAAGAGCGACGACTCTTTTATGTAGCAGTAACTAGAGCAAAAGATATCCTATATCTTAGTTATGCAAAGTATGATAGAGTTAAAAAAATGGACTTCATACACTCACCATTTTTAGTTGAAGCAGGGATGATAAAAGAGGAAGTAAGAGTTAGGAAGTGATTTGCGAACTTTTTTACAAATCAGAGAAAAATGATAACTTTTTAGAGGTTATCTTAACTTACAAAAAACAAAATTCTCAATTCCCAATTCTCAATTTTAAAAAACACTAATGTATAATCAAAAAAACCTATATTAAGGATATACTTTGACTAAAGAGCAGATGATAGATGAGATAAACAGAATAAGAAAAGAGCAAGATATAACCATAGTTGCTCACTTCTATCAAAAAGATGATGTTTTTGAATTGGCTGATTTTAGTGGAGATAGTTTGCAACTTGCAAAGATGGCTATGGAAGATAAAAATGAAAAGCTTATCTTTTGTGGTGTTGGATTTATGGGGGAAAGTGTAAAGATATTGAGCCCAAAAAAGAGAGTTTTTATGCCTAAAGTTGCTATGTGTGCTATGGCAAGGATGATAGATGGGAAACACTATGATAGCTCTGTTGCTATCTTAGAAAAAGAGGGGGTAAAAAAAGAAGATATACTTCCCATCACTTATATAAACTCTTCTGCTTTTATTAAAGCTAGAGTTGGAAAGATGGGTGGTATGGTGTGTACTAGTTCAAATGCAAAAAAAATCATAAATAAAGGCTTAGAAAGTGGCAAAAAAATACTTTTTGTTCCGGATAGGTGTTTAGGACAAAATATCGCTTACATAAACAACTTAAAAAGCTGTGTTATAGGAGATGGAAGAGATCCAAAAGATGCCGATATTATTTGTTATGATGGTTTTTGTTCAGTTCATCAACTATTTTCTGTAGAGGATGTAGAGTTTTATAAAAACAGATATCCCAATATAAAGATAATAACTCATCCAGAGTGTCCACCTGAAGTTTGCAAGATGAGTGATTTTGTAGGTAGCACGAGTCAAATCATAAAATATATAGCAGATCTTCCAAAAGAGCAAAAAGTGGCTGTTGGAACGGAGTTTAACTTGGTAAACAGACTAAGAAAAGAAAACACCTATGTTTTAAGTTCAACAAAACCAGAGTGTTCGACGATGAATGAAACTACGATAGAAGATCTTTATAAGTGCATAAAATCGATAGAGGATGGAAATCCTATAAATGAAGTCTTTTTAGATAAAGATACTACAAAATATGCGAAACTTGCACTTGAGAGGATGTTTAAGATATGACGAAGTTAGAGCTTTTACAAACTGCTTTAAAAGAGGATATAGGAAGGGGAGATCTCTTTAGCAAAGTAGCATCTTCAAAAAAAATAGAGGCAAAGATAGTTGCAAAGAGTGATGGCATCTTAGCCGGAAGAGAGTATATAGAGGAGTTTAAACATATAGATAGCTCTATTGCGATAAAGTTTTTACTAAATGATGGGGATAGTTTTAAAAAAGGGGATAAGATAGTATCGATAAGGGGAGACTCAAATAAGATTTTATCATATGAAAGAGTTATCCTAAACCTACTTCAACATTCTTCAGGTATAGCTACAAATACTTATGAGTATGTAAAACTCATAGAAGGCTATGATATGAAACTACTTGATACAAGAAAAACTCGACCTGCTTTAAGAGAGCTTGAAAAGTATGCTGTTAGATGTGCTGGTGGAGTAAATCACCGTTTGGGGCTTGATGACTGCTTAATGATAAAAGATACTCATATCGCTACTATAAAAAATCTTAAGTCTTTTATGAAAGAGGTTAAAAAAAAGATACCTTGGACTAGCAAGGTTGAGATAGAATGCGAAAACTTTGAAGAGGTAAAAAGAGCTTTAGAGGCAGGAGCCGATATCATTATGTGTGATAATATGAATTATGATGAGATAAAAGAGGTAGTCGAGTTTAGAGATAAAAATTATCCTAATATACTTTTAGAAGCAAGTGGCAATATTACTAAAGAAAATTTAATCGAATATGCAAAAACCGGAATTGATGCCATAAGTAGCGGAAGTTTGATACATCAAGCCGTTTGGGTGGACTTTTCTATGAAAGTTGTATCTTAAAGTAACATTAATTTAACTTTTTATGTAAAATTTTAATTTTTTAGTAAAGTTTTGTTGCAAAAATAAATAAATATTATATACTCTACTTAAATAAAAAATTTAAGGAGTATATAATGAAAAAAGGTTTAACACTACTTATTACATCCATCTTAGCAACATCACTTTTTGCTGATGAGATAGAGTTACAAGCAGTTGGCGGTAAAAATTTTCCTGATAGGAAGAAAATATCCATATACAATGATGCAAATACTTTGGGGGTTAGAAACAATATCTTTTTTTCTAAAAATAATGCTTTGCAACTAGCTTATGATAGATTAAAAGATGTTCAAGGTAGTAAAGATGCACATAGATACTCTGTGAACTATATGAGAATACAAAGAGATAATGGTTCGAAAATCCATCCATTTTTTATTATAGGTGGAGGATATGAAGATGGAGTAGCAACAGAACAACTATTTATGAATGCCGGTCTTGGTGCTACAGTTGAACTTACAAAAAGAATAAATCTTGTAGGAGAGATAAAGGGTATAAAGAAAAATAAAGATGATGATTTTGATGTAAATACAAATATTGGTTTAGGGGTTATGTTTGGACAAGAGCCAGTAAATGAAGTTATGAAAACTGATTGTGTAACAGAGGAGGTTGCTCCAAAGCTCGTTAAAAGAAAAGTTTATATACCTGAAGATAGTATAGTTATAGATGATAAAGTAGATTGTGTAAAATAGTGTGAACTACCCAATCGCTAAACAGGTTTAGGCGATTGGGTCTCTTGCTAATAAATTTGCCCCTTGAGATATTTTTTACATTAAATGACATTAAGCAAAGTTTGTCAAGAAAGCAAACTCCCATACTGATAATAAGCCGCACATGCACCCTCACTACTTACCATACAACTTCCAACAGGAGAGCTTGGTTTACAAGCTGTGCCAAATATGGTGCATTCAGTCGGTCTTGCTATACCTCTTAGTATATCTCCACAGATACAAAGTTTATGATCCTCTATCTCTTCAACCGGAAGTATATCTTTGTAAATAACTTCAGCATCTATACTTTGATACTCATCTTTTAGTTTTAAAGCACTTTTTGGGATATTTCCCAAACCTCTCCATTTAAAGAGGTCTGTTTTTTCAAAATACTTCTCTATCAACTCTTGAGCCTTTACATTTCCATCTCTTGTAACTACTCTTTTATACTGTATCTCAAGTTCACATCTATCTTCTACAAACTGCTTTACTATCATATAAATCGCTTCCATAACATCAACCGGTTCAAAACCTGCTACTACTACAGGTCTTTTATACTCCAAAGGAAACTCTTCATATATCTTACTTCCGGTGATAACACTAACATGGCTTGGTCCTAAAAAGGCATCTATTTTGTTGTTATAGCTATCTCTATAAATATCTCCACTATCTATAAGTTCTTTCATAACCTCCGGAACTGTTACATGGTTTATATGAAAAAAAATATTTTTTATATCTTGTTTTATCACACTATCAACCAAAACTGCGGTCATAGGAGTTGTTGTTTCAAAACCTATCGCAAAAAAGATAACTTTTTTATCTGGATTTTCTGTTGCTATCTTTATCACTTCAAGAGGAGAATAAACAAACCTAACATCAGCTCCTTTACTTCTAGCATGTTGTAAACTTCCTTTGCTTCCTGGAACCTTTATCATATCACCCAAAGTTACTAAGATAAGATCCTCTTGCATAGCCAAAATATATGCATGATCGATTCTTTCTTTTGGCATAATACAAACCGGACATCCTGGACCATGGATAAAGTTTATATTGTTTGGTAAAAGTTGAGGGAGTCCATACTTCATAATAGTATGAGTATGACCACCGCATACTTCCATAATATTTATCTTTTTATCTAACTTTTTTGCCTCTTGTTTTATAAGTTTTGCAAAACTCTTTATAGTCTTTGCATCTCTAAAATCATCATATAGATTTTTTAATTCTAAATCCATATTTTAACCTTTTGGCGGTTCATACATATTTGTTTCGATATAACCATCCTCATCCTCCATTTTATCTATAATCTCTTGATAAAGTTTAATACTCTTTTTTGCATAGTTTTCATCTATCTTTTCCATAATAAATCCGATATGAAGTAACACATAATCTCCAACTTTAACCTCATCACTCACCAAATCCAAACTTGCTTGTCTTTGAACTCCCATCGTATCAACGGTAGCCATATTTGTCTCTTTGTCAATCTTTACTACTTTTGAAGGTATAGAAAGGCACATTACCTCATCTCCATTTTAAATTTTATCCAATTTGCCACTTTTTTTATAGACTCCATATCATTTATATTTACCTCTAAGATATCGGCATTTGGTTTTAGTTTTCTAACATCCTCTTTCTCTTTTTCCAAGTCATAGTTAAAATATGGTAAGAGATCTGTTTTTGTAAAAAGCACTAAGTCTGCTTGTCTAAACATAACGGGATATTTAGAAACTTTACCCTGTCCTTCTGGAATACTAACTAAAACTATGTTTAAGTGTGTTCCTACATCATAACTAGCAGGACATACTAAATTTCCTACATTTTCCACAAAACATACATCTATTAAGTCAAGATTCATATGATGAAGCCCTTTATGAACCATAAAAGCATCTAAATGACAAGCCGTTCCCGTTGTTATCTGATGAGCCTCTATACCTTTTGTCCTAAGTCTATCGGCATCTTGATTTGTCTCCAAATCCCCTTCAATAACTCCAAACTTAAAATCAGCAATATCAGCTAAATACTCCAAAAGTGTAGTTTTCCCACTTCCTGGACTACTCATAAGATTTATCGCTAAAACTCCATGTTTTTCAAAATGCTCTCTATTGTGAGAGGCTTCATAATCGTTTTTGTCAAGTATCTTTTTTATAACCTCAACAGTTTTTGTATCATTTAGTTGAGGATTTGCATAAATATTTTCAAGTCTTTTGTCATAATGGTGGTGATGCTCTCCGCCACTTATGCTACAACCACAATCTGCACACATATTTTCTCCTTATTTAGTTTTTTTTAATTCCAATTATGAATATGAAAATGCGAACGCTCTTTAAACTTAAGCTTATGTTTATGCCTATGCACAAGATTTGCCTTTAACAAAAGCTCTTTATTTTTAAAAAGTTCCTCTATCTTTCCATCATAAACCACTTTATGACTATCATCCAAGACTATAGCTCTATTTCCAAGCTCATAAGCTAAACTTAAGTTATGAGTAGAAATGATAGTTGTTATATCAAGCTCATATAAAAAATCCACAAGCCAACCTGTGCTTTTTGGGTCAAGGTTTGCCGTAGGTTCATCCAAAAGTAAAACTTTAGGACTTGTAGCGAAGATAGATGCAAAAGCCACCTTTTGCTTTTCACCTCCACTTAACTTTAAAGGACTTCTATCTAAAAGATGCTCTATCTTAAAAATTTTTGCTATTTTATCTATATCTACATCCATACCGAACTCTTGAGGAGAAAACTTTATCTCTTCTAAAACTGTTTGATTAAAAAGCATAGTGTCTGGATTTTGAAAAAGTATAGCCAACTCTTTTCTAAACTCTTTTGCATCTGTTTTTAGATACTTTTTTGTTATCTTTTTACCTTTAAAAAAATACCTCCCCACTTTAGGAAAGATTAGTCCAGCCAAAACTTTTAAGATAGTGCTTTTACCACTGCCATTATTTCCCAAAAGTAAAACTCTCTCTTTATCTTTTATATCAAAACTTACACTATCAAGAACTTTAAAATCATCATAAAAAAAGCTTACATCCTCTAACCTAATCAAAAAATCCCCTCGCTTTTAAAGCTAAACTTCTCTCTTTTGAGTTATAAAGTGCTTTTTGTAAAAAAAAGTAAAACATAGCTAATACAAACTCTTTTTTCTTTCTCTCACTAAGTTTTTTTACACTCCTACTCTTTAGAGCAAAGATAAAATCATCAAAACTTCTTTTAAAACTATCTATTTGAGAGAGTGTTGCACTAAAAAGAAATCTTAAAGATTTTGAAAAAGAAACCGCTTTTATTATATTTATCTTGCTATTTACATAAAGCACTAAAAAAGTTATATCAAAAACTCGTAAATTAAAAAGTATCAAATAATCAAAAACATTTTTCCCTGTAAAAAAACTTTCAAAGATGTATCCCAAAGTTATACTAAGATTAAAAAAGAGTATTGCCCATAAACTTTTTATCGCTATCTTATATGAAAAGAAGATAAAAACTATCGCCAAAAAAAGAAAAATCTCCACTTTATGTATAAAAGTAAGTAGGCCAATAACCCCTATCATAGCAAAAAACAAAACTCTATCTTTCAACTTTTACAAACCTTTTTAAAGCATAAAAAACTGCAAATATAACTAAAACCCCAACTATAGCACTTAGATAATAACCCGTAACATCCCCTAAACCATTTACAGAATAATCACTCATCAAAGCATCTATACTAAATGCATCTTTTATCCCCTGAGGAATAAAACCTAGATGCTCTTGATAAAAGCTATTTTCCCACTCTCCCCAAGCTGGATTTTCACTTATAAGCCCAAGAGGAACAAGAGCTATAATAGCTACTAGAAAAATATATATCTTTTTTATATTTTTCATACCGCCTCCTTAATCAAATTTGGCTCTATCCTTTGTAAAAACTTATATGCCAAACTTGTAAAAACTCCTTCAACCAAACCAAAAAATAAAATATGTGAACCAACTAGAGCCACAAAAGTAACACTTAAAGAAAATGGAAAATACAAAGGTTCACCACTGGCTGAAACTGCGATAAGAGGTTGTATCCCCAAAACAAAAGCTATTACAACAGATGCACTAACAGCACTAACCCATCCGACTAAAAATGGTGCATAACTTTTACTTTTAAACTTTTTAAAAACAAAATCTGCACTAAAAGCACCGACAAATCCCATAGAGAGTGCATTTACTGCAAAAGAAGTTATACCTCCATCACCAAAAAGTAAAGCTTGTATAAAAAGCACTAAAGAGAGCGATAAAAAGCCTATCCACCTACCAAAAACTATCGTTATCAAAGCAACACCCAAGGCATGTCCACTCGTTCCTCCCGGAATGGGTATATTAAACATCATAATTACAAAAGAAAGTGCCGAAAGTGATGCTAAAACAGGTAAACTCTCCTCATTTAACTTCTCTTTTAATCTTCTAAAAGCCACAATCCACAAAGGCACAGCTACTGCATAACTACTTATATAAGTTATAGGCGAAAGATAACCATCTGGTATATGCACAACAAATCCTTAATGAATATTTACTCAAGATAATACAATATTTTTATAAATCTAAGATAAATCATCTCATTTTTTATATATTTTTAGGACTAAATGTTATAATCAATCTATGAAGTGCATATATTGCAACCACTATAGTGGTATTGCAAAATCCTTTTGAAGAAAACATTTTAAATGCAGAAGTTATGATAGAATTTCCCCTCTTTATCTTCCCAACTCATCTCCTGTTAGCTTTTAAAAAAGATTAAAAGCTAACAATAGCTAAAAATTACTTAGAAATTATGAATATTTATTTATTGAATAATCCTTCTCAAACTTGCCCGAGATTAACCACTATCATTTATCAGGATTCTACACTCCAATCTTCAACAACCAATCCATCTACTCTTAAAAACTCTCTTGTATTGTTAGTTACTAATACCATTTGGAAAAAGTGATATTACACTTTATTTTCCACTCTTCTAATCCCAAGATTAATAAAGAGTAAACTACTTCTAGCTAAAGAGCTAGAAGCTTCTTAGTGGATTTTAAAAAGTTTAAAAGGACTACCAAAGCATTACCCAATAAACATTAAACAAAAAAACAATTTTTTCGATGTTAACTAAAGCCAAGATTTGGGGATTTAAAGTGGTGGGTCCACCAGGATTCGAACCTGGGACCACTCGGTTATGAGCCGAGTGCTCTAACCAACTGAGCTATAGACCCTTTCGTTTTGGAGTTGTGATTATACCTTGATGATACTTAAAAAAAACTTAAAATGACAATAATTTCCAGCCAAATTCCAGCCAAATTTCACGAAATTTTAAACTAAGCTTAAACATATTTTTACTCTTGTTCAAAAAGTTGGATTGTAAAATAATCGTCATACTTGCAAGTCCTTTTAATTTCTGCCATTGTAGTTTTACCAGTAGGCAGTTT
>CAZUPK010000021.1:0-11281 GCA_964622255.1 uncultured Campylobacterales bacterium
GATGTGTTAATGAAAGAAGATGAACATATTGCCTATAAAGAGCCTTTTTCTATAGCGATACTTGAGAGCTTTGCACTAAATCTGTTTCAGCTATTTCTAAATGCAAATAAAGATAAAAAACTACCTACTGGTAAAACTACAATGGCAGAAATTAAAAGGACTTGCAAGTATGACGATTATTTTACAATCCAACTTTTTGAACAAGAGTAAAAATATGTTTAAGCTTAGTTTAAAATTTCGTGAAATTTGGCTGGACTCTCCATTTATGCGTAACATCAATTAATATAAGTTTAAGAAGTTTTTTTATATAATCGCCAACTTAAGTGCCGGATTTTGGTGCTTAAACAAAAAAATATAAGGAAAGAAAGTGCCTACTATTAATCAGTTGATTAGAAAAGAGAGAAAAAAGGTGATTAAAAAATCTAAATCACCAGCACTTGTAAAATGTCCTCAAAGAAGAGGTGTTTGCACGAGAGTTTACACTACAACTCCTAAAAAACCTAACTCAGCACTAAGAAAAGTTGCTAAAGTTAGACTTACAAGTGGATTTGAAGTAATTAGTTATATTGGTGGTGAAGGTCATAACCTTCAAGAACATAGTATCGTTCTTGTAAGAGGCGGTAGGGTAAAAGATTTACCGGGTGTTAAATATCACATTGTAAGGGGTGCATTAGATACCGCAGGTGTTGCTAATAGAAAAGTTTCTAGAAGTAAATATGGTGCAAAAAGACCTAAATAATTGGGTTGGTTTTGTTAAGATTGTTAAAATTTAAAGATTAAATCAGAGTGTTTTGTTGTCAAAAAAGTTGGCCAGGCTCTATCCCTTGAGCATTGATAGAGTTTGAGTAAATTTTACAAAAATAAAATTGAAGGAAGAATATGAGAAGAAGAAGAGCTCCAGTTAGAGAGATCCTGCCGGATCCGATTTATAATTCAAAGTTGGTTTCAAAGTTTATCAATGGTTTGATGAAGGATGGTAAAAAAAGTGTTGCAGCTAGAATTTTTTATGGTGCTATCGAGTTGATAGAGAAAAAAGAAGATGGTGAAAAAGGTATAGATATATTTTATAAAGCTGTAGAAAATATAAAACCTGTTATGGAAGTTAAAAGTAGAAGAATAGGTGGTGCTACCTACCAGGTTCCTGTGGAGGTTAGACCTGTTAGACAGCAATCTTTGGCTTTAAGATGGATAATAGGTTTTGCTAGGAAAAGAAGTGAGAGAACTATGGTGGATAGACTTGCAAACGAGTTAATCGATGCAGCAAATGAAAGAGGTGCTTCATACAAGAAGAAAGAGGATACTTACAAAATGGCAGAGGCTAATAAGGCATTTGCTCACTATAGATGGTAAGAGGTTAAAAATATGGCAAGATCACATAAATTGAAAGATGTTAGAAATATAGGTATTGCAGCTCATATAGATGCTGGTAAGACAACGACTACTGAGAGAATACTTTTCTATACAGGTGTTGAACACAAAATCGGTGAGGTTCATGATGGTGATGCTACTATGGACTGGATGGAGCAAGAAAGGGAAAGAGGTATCACTATTACTTCAGCAGCTACTACTTGCACATGGAGAGGAAAACAAATAAATATAATAGACACTCCAGGTCATGTGGATTTTACTATTGAAGTTGAGAGATCTATGAGAGTTCTTGATGGTGCAGTTAGTGTTTTCTGTGCTGTTGGTGGTGTTCAACCTCAATCAGAGACTGTTTGGAGACAAAGAAACAGATATGGAGTGCCATCTATCGTATTTGTTAACAAGATGGATAGAATAGGTGCTAATTTTTATGAAGTTGAGAGGCAGATAAGAGAGAGACTTAAAGGAAATCCAGTTCCTATTCAACTACCTATAGGTGCTGAAGATAATTTTGAAGGTGTTATTGATCTAGTTAAGATGAAAGAGATTGTTTGGGATGCTGAAGCCGCTATGGGTAGTGCCTATCACGAGCAAGAGATAAGAGATGAACTTAGGGAGAAGGCTGAAGAGTATAAAGAAAAAATGATCGAAGAAATCTCTTCTGTTGATGGTAATGAAGAGTTGATGGAGAAATTTTTAGAGGGCGAAGAGATATCAAATGAAGAGATTATGAAAGCCATAAAAAATGCTACTATCGGTATGCATATAGTTCCTATGACTTGCGGAACAGCTTTTAAAAATAAAGGTGTTCAAACTTTACTCGATGCAGTAGTTGATTATCTTCCATCTCCAACTGAGGTTCCACCTATAAAAGGTGAATATGAAGATGGAACTGAAACTTTTGTTGAATCGACCGATAATGGTGCTTTTGCTGCACTTGCTTTTAAGATTATGACCGATCCTTTTGTTGGACAACTTACATTCATAAGAGTTTATAGAGGTTCTTTAGAGTCAGGTAGTTATGTAAAAAATACAACAAAAGATAAGAAAGAGAGAGTTGGTCGTATTATGAAGATGCATGCGATCAAAAGAGAAGAGATAAAAGAAATATATGCAGGTGAAATTGGTGCTGTTGTTGGTCTAAAAAACACAACTACAGGTGATACTTTAGCGGATGAAAAAGATCAGGTAATACTAGAGAAAATGGATTTTCCTGATCCAGTTATATCTGTTGCGGTTGAGCCAAAAACAAAGGCAGACCAAGAGAAAATGGGTATAGCTTTACAAAAACTAGCTCAGGAGGATCCAAGCTTTAGAGTTCATACAGATGAGGAGAGCGGACAGACTATCATCTCCGGTATGGGTGAGCTTCACTTAGAAATCATCGTTGATAGAATGAAGAGAGAGTTCAAAGTTGAAGCAGAAGTTGGACAGCCCCAAGTTGCATATAGAGAGACTATCAGACAAACCGTTGAGCAAGAGTATAAATATGCTAAACAAACTGGTGGTAGAGGACAGTATGGTCATGTATTCTTAAAAATAGAGCCTATGGAAGCTGGCAGTGGATATGAGTTTGTAAATGAGATCAAAGGTGGTGCAATTCCAAGAGAGTATATTCCTGCAGTTGATAAAGGTGTTCAAGAAGCTATGCAAGGTGGTGTATTGGCTGGTTATCCGGTTGAGGATATTAAGGTTACACTTTATGATGGTAGTTATCACGATGTTGACTCTTCGGAGATGGCATTTAAACTTGCCGCATCTATTGGGTTTAAAGAGGGGGCTAAAAAAGCAAATCCTGTTATATTAGAGCCTATGATGAAAGTTGAAGTTGAGGTTCCAGAAGAGTTTATGGGTGATGTTATTGGAGATCTTAACAGAAGAAGAGGTCAAGTTGAAGGTATGGATGAGAGAGGTGGTAACAAAATAGTTAATGCTTTTGTTCCACTGGCAGAGATGTTTGGTTATTCAACTGACTTAAGAAGTGCTACTCAAGGTAGAGCTACTTATACTATGGAATTTCACCATTATGATGAAGTTCCAAGAAATATTTCTGAAGAAATCATCAAAAAAAGAAATGGATAAGTAGTAGAGCTTTACTTACCAGATGAAGGAGACAGACAAAAGTCTGTTTCTCATTTATGTGCTTTATATGTTTTTTCAGCGGTGATATTTGTGGAAATATTTTTCTATTTACTTGTCCTCGTAGCTCAGCTGGATAGAGCATCGGATTCCTAATCCGAAGGTCTCAGGTTCGAATCCTGTCGGGGACACCACTTTTTCTTTTGAAAAAATCTTCTTAAACTTCCTAAAACAAGGCTTTTAAAAGAACTTATGCTAAAAATAACTTATAATAAAAACTTATTTGCTAAAACTCTAATTTTAAAAAGTGATACCTATGTGATATCTAAAAAATGTTATTTTTTTAATTGTTGATAAGCCCAATTTATTTTTTTTGATAAATTTCTATATGCTCTTTTAATCTTTTATTATCTAAACCTTGCTCTTCAAGTGATGCTGTATCTTGCACTAGAAAAACTATTTCTAAAGCTTTTTGTTTTGCTCTTTTTTCTAATAGTTTTTTAGTTGATACAATCTCATTTCCTGCAAAATCAAGCCCTAAAAGGCTTGTTATTTTTTCTACTGTGCTAAGTCTTACATCATCTCCACTAAAAAATCTCGCAACTGCTCTATTCCAAGACCCGTTAAATTAGCTATTTGCTCTATAGTTAGGTTTAATAATCTCTTTCTATTAATTACTTTATTTATTAAATCTTTTCTACTCATAACATCTTTCCTATTTTTTTATTTTATTGTTCCATTTAGGAATACAAAAATTATTTGGTTTGGTATTTTTTGTTGGGGAGATTATATTAAAACAAAAGCCTTTTGCTCAAGTCTCATTGGAGATTGTTAGTTAGGAAGCCTCCACCTCTTAGGTGGGGTAGTTCACAACAGTTCCTATTCCTTCACTTGTAAAGAGTTCTAAAAGTATGGAGTGTTCTACTCTTCCATCTATGATATGAGCTTTTTGAACCCCTCCTTCGAGAGCTTCTAAACACGCATCAATTTTTGGTATCATACCTCCGTGAATAGTTCCATCCTCTATAAGTTTTTTGATATCTTTTTTGTATAGAGTTGAAATGAGATTTTTATTTTTGTCTAAAACTCCTTTTGTATCGGTTAGGAAGACTACTTTTTTTGCATTTATAGCCGTGGCTATCTTTGATGCGACAAGGTCGCTATTTATGTTATATCCTATATGCCCTAACTCCTCTCCACTTGCTATGGGAGCAATAACCGGTATAAAGTTTTCATTTAAGAGGTTATCTATGATTTCACTTTTTACCTCTGTTATATTTCCTGTATATCCGAAAGCTCCGCTATCTTTTGGTTTAGCTTTTAAAAGTAAGGCATCTTTCCCACTTACACCTATAGCTTTTGCACCGTGAGTGTTAAGCAGGAATGTTATTTCTTTATTGATAAGTCCACTTAAAACCATCTCTACCACTTCCATATTTTCTTCTGTGGTAACTCTTTGTCCATCTTTAAACTCTGTTTTTATGTTTAATTTTTCCAAATATTCATTTATTCTTTTACCACCACCATGGACTATGATAGGTTTTAATCCAACAAGATAGAGTAAAACTATATCTTTTGCAAACTGTTCTTTTAAAAGTGGATCTATTTGTGCGGCTCCACCATACTTTATAACTACTTTTTCTCCTCTAAATTCTTTTATAAATGGAAAGGCATCAAGTAGGGTATTTGCTATCTCAATCTTTTTTTGCATAAAAATTCCTTATATAATTATCTATTTTTTCTAAACTTTCGCTATCTATATCGATAAAAAGTTCTAAAATTGAAAGATTTAGATTATACGATTTTAACTTTACAGCATCTTTAGTCGTTGTAAGTATAGAAGTTGGATTATACTTTTTTATAAGTTTTTCTATAAACTCTTTTGAAAACTCACTGTGATCTGGAAGATATATCTTCGGCATATCGTAAGGGAGATATTTATCTAATCTTTGCGGTTTTGATATGGCAGTTAGAAGTAACATCCTATCTGTTTGATTTTTTATAATAACTTCTCTTGTAAACTCTTTTGTTTCCTCTAAAACTAGATCAACCTTTTTATAGTAACTAGGAGAAAATCTATATGCTCCACTTGGCAGACAAAGAGGAGTTAGTTTTAAAGCTGGTTTTAAAAGTATGTTAAACTTTTTTATATCAAACTTTGAAAAGCCATCATCTAAAAGAATTAGTTTTGCTCCTAACTCTTTTGCTCTTTTGATAGCTTCTTTTCTATCTTCACTAACTATTACGGTTGCTTTTGGAATAGAGTTTGCCAAAAGCATAGCTTCATCACCACTTTGGTTTATATCTACTTTTATATCACCCTTATTACTAACGATAACTAAACCTCTGCTTTTTCTTTTGTATCCTCTTAGGATGATTGCAACTTTTTTATATCTTTTTGCTAACTCTATGATTATTGGAGTTTTTCCACTTCCACCAACTGTCAAGTTACCAACACTTATAATAGGGATAGAAAAATCTTTTGCTTTTGAAAGATTCTTTTTTAAAAAGGTTAAAAGACAATATACAAAAGTTATAGGAAGTAGTAAAATCGATATAAATCTCTGTGTTAGGCTAGGGAAGAAGAGATATCTCTCACCCCAAAAATAAAGTTTTTTCACACTAAACTCTGTTACTTGCAACCTCTTTTATCATATCACAAACATAAAGCACATCTTCATCACTCATCTTTGCATAGCAAGGTATGGAAAGGATTTGTTGATAGACTCTTAATGCTGTTGGATATGTATTTACTTTTAGTGAATATTTTTGTTTATAGTATGTTAAAAGATGAAGAGGAACAAAGAAGAGTCCTGTATAAACTCCTTTATCACTTAAGGCTCTTGCAAAATCATCTCTGTTTTTATCTACCTTTATAGTAAAAAGTCCATAGGTATGAGTATCACTTTTTGTAGGTAACACTATGTGAGGAACTCCCTCCAACTCTTTAAAATAAATCCTAGCAATCTCCCTTCTTCTTTGTATTAGTTCATCAGCCTTTTGAAGTTTTGCTATGGAAAATGCAGCTTCTAACTCACTTGCATCATACTTGATACCAATATCTTTTACATCATAGATATACCCTAGTGTGCCACTTTTATCCCATTCTTTGGACTCTATAGAGTGATGCCTCATAAGTTTTGCTTTTTCATATAAAGTTTTATTATTTGTTGTAATAATACCGCAGTTTACTATAGGATTTTTTAAGTTTGAACCAAAGGAAAATGTTGCCATATCTCCACCAGTATTTCCTATCATATTTCCTTTATATGTAGCTCCTAAAGAGGTGGAGGCATCTTCGATAACTTTTATTTTGTTTTCAGCAGCTATTTTATATATCTCATCTAACTCACAACTAATTCCACCTATATGTGAGATAATAACAGCTTTTAACTTTTTATGTTTAAACTCAACTAAAGCTTTTTTTAAAGCATCGATACTTATGTTAAAACTATTCGGCTCTATATCTACAAAGATAGGTTCAGCATCAAAGTGTCTAACAGCTTCTGGAATAGCAGGATGAGCATTTACACTACAAAGTATCTTATCACCCCTTTTAAGTCCTAAAGCAAACATACTTAGATGCACAGCTGCACTCCAACTAGATGTTGAGATAGCATAAGTTGATCCAGTGTATTCACACATAAGATCCTCTAACTCCTCTATCTTTGAAGCACCTTTTAGTTTTAAAACCTCTTCAACTAAGTTTTTTTCACTTTGTTCTATCAGTGGCACATAAAATGGTATCTTTTTCATCGTCTCTCCTATAGTTTTACATCTCGTGGGTATAAAAAATCTATTCCCACAGTTCTTTGGCTTATTTTTGCTATTATCGGCATCTTTCTTTTAAACTGGTTTTGATAAATTCTTTTTTCAAGCATCAAAGTCATTTCTTTATCAAATCCGTCATCTATAACCTCTTTGGGAGTTCTTCTTTTTTCTATTAACTCATAAAAAACTTCATCTATCTCTTTATAGGAGTATCCCAATTCATCTTCGTCACTTTGTCCCTTCCAAAGATCGGCTGATGGCGGTTTTTTTATAATCTCTTCATTTACTCCTAAATACTTTGCGAACTCAAAAACTTCACTTTTGTAAAGATCCCCTATTGGATTTATAGCACTTGCTAAGTCACCATACCAAGTTCCATAGCCTAAGAGTATCTCACTCTTGTTACTTGTGCCTAAAACCAAAGAGTTATATTTTGCTGATTGATCAAAAAGTATTGCCATTCTAACTCTTGCACTAAAGTTTCCTATCCTTAAAGAGTTTGAGTTTTGGTTCTCTTTATAACTTGATATTATATCCTTTATCTCTATGATCTGATGAACAATATCAAATCTCTTGCAAAGTTTTAAAGCATCAGTTATAGAGCTATCATTTGAAAATTGTGATGGTAGTAAAAAAACTTTTAAGTTTTTATCAAATGCCTTTTTTGCTAAAACCGCAACTACTGCAGAATCTATACCACCACTAAGACCCAAAACTGCACCTCTAAGTCCCGTTTTATAGGTCTCCTCTTTTAAAAATTTGACAAGATACTTTTCTAAGTTCATCCATTTCATCTAGTTATAATAGTAAAGTTTCACTTAAGGGAAACTTTACTTTACTATTTTTATAGATAAATTTTATTCCACGGTAACACTTTTTGCTAAGTTTCTTGGCATATCTACATCATTTCCAAGTCTTATAGATATTTCAAGTGCCAAAAGTTGAGTTATAATCATCATCTCAAAAAACTCTGCCATAGGATGAGTTTGAGTAGATGTTTTTATAAAATCATCTGCAAGTTCGAATTCTTTAGGAGATATAGCAAGTATGGTTGCATCTCTTGCACTAAGCTCTTCGACATTTGATTTTACCTTATCATAGTGGAGAGTTTTTGGCATAAGAGCTATGGTAAAGAGTTTGCTATCGGCTAATGCGATAGGTCCATGTTTCATCTCTCCGGCTGGATATCCTTCAGCATGAAGATAGCTTATTTCTTTTAGTTTTAAAGCTCCCTCAAGTGCCAAAGGATAAAATATGTCTCTTCCTATAAAGAAAAATCCATGCCCGTGAAGATATCTTTTAGAGAGTCTTTTTAACTTTTGATGAAGTTTATCCTCTACTACTACAATATTTGGGATATGCTTTATAACAGTTATCTCTTTTATAAGCTTATCTTTTTCTATATTACTTTTATACTTTGCTATATATAAACAGAGCATCCATAAAACCATAACTTGTGTAGCAAAAGCTTTTGTTGAAGCAACCCCTTTTTCTATACCTGCACGAGTTAGGATACTAAAATCTGACTCCCTTACTATAGAGGAATTATCTACATTGCAGATAGCTAAAGTTTTAAGCCCGGCTTTTTTTGCCATTTTCAAAGCTTCTAAAGTATCTGCAGTTTCTCCACTTTGGCTTATAACTATAAAAAGAGTATCATCTTTCAAAAGTGGTTTTTTATATCTAAACTCACTTGCTATCTCTACATTTGTGGGGATTTTAGAGACTCTTTCAAAAAGATAACTTGTAGCAAGAGCAGAGTGATAACTTGTTCCACAAGCACAGATTTTTATAGCATTTATCCCATCAAAAAAGTTTTCTTCTAACTCTTCAAAGTAAATTCTATCATCTAAAGCTCTACCAAGGATACAGTCACTTAAAACTTCACTTTGCTCATATATCTCTTTTTCCATAAAAAATCTAAATCCACCCTTTTGAGCCGATATCTTATCTCCTATGAGAGGTTTTTTTTCTAAATCTATCTCTTTATCATCTAAAAAGAGTTTTATCTGCTTTTTTGTTACATAACCGTATTCACCGTCATTTAGGTATATAACCTCTTTAGCCTTTCCTAAAAGTGCAGCATCACTACTTCCAAAATATATCTCACCCCCATCATCTCCAACTATCAAAGGTGAACCGTTTTTTGCAAAAAATATCTTTTTATCATCACTTTTAGTTATAAGAAGTAGGGCATATGCACCTTTTAACTCCTTTATAGTCTTTTTAAAAGCTCCAAACTCATTACCTATCTCTTTAAAGTTTTTTTCATACTGGTGCACTATCACTTCGGTATCGGTTTGACTTAAAAATCTAACTCCCTCACTCATAAGTGCATCTTTTAACTCTTTATAGTTTTCTATGATGCCATTATGAACAACATAGCTAAACTCTCCTAAATGCGGATGAGCATTTAACTCAGTGGGATTTCCGTGAGTTGCCCATCTTGTATGTCCTATACCTATGCTAAAGCCCTTTGGATTTAACTCTTTTGTTTTTTCTTTTAAGTTCTCTAACTTTCCAACAGCTTTGTAGTGGTGGATAGCATCTTTTTCAACTATAGCAATACCTGCACTATCATAGCCTCTATACTCCAACTCTTTAAGTCCATCTAAAAGTATTTCTTTAGAGTTTTTCTCTCCAATATATCCAACTATTCCGCACATAACCTTTTTATAATCCTTCCGTAATTTTTACAAAATTTTCCATTTTTTTCTATCAACATCAAATTTCTAGTTCTATTTTTTATAGTTTGGATTTTAGCACTAGCTATATCCACACCAATATCATCAAATATTGCCATAATATTAGCTAAAAGTCCCTTTTGATCCTTTGTATTTATCTTAAAAGAAGCATAACTTCTTGAGTGATTACACTCTACAACAAGCTCCTCTTTTTTTATATCAATCATATAGAGTTTTGGTTTTTTTTTCATATCAAAGCTTGAAGCTATGATATCTTCTATCCTTTTTATATCCATTTTTTCTTTTACTTCATCTATAAATTCAATTTTGAAGTATTTTATATGGTTAAAAAACTTAAATATATCCATACTCACAACACTATAGGTTGATAGTCTTGATAAAAAGTATCCTAAGTTAAACTCATCATATCTTACTATCTCTATGATGAGATTTTTATTATTTGTTATTTTATAATCATAGGCACTTTTTAAACTAAAGCACCACTTTGAGATATCTACTATCTCTTTTGGAGAGTATTTAAAAAAAAGAAGATTGCTTTCGAGGCTTAATATCTTTTTTTTCTCTTGAGTTTTTAAAGCTAAAAAAATTCTATCTTTTTTTAACTCCCGCTCTTTTTTTGCTCTTTTTGTAGCTTCACTTACTGCCTTTTTATTTTTTATAGCCTCTAAACTTAACTGATAAAGCTCTTTTATCAAGTTTGCATTTAGGTTTGAGTAAGTTCCCTTTCCAACTGATTCTATATCGGCATAAGTCAAAACCAAAAGCATATCTAAAGTCTCTTTTGTTTTTATGTGTGAGAGAAAGTTAAAGATAACTTTGTCGCTATATATATCCTCTCTACTTGCTGTGTTTGATAATCTTGTGTGATTTTTTATGAGTCTATGCACCATCTTTGCTTCGTCTTCGTTAAAGCCTATTTCTAAGGCAAACCTTTTTGCAATATTTGCTCCTAAGATGGAGTGATCTTGTTTTCTTCCCTTTCCACAGTCGTGAAGAAGTGCTGAAAACTTTAAAACTCTTTTTTGGGAGTTGTTTAGAGAGTTATAAATCTTTTTTATATATTTATGGGATATATTTTCCATAGTTTTTATAGTTCGTATAGAGTGAATATCAACAGGATACTTATGATAACCGTCAAACTGTTCTAAATGTTTTACTTTTCTTAGTGGTGAGATGATATTTGTTAGTATATTTGCATTGTAAAAAGCTAAGATAGTGTGATAGATATACCTTTTTTCAAAAAAACTTTTTAGATTTAGCTTTGAAAAATCTTTCTTTGAGTTTAAAAGATAGTTTATAAATGTTATATCATATTTTATATCTTGATCTAAGTATTTGTTTATAAACCTAAATATATCATA
>CAZUPK010000022.1:0-10772 GCA_964622255.1 uncultured Campylobacterales bacterium
TTATAAATATAAGAAAAAATTTAAAAAACTATAAAGGTATAAAAAAAAGATTTGATACAGTTGATAAGAAAGATAAGTGTATCATCATAGATGACTATGCACACCATCCAACAGAGATAAGAGCAACTATAAACTCTGCTAAAAAGTATGCAGATCTTTTAGGGGTAAACAAAGTAAGAGCTATCTGGCAACCTCACAAATATGGTAGAACTATAGACAATTTAGAAAGCTTTAAAGAGTGCTTTGAAGGGGTTGATAATCTAGTTATACTTCCTGTTTACAATGTAGGAGAAAAAGAGGTTGAGATAGATTTTGAAACTCATTTTAAAAAGTATAAACCTATTTTGGCTGATAGAGTGGATACTAAAGAACACAGGGTAAATATCTTAAAAGATAAAACTTGTCTATCCGAGTTTAAGGATGGAATCATCTTAGGACTTGGTGCTGGAGACATAACCTATCAGATAAGGGGGGTATAATCTCTTCCTTTGTCAAGACCAAACTAAAATTTTTTTATAAGGCAAAAAGGACAAATGTCTCAATTTCAGTAAATAGATGTAGTAGTTTAGATGTAGTCTCTACAAAAGAACTCGGTATTTAAAATGCCTTGGTTGGTAGATATCTTATTATGTGGTTTGTTGGGTAATTGGTGTAGTCTTGATGAGAAAAGAGGAGTTTATGATAAAGTATGAGGGTTTATCTACAAATGTTTTCATAAAAGAGGATTTTCTTAAAAGTTTGCTTGAAAAAGAGTCAAAAAAAAGAGATAGTATCTATGAACTTAGTTATGATAAGGTGGATCCTCTTTTGGTTGCATCAAGGTATAAAGATGAGTATATTTCGCTTATTTGTGCTTTATTTGCTTATGGTAATGTAAAGCAGATAGTAAAGTTTTTGGATTCTCTTGATTTTTCTCTTTTAGATAGAAGTGATGAGGCTATAAAAAAAGGATTGAAAGGGAAATATTATCGATTTCAAAAGGAGATAGATGTAGCAGATTTTTTTATTACGATAAAAAGGCTTAAAGATATAGATAGTATAGAAAATCTTTTTTATGAAGGATATAAAAAAGAAAATAGTGTTATAGATGGTTTAAATAGTTTGATAAATACTATCTTAAAAGTAAACTCATATCATAGTTATGGTTATAATTTTTTGGTAGGAACTCCACCAACTATAAAGTCAAAATCAACTTATAAAAGATATAACATGTATTTAAGATGGGTGGTAAGAAATGATAACTTGGATATGGGACTTTGGAAGAGGGTAGATAAGAGGGATTTACTTATGCCCTTAGATACTCATACTTTTAGAGTTTCCCAAAAATTAGGGATTTTAAAAAGAAAAAGTTATGATTTAAAAGCAGTTTTAGAACTGACTCAAAACCTAAAAAAGTTTGATGAAAATGATCCGATTAAGTATGATTTTGCGATTTATCGTATAGGTCAGGAAAGATTAAATTTAGTTTGATAAAATAAACAAAAAATTTTAAAAGGATTTGAGGTGAGTGAAGTTTTTACTTTTTTTGGTTTGATAAGCCAGAGTCACGGATTTATTATTGTTGCACATGTTATTTTAACGGCTATTATCGTTTTAGCTATAGCAAAGATGGCAACAAGTTCTTTACAAATAGTTCCAAAAGGAGCTCAAAATATTGCTGAGATTTACTTAAATGGTGTAGTTGAAATGGGTAGGGATGTTATAGGTGAAGAAAAAGCAAAACAGTATCTTCCGTTGGTTGCGACTATAGGGCTTTTTGTATTGGTTGCAAATTTGATAGGTATTATTCCGGGCTTTGAATCTCCGACAGCAAATATAAATATAACTTTAGCTTTAGCTTTGGTAGTTTTTGTTTACTATAACTATGAGGGTATAAGAAAAAAAGGTGTTGTAAAGTATTTTGCACATTTTATGGGACCTGAGAAGCTTTTGGCTCCTTTGATGTTTCCTATTGAGATAGTTTCACATCTTTCGAGAATCATTTCACTTTCATTTAGACTTTTTGGTAATATAAAGGGTGATGATCTTTTCTTGGCAGTTATTTTGATGTTAGCTCCGGTGGTAGCACCACTTGCACCATATGCATTGCTAACATTTTCAGCATTGTTACAAGCATTTATCTTTATGATACTCACTTATGTTTATTTAGCTGGTGCAGTTTTGACAGATGAGCATTGAAAATAAAAATTTAGGAGAATTTTATTTGTTGCTAAAAATAGCAAAGTTTTGGTGAGAGGATTTTTTACTGGGGCTTTGCTCCAGTAAAAAGGAGGATTTAGTTGAAGAGTTATCTTATAACTGATCTCTCTTTTTATGACTCTCTTTTCTCTTTTCAAAACTACTTAGGAGATATTTATCAAAACTTTCATATAGACTTTGCTTGTTACAGAGATAAAAATAGTCTTTCTTTGGAGTATGCAAAAGAGTTTCTTTTTATATCAAAAAAGTATAAGATAGAAAATATACTTATAAACTCTCACATAGAAGTAGCTAAAGAGCTTAAGTTTAACGGAGTGCATCTAACTTCAAATCAGTTTGATAAGATAGAAGAGGCAAAAAAAGCAGGACTTTTTGTTGTTATAAGCACTCATAATAAAAAAGAGATAGAAAAAGCAAAACTTTTAAAAGCTGATGCTATAACCTTTTCTCCCATATTTTTTACACCAAATAAGGGTAAACCAAAGGGAGTAGAAGAGTTAAAAAAAGCAGTAGAATTTTCATCTCCTTTAAAATGCTTTGCACTTGGTGGAATAATAAGCGACGAACAAAAAGAGATATGTAAAAGTGCAGGGGCTTATGGTTTTGCTTCTATAAGGTATTTTTCAGTAAAATAGTCCAAAAAACAAAGGTATTTTTATGTCTGATGGATGCAAGAAAACTTATATAACCACTCCTATTTACTATGTAAATGATGTTCCTCATATAGGACATGCTTATACTACCATCATAGCTGATACTATGGCAAGATATACAAGAATGATAGGTTATGATGCTTTCTTTTTAACAGGGACAGACGAGCATGGACAAAAGATAGAGTTGGCCGCAAAGCAAAGAGGAAAGTCGCCAAAATCGTATGCGGATGAAATAAGTGGAAAATTTAAAGCTCTTTGGGATGAGTTTGATATAAGTTATGATAAGTTTATTAGGACTACTGATGAAAATCATAAGATAGGTGTTCAAAAAGCTTTTGAAAAGATGTATCAAAAGGGCGATATTTATAAGGATGAGTATGAGGGACACTATTGCATTAGTTGTGAAACTTTTTTTACGGAAACTCAGCTTGTTGATGGTGGATTTTGCCCTGATTGTGGGAAAGAGACGAGTTTAGTAAAAGAGGAGAGTTACTTTTTTAAACTAAGTAGCTATGAAGAGAAACTTTTAAAATGGTATGAAGATGAAGAGAAGTGTGTTTTACCAAAAGGAAAGAAAAACGAAGTTGTAGCCTTTGTGAAGCAGGGACTTAAGGATCTTTCAGTTACAAGAACAAGTTTTGATTGGGGGGTGAAACTTCCAAAAAGTATAAACGATCCAAAACATGTTATGTATGTTTGGCTTGATGCTTTGATGAACTATCTTACTGCTCTTGGATATGGAACAGATGAGAAAAATATGGAGTTTTGGCCGGCAAGAGTTCATATAGTCGGTAAGGATATATTGAGATTTCATGCTATTTATTGGCCTGCATTTTTGATGAGTTTAGATCTTCCTTTACCAAAACATATAGCAAGTCATGGTTGGTGGACAAGAAATGGTGAAAAGATGAGTAAATCAAAAGGCAATGTTGTAGATCCCAAAGAGGTTGCTGATGCTTATGGGCTTGAAAATTTTAGATACTTTATGCTTAGAGAGGTTCCTTTTGGGCAAGATGGAGACTTTTCTCAAAAAGCTTTGATAGACAGGATAAACAGCGATCTTGGAAATGAACTTGGAAATCTTTTAAATCGTATCATCGGTATGAGTGGGAAGTATTTTGATTTTGAAATAAGAAATGTGGATGTTAAAAAGTATTATGATAGCGAGTTGAAAAAGGCTGATAAGATTATAAAATCTCTACCGGAGTATCTTTACAATATGCAAACAAACAGATATTTGGAGGAACTTTGGAAAGTTTTAACTATTGCAAACCAGTCCATAGCAACTTATGAGCCTTGGGTAAAGATGAAGGAGGGTAAAGAGGATGAAGCTATGGCGCTGGTTGCACTAGTAGCAAATCTTTTAGCAAAAGTTTCAGTGATGCTAAGTCCTGTTATGCCAAAAACTTGTGAAACTATAAGTGATGCTCTGGGAATAAAAAATGATACTAAGCACTTTAAATCCTTGATAGAAGATGGGGACTTGCTAAAAGATTTTAAAGTTAAAAAGGTTCCACCACTTTTTCCAAAGATAGAAGAAGAACTTATAAAAAATGAGTCTAAAAAGGAGGAAGAGCCAAAAGAGAAGAAAAGGAGTGAGCCTAAAAAAGAGGAAGGTATCATAACGATAGATCAGTTTCTCCAAACATCTCTAAAGATAGGAACCATCATAGAAGCTAAAGAGGTTAAAAAGAGTAATAGACTTTTACTTTTAAAAGTAGATCTTGGGGAAGAAAATCCAAGACAGATAGTAGCAGGAATAAAAGAGTTTTATAAGTTAGAAGAACTTGTAAATACTCAAGTTTGTGTTGTAGCAAACTTAAAACCTGCAAAGTTGATGGGTATGCTAAGTGAGGGTATGCTTTTGGCTGCAAAAGATAAAAATGGTTTAAGTCTACTTCGACCAGAGAGTCCCAAAGAGGTTGGAACAAAAGTTAGTTGATGCTTTTTGAAAATCTTGTTTCTTTGATAGATGGTGAACTTTTAAATGAGCCATCTATCGCCTCTTTTTCAAATGTAGTCTTTGATGCGAAAAAGGTAAAAAGGGGAGATCTTTACCTTGGAGCTAGTAAAGATATAGATGAAGCTTTAAAAAATGGAGCTTATGGGATAGTTTCTACATCATTGAAGATAAAAGATGATGAAATAGCTTGGATAAAAGTTAAAAGTATTCAAAATAGTAAATTAAAACTCTTGAGATATCTTATCATAAGAGAGAGTGTATATACTCTTTATGTTGATTGTGTAAAAGTGGATATAATTAAATCTATAAGTGGTTGTAAAGAGATACTGTTTATTGAGGATGTTGAAGAAGCGATAAGAGTTTTAAGTTTAAATAGTAGCTATAAACTTATACTTTTTTTAGATGAAAAACTTTTTAAAGGTATGGAGCTAGAAAGCTTTAAAGTAGAAATTTTTACTCAAGTTATTGTTCAAAAAGCAACAATTTTTTTGACCACCTTTATCTATCATAATAGGCTCTATAAGGATATAAAAATTTCAGAACTTTTTATATCGGAGTTAGAGTATATATTAAATCTCTTTGATAGTTTAGAAATAGAGTATAGTTTAGAAAAGTTAAGTTTTATATCTCATTTTAAACCTCTTTTTTTAGATAGTGCCTTTAGGATTTTAAATTTTGGACAAAGCACGAAAGTTGTTATTTTAGAAAGTAAAAAAGAGCTTTTAGAAAGAGAGTTAGAGTTTTTAAAAAAGAAAGCCCCTTGGGCAAAGATGACTCTTTTACTTCCTAAAAATATGGAATTTTATCATAAAAATGATATAGATATTAAATATTTTAAAAATTTTGACGATATTAAGAAGCTAAACATATTTGATTATAATTTTGTTATGATGTTGGATATTGAGCAAAAATTTTTAAAATATTTAATAAAGGCAAGTAGTAATATGAAAAACAGTTTATTTTAAAGGAGAAATTTTTTGGATACTGCCCCCAAGCAAAATGGATATCATAGTTTGACTTTTTTAGAAAATTATTGGGATTTGATAGGTGGAGTTTTACTTCTAGGGCTTTCTTTTTTTATGGAATACAACAGCTATCCTAAAACTCTAGTTTTAATAGTTGTATCTTTGGATATTATATTTTTATCTATTACAGTTTCGGAGATTGCGGAGATATTGGCCGAGAGATTAGAAGAGCCTTATGGAAGTTTTGTTTTAACTATAACAGCAGTTGTGGTTGAGATAATATTACTTTTTTCCATTTTACAGCAGTCTATAAACTCTCCCGAAGCGATAGAGACGGTTCGAGGAGGTATTATTTCTGCAGTTATAGTGGATATGAATGTTCTTTTGGGACTTGCAGTTTTTATAGGAGGACTCACTTTTAAAGAGCAAGAGCACAATGAGGATACTTCAAGCTCATATACTACCATACTCTATGTTGCTGCACTTGCACTCCTAGTTCCAAGTATCTTAGGTAACTCAAATCATTCAAATGAAGTAGTTTTAAAAGCAAGTTACATCATAGGTTTTGTATTGGTCTTTTTTTATTTTGCCATTTTGATCTTTCAAACAAAAACACACGAAGACTTTTTTAAATCGACTGCAAAGAGTAGAATTTTCCGTCTTAAAAGAAGAAGAGGGCATAGTGAAGAGGATGAAGATGAAAACTATGTTTTTGATAGATTGCCGACTGTAGTAAACTTTTTGATTATATTTGGACTTATTTTTTTGATAGGAGTTTCAGCAGAAACTTTTGCTCAGATAGGTATGTATGTTTTTAAAAGTTTCGGTATGTCAGCAGGATTTGCTGGACTTATTATAGCGATTATAAGTGTTTCTCCTGAGATTTTTACGGCGGTAAAAGCTGCTAAAAATGATCAAATTCAAAGAGTTATAAACATAGCAATGGGAGCAAGCACTGTTTCTATACTTTTAACTGTTCCGTCACTTTTGCTTCTAGGATATATGTTTAATATGCCACTGACTCTCAATTTTAATCCACTTGAAATAGGAGCTTTAGTTTTTACTATTATTTTAGCTTGGAAAACGACTGATAATGGTGAGACAAACTATTTCGAAGGTATATCTCACTTGGTGCTGTTTATATCTTATGCGGTTATAGCTAGTTTGTATTAATAGGTTCTTGATTTTTTAGTTATGGCAGAGAGGAAGGGATTTGAGCCCTCGGTGGGTTGTTCCCACACATGCGTTCCAGGCATGCTCCTTCGACCGCTCGGACACCTCTCTATTAAACTTGAGTATGATATACCATCAAGTATAGGCTATAAGTTTATCAAAACTTCTTTAAGATAAAATAGCATTATTAAAATATTAGGAGTTATTTATGGAGTATTATAACTATATACTTGCTTTTCATGTTATGAGTGTGCTTTCTTGGATGGCTATGCTTTTTTATCAACCTCGCCTCTATGTCTATCATGCAGAGCATCAAAAAAATGGAAAGTGTTTTACCGATGTTATAAAGATACAGGAAAGAAAACTTTATAAGTATATAGGGGTTCCTGCATTTTGGGCTAGTTTGCTTAGTGGTCTAACTATGATATATTTAAATCCCGCTATGTTAGAGGGTGTTTATTGGCTTTGGGTAAAACTTGTGGCTTTAGTTTTTATGATAGCTTTTCACTTTTATCTTGAAGTTTTAAGAAAGGAGTTGCTTGAAGATAGGTGCCAAAGAAGTGGTAAGTTTTTTAGAGTTATAAATGAGATACCCACAATACTTATGATAATCATAGTTACAATGGTAGTAGTGAAGCCTATATAAGAATTCCTTAGTCTAAAAGACTAAAGAATTATGAAATTTTTTTTTAAATCTCTTGACAAATTAATATTTATTATGTATAATCTCACCGCAATCAAAAGATATTACATATATGAAAGGAGAAATCAATGAGTTTTATACCACTAGGACAAAGAGTATTAGTTAAAACTGTTGAAGAAGAAGCAAAAACAGCTTCAGGTATTATTATTCCTGATAATGCAAAGGAAAAACCTTTACAAGCTGAAGTAAAAGCAGTAAGTAAAGAATTACAAGAGGATGATAACTGTGAGGTAAAAGAGGGGGATACCGTAGTGTTTGCTAAGTATTCAGGAACTGAAATAACACTCGATGGTGAAGAGTATCTAGTTTTAAACTGCGATGATATTTTAGGTATTTTAAAATAAAAAAGAAGATTTAAGGAGAGGATTATGGCAAAAGAGATTTATTTTTCAGATGAAGCTAGAAATAGATTATATGAGGGTGTAAAAAAGCTAAGTGATGCAGTTAAAGTTACTATGGGACCTAAGGGGAGAAATGTTCTTATCCAAAAAAGTTTTGGTGCTCCACAGATCACAAAAGACGGTGTTAGTGTTGCAAGAGAGGTAGAACTTGCTAATGCTTTAGAAAATATGGGTGCAGGGCTTGTTAAGGAGGTTGCAAGTCAAACGGCTGATGAGGCAGGTGATGGAACTACAACCGCGACAGTTCTTGCAAGTTCTATTTTTAAAGAGGGATTAAGAAATATTACTGCAGGTGCAAATCCTATATCTGTTAAAAGAGGTATGGATAAAGCGATTGAAGCTATTATCGAAGAGCTTAAAAAGAGTGCAAAAACTGTAAATGACAAAAAAGAAATAGCACAAGTTGCAACTATTTCTGCAAACTCTGATTCTAAGATAGGTGATCTTATAGCAGAGGCTATGGATAAAGTTGGAAAAGATGGTGTTATAACTGTTGAAGAAGCAAAAGGTATAAACGATGAGTTAGAAGTTGTTGAGGGTATGCAGTTTGATAGGGGATATGTGAGTCCGTATTTTGTGACAAATACTGAGAAAATGACAGTAGAAATGGATAGTCCATATGTCTTGATAACTGACAAGAAAATAACAAGTTTAAAAGATTTGTTACCGGTTTTAGAAGGAGTTCAAAAGACGGGAAAATCACTTCTAATCATAGCTGAGGATATAGAGGGTGAGGCACTAACAACTTTAGTTTTAAACAAACTAAGAGGTGTTTTAAATATCGCTGCGGTTAAAGCTCCTGGATTTGGTGATAGAAGAAAGGCTATGCTTGAAGACATAGCTATACTAACAGGTGGAGAGGTTATAACAGAGGAACTTGGAAAAACTTTAGAAAATGCAACCTTGGAGGATCTTGGAACTGCAGGTAGTATTGTGATAGATAAAGATAATACAACTATCGTTGACGGAGCAGGTGACAAAGGGAAAATAGATGCTAGAGTTGCTCAAATAAGAGCTCAAATAGAAGAGACAACAAGTGACTATGATAAGGAAAAGCTTCAAGAAAGACTTGCAAAACTTGCAGGTGGAGTTGCAGTTATTAAAGTAGGAGCGGCAACTGAGACAGAAATGAAAGAGAAAAAAGATAGAGTTGATGATGCTTTAAGTGCAACTAAAGCTGCAGTAGAAGAGGGTGTTGTTATCGGTGGTGGTGCGGCACTTATAAAAGCAGCATCAAAAGTTGAGTTAGATTTAGAAGGTGATGAAAAAATAGGATATGAGATAGTAAAAAGAGCTATAAAAGCTCCTATTAAACAGATAGCAGAAAATGCAGGATTTGATGCTGGAGTAGTAGCAAATGAGGTTGAAAAAGGTGCTGAAACGATAGGTTTTGATGCAGCAAGCGGAGAGTATGTGGATATGTTTGAAGCTGGAATCATAGATCCTTTAAAGGTTGAGAGGGTAGCACTTCAAAATGCAGTGTCAGTTTCAAGCTTACTTTTAACAACAGAGGCAACTGTAAGTGAAGTAAAAGAGGAAAAACCTGCACCAGCAGTGCCTGATATGGGCGGAATGGGTGGAATGCCTGGAATGATGTAAAAAAAATTGAAGCCTTTTTTAAAGGCCTCAATTTTTATGATGTTTTATGATACAATGCCCCAAAGAACATAAAAGTAGTTAAAACTTGAATTCGGCTCCAAATGTGAGATGTTCTATATCGTCCTCAAATTTTGTATAGTTTGTAAATAGTTCCGACTTTTCTGTTAGTTTGTAACTTATCCCGATACCTGCACTTAGACTTAATTTATTTTCATCCTCCTTGTTTGTTGGGTTATTATTACTGGTGTTTAAGGAAGATTTTATATTTTTATAAACTATACCAAATCGTGGTTTTATTGCAAAACTGTTGTCTAATTTCCATAAATAAGTGCCATACATACCCATATACCAAAATTTTAAGTCAGACGAAATTCCATTTATCGTTGTGGAAGATTTATCTAGCTGAATACTACCTTCTAGCTCTATACCAATATTTTTATATAGATTATTTTTTCCAGTATTCAATATTAATGCATTAGTATTTGAAAGATGCTTATTTTCGATTTTTTGACTAGATAAACCCACACCTATATAATCAAAGTTATCATAAGCACTCATATAAACAAAGAAAGATGTTATATAAAAAAATGAAAATAATAGGCTTTTCATAGTATGGTTAATTCCTTTCTATTTACAACTATTATAAATAGGAAATATTAAAATTAGTTTAATCCTAATTTAATATAAAAAAAATTCAGCCCAGCTAAATTTTACGAAATTTTAAATAATCTTTCTCACTCCACGACATTTAGGAACAATATTTGCTTAACTACCTAAAAGTATGTAAGGAGATAGTTAAAAATGGAGCATTTACTAAAAATGAAAGAGATATTCTCACAGTATTTTAACTGGCACTATCAAAGAGTAGAATTTCTTGGCAATTTTATTAGTTCAATCATAAGAAGCAGAAGCGTTAATATGCAAAAGGTTGCAGAAAATATAGAAGGTAGCGCTAAAGTAGAATCAAATTACAGAAGAATACAAAGGTTGTTTGAAAAACAAGAGATTGATTATGATATGGTTAGCAAACTACTTGCAACAATATTGCCTGAAGATAAAAAGTGGATATTATGTATGGATAGAACAAACTGGAAACTTGGAAAATTAAATGTTAAT
>CAZUPK010000023.1:0-9281 GCA_964622255.1 uncultured Campylobacterales bacterium
TAACTATCTCTTTAGCATCATCGGTTCTGTTTACTCTATCTCTAAACTTTGTTGCATCAGGAAAGTTTTTTGAGTAGGTGTGAAGATGTTTTCTAAAGATACCAACTCCTTTATCTCCATAGAACTTTAGCATCGAAAAGAAGTGTTCTAAAACTATCTCTTTTATCTTTTCTTTTTTAACAGTTTCTAAATCATTTTTTATTTGATAAAATATCCAAGGATTTCCAACTGCTCCTCTTCCTATCATAACTGCATTAGCTCCGGTTATCTTTTTTACCTCTTTATACTTTTGCAAAGATGTTATATCTCCATTTGCCACTAAAGGGATATTTAAAACACTTTTTGCTTCTGCTATGGAATTGTAGTCTATTTTTAAAGGGTCGTATTTATCGGCTCTTGTTCTTCCATGAAAAGTAACCCAGTCTGCCCCACTGTTTTGGCAAACTTTTGCTATCTCTTTGGGGATTTTTTTATCAAATCCAAGCCTAGTTTTTATGGAAAAATATCTTTTATTTGAGTATTTTTTTATAGTTTCTGCTATCTTTGCCATTTTTGATAAATCTTTAAGTAAAGCACTTCCGGCTCCTTGCTTTACAACTTTTGGGACAGGGCAACCGCAGTTTAAGTCTATGCCATCTATGCCATCCATATCATTTAAAAGTAAAACCGCTTTTTTTATAACTTCTAAATCACTTCCTGCTATCTGGACTATATAAGGCTCTTCTAGTGGAGATTTTTCAAGCATTTTTAAAGTTTTTGAAGAGTTATAAACAAGAGCATTTGCACTTATCATCTCACTAACAGTTACATCAACTCCAAACTTTTTAACTACTAAGCGAAAAGGAAGATCGGTATAACCTGCAAGTGGGGCTAAAAAGAGAAGATCCTTTTGTAAAAAATCCATCCCCATTTAAGACCTTTTAGTCATACAAAGTTATACAAAAAGGTCTATATCGAAGTTTTTACCGTTATCTTTTAAGAAAAGAAGGTGTTTAAATTTTGTATATTCATCTTTTGCAGAGTTATCAAGATAATCTCTAGCTTTATCTATAAGTTGAAGATCAAACATAGTATAAAGATATGCTTCCCCACCTATCTCAGGAAATGCTACTATCAAGTCATTTGTAAATTTAACTCTTTCATCAGGAGTAAGTTTATCTTTTAATTTTTTTGTTAACTCCACCAAATCTTTTTTATCAAAACTCAATTCTTTTGCATAGTTTAAAATCTGTTCATTTGTTAGTTCAAAGTTTTTACTACCTATCCTATCTATTAACCTATCCAATATATCCTTGGTTATTTGTATATTAAACTTTTTTAACTCACTAACAGGAGAATACTCAGCAAGTGCTAAAGAAGCTTTTTTGCATAACTTTTTGTCACTACACTTTTTAAGAATAGTCGCCGCATAACTTTTATCTTGATTTAGCATATTTTCATAGTTTTTAATCATAAGAGCATTATCAGGAAAAAGATCATATGGACTTAAATCAACAACCTCACCATCATAAACCCTCTGTTTTACCTCCAAAATATCAGCTACTTCATTGTCAAAAACTCTATATCCCATATATCTTTTTGGGTCTATATTTAAAAGTGGTAAAACTGCTCCTGGAAGTTTAAAAACTTCACTTTTATAATTGTTATCTTCTAACTTTTTACCTAAAAGTGCTCTTTTTTGATTTTGTAAAAACTTTTCAGAATCATTTTTAATCTTTCTAAATCTAAAAAAACCAAGTGTTCCATAAAACATAAGATGAAATATTGTAAAAAGATATAATACAAACATAGGCAATATAACCCATATAGCAATAGGAAGAGTAACCTTAATGCCAGTTATACTAATAGAATAATTTGCATTGGTTAAACTATAAACATATAATCCCGTAGCAATAACTAGTATAAGACCAAAACCTAAAAATTTTTTAAACCCCATTATATAGCTCCTCTAAGCAGATTTTTCAACTATTTCTCTGCACACCATACAATACCTAGCCTGAGGTTTCACCCTCAATCTCTCTACACCAATCTCTTCCTCACACATTTCACAAATACCATAAGTCCCTTCTTTTATTTTCTTAAGGGCATACTCTATCTCCTTAAGCTCTTTCTCCTGCTTTTCACTTATAGCTTCCCCTATAGCACTATCACTACTTATACTTGCAAAATCCGCCTCATCACTTGCTTCACTCTTTTGTAACTCCCCTATTTCATTTCTAAATTCATAAATATTCTTAACAATCTGCTCTTTTCTATCTTCTAAAATTTGTTTAAATGTTTCCAACTCTTGTTCCACCATTAAAATCTCCAAAGCTAATATACATAATCTCTAAGTTTATATCAAAAAAAACTGAAACTAATATTAACAGGAAAAGTCAAAGCTTTACTTTTAACTAAAATTTAAGTTCACTACACAATCAATTAAAAAAAAGAGTTAAAAAAAACAAACAAATGGCGAATAAGGTAGGTTCTTAGTTTATCTAGTTTTGACATACTCCCCACACCCAAAGGTGGGGGATTCTGGCTTTAGAACAAGACTTGCCTACTTACACAGGTCTTAGAGTCTCTATACCAAGAGTTAATGCCCCACTACAGATGTTTATGACAACATTTAAATCTCTCAAATGTTTCGTTTTACATTCAAGACACTGCCATATCCTTGTTTTTAAATCTAACTCATTTAAAACATATCCGTATTTAGAGCAGGTTTTAGATGATGGATAAAATCTATTTATCTTGATTGGATTTGTTTTATATTTTAAGATATTTACAAACTCACTAAATGCATAGTCACTTATTTTTCTACCCCATAATCTTTGCATAGATTTGATATTTAAATCTTCTATTGCAACATAATCCACATTGTTAGCTATTTTATTTGATAGTTTATGAGATTCATACTCTATATTGTTAGATAGAATCAAAATGTTTTAAGAGCAAAATCGATACCCACGATTTTACCCGATGTAGTATCTTCTATGAAGTGCTATACAATGGTTATAGACTGTTCCTGCAATATCAACTCTAATTTCTCTTTTGGTCTTTGACTTGTTTGTATCTTTTATATAAAGTATTATAACATAATTTTGAATATAATATAAGCATTATCAGAAAGTTCTCAAGGAAGATAAACTCTCTATCGAACTTTCTATTGCCTTATATCCCTATGGCTAAAGCCGAGGGCTTTACAGCAAGGCTTGATAAGGCTTGGTAAATTATGATAAATTTTTAGGAGTCAAATATGAGTAAAAATGTAACCCTATCGATGGGAAATGGTGGAGAGGAAAACAACACTCTTATTAAGAAAGTTTTTTATAGAGCTTTTAAAAATGATATTTTAATTAAAAGTGAAGACTCTGCAGTTTTTACTATTAGTGGTAAAACTGCTATGAGTACCGATAGTTTTACGGTTAGTCCACTTTTTTTCCCTGGAAGTGATATAGGGAAGCTTAGTATTTGCGGAACTTGTAATGATTTGGCGATGATGGGAGCAAAGCCAAAATATTTAACAGTTAGTTTTATCATAGAGGAAGGATTTTCTTTAAGGGAACTTGAAAAAATAACAAAGTCTATGAAAAAAGAGTTAGAAGTTAATGGTGCTTTGATAGTAAGTGGTGATACAAAAGTAATGCCAAAAGGAACAGTAGATAAGCTTATTATAAACACTTCAGGAGTTGGTGAAGTTGAGTATGAGGGGCTTAGTTCATCAGCTTTGGAAGAAGGTGATGTTATCCTTGTAAGTCGTGATATAGGCTGTCACGGTGCAACTATATTTTTAGCAAGAGAGGGAATAGATATGCAAAGCCAACTCAAAAGTGACTGTGCATCTTTATATCCAATAGTTAAAGAGTTGATAGACGAAAAACTCTCTTTAGTGGCCTTAAGAGATGCTACAAGGGGCGGAGTATCTGCTGTTTTAAATGAGTGGGCTATGGCAAGTGATGTTTGTATAGAGGTTGAAGAAAGCTCACTTCCAGTTAGTAGTGAAGTAGAGGGAGCTTGTGAACTTTTAGGTTTTGAACCAGTTTTCTTAGCAAATGAGGGAACTTTTGTAGTAGCCCTAAAACCAAATTATGCCACATTTGCACTTGAGCTTTTAAAAAAACATAACCAAAATGCTTCTATCATAGCAAGAGTAACAAAAGCTCATCCAAAAAAAGTTGTGCTAAATAGCTCTTGGGGAACTAAGAGATTTTTGGAGATGCCAACAGGGGAGTTATTACCGAGAATTTGTTAAAGAGATTTTATCACAAATTTGGCAAGGAAACCTCGTTCTCCAAGACAGGGAGGAGTTGCCTTCTCCTTCCTTAATTTTACCTGACATTACACCATAAACATACTTATCAATCTATTCTTGATAGACAAAATATCAAACAATTACCTTAACTTAACAGTTAAAAAAATAATTGATTATTGTGTAAAACATAACATTGGCAACATATTAGTTGTTTAAACATCTCCAAGCCCTACCTCTTTAGGGGGGGGTATTGACATACAAAAGTTAAAATAATAAAATGCTGTATCACTAATTATTGGTAAAATTTAAGAGATAATTAAGTAACATTTGAAAAGCTAATCAAAAGAGAAGGAGAGTTCATGCTAGAGATGAGATGGCATAGCAGAGCTGGGCAGGGTGCTGTTACAGGTGCTAAAGGTTTGGCTGATGTCGTAGCAAATACGGGTAAAGAGGTTCAAGCTTTTGCTTTTTACGGTTCTGCAAAAAGGGGTGCAGCAATGACTGCATATAACAGAATAGATGATAAACCTATCTTAAACCATGAAAAGTTTATGAATCCAGATTATGTTTTAGTTATAGATCCGGCACTTGCTTTTACCGCAAATATAACTGAAAATGAAAAAGATACTACAAAGTATATTATCACAACTCACCTATCAAAAGATGAGTTAATATCTCAAATGCCAAAACTTCAAGATAAAGAGGTTTATGTTGTTGATTGTATGCAAATAGCACTAGATACTATCGGTAGAGCTATACCAAATACTCCTATGCTTGGAGCTTTGATGAAAATTTCTGGTATGTTTGAGTTAGAGTATTTTCAAGATGCTATGAAAAAAGTTTTAAATAAGTTACCTCAAAAGATAGTTGATGCAAATATGATAGCTATCGAGAGGGCTTATAATGAAGTTAAGTAGGGGTTAAAGATGAGTAAATATGTAGGTTGGGATGAAGTAAATGACGGGACACTACTTTTTTCTTTCGAGGGAGAGTTTGATAAAGCAGTAGAGACAAAACAAGAGGATAGACCATATTCACAGTGGAATTCGTATGAAGCTTATACAGGCGACTGGAGAGTTTTAAAACCTGTTTATAACAGAGATATATGTATAGATTGTCAAAACTGTTGGATATTTTGTCCAGATACTGCGATAGTAAGTAAAGATAAGAAGATGATTGGCATTGATTATGATCACTGTAAAGGTTGTGGAGTTTGTGTGGAAGTTTGTCCTACAAATCCAAAATCACTTTTAATGTTTAGCGAATTTGAAAAAAATGAAGAGGCACTTGCTAAATGGCCTGAGAAAAAGAAAAAGAGTAAGGATTAATAATGGCAGAGAAATTAGAGTTACAAGAGGTAGAAGTTTGGGATGGTAATATGGCTTTTTCACAAGCTATGAGACAAGCTCAAATAGATGTTGTTGCAGCATATCCTATAACACCTTCAACTCCGACTGTTCAAAACTATTCTAAGTTTTTGGCAGATGGTTATGTAGATGGCGAATTTGTTATGGTTGAGAGTGAGCATGCGGCTATGAGTGGTTGTGTCGGTGCTGCAGCAGCTGGAGGTAGGGTTGCTACTGCAAGTAGTTCTCAAGGTATCGCTTTGATGGTAGAGGTTTTATATCAAGCAAGTGGTATGAGACTTCCCATAGTCTTAGCTATGGTAAACAGAGCTTTAGCATCACCACTAAATGTTAATGGTGATCACTCAGATATGTATCTGATAAGAGATGCTGGATGGATAAATCTATGTTCTTTTAATCCTCAAGAGGCTTATGACTTGATGCTTTGTGCATTTAAAATCGGTGAAGATATGAGAGTAAGACTTCCAGTTGTAGTTCATCAAGACGGTTTTATCTGCTCTCATACAGCTCAAAATGTAAGACCTTTAAGTGATGATGAAGCTTATGAGTTTATAGGTGAATACAAAACAAAAGATGATATGCTTGACTTTAGTAGAGCAGTAACTTATGGTGCTCAAACTGAGGAGGATTGGCACTTTGAACATAAAGCAAAACAGCATAAAGCTTTGATGGATAGTAGAGCTGTTATAGATGAAGTTTTTGCAGAGTTTAGGAAAAAAACAGGAAGAAAATATAACAGAGTTGAAAAATACCTTATGGATGATGCAGAAGTTGCTATCGTAGCACTTGGAACAACTGTTGAGAGTGCTGTTATAGCAGCTGAAACTATGAGAAAAGAGGGTATAAAAGCCGGAGTTGTAGCTCCTAGAGTTATAAGACCTTTCCCTTTTGATGATATAAGAGATGCTTTAGGTGATGTTAAAGCTATAGCATGTCTTGATAGAAGTGCCCCGGGTGGAGCTATGGGTATGTTGTTTAACGAAGTATCGGCTGCTATTTATTCAACAAGAAAGTATATACCAACTATAAACTATATTTATGGCTTAGGTGGTAGGGATATGACTCAAGAGCATTTAAAAGGTATCTTTAAAGAGTTAAAAGAGTGTGCAGATGCTGGTAAAGTTGTTGGTAAAATACAAAGATTTAGCGGACTAAGAGGTCCTGCACTAGAATTTTTTGAGCAAAAGTAAGGGGAGAGAGTTATGAGTAAAATAATAAAAAATCTAAAAGAGTTTTCAACTTCAAACGATAGATTGGAAGGAGCTCACCTACTTTGCCCTGGTTGTGCTCACTCTATCATAGTTAGGGAGCTTATGAACTGCACTGATGATGATTTAGTTATTGCTACAAATACAGGATGTTTGGAGGTTTCAACAGCTATATATCCATATACATCTTGGGATACAAGTTGGATACATATCGGTTTTGAAAATGCAGCAACAGCAGCAAGTTGTGCAGAAGCTATGTATAAAGCAAGAAAGAGAAAAGGAACTTTAAAAGAGCCTGATAGAAGTGTTAAGTTTGTAGCTTTTGGTGGAGATGGTTCAACTTATGATATAGGTTTTCAGTGGTTAAGTGGTGCGGTAGAAAGGGGGCATGACTTTACTTATATTTGTCTTGATAATGAAGTTTATGCAAATACAGGTGGACAAAGAAGTTCTTCAACTCCTATAGGTGCTTCAACAACCACAAGTCCAGCTGGAAGAGTAAGCTATGGCAAGAAACAAAATAAAAAAGATTTGGTTGGTATTATGGCAGCTCACGGAGCTCCTTATGTTGCTCAAGTTGCACCAAATAAATGGAAAATAATGGTTAAATCTTTTCAAAAAGCTTTAGAAACTGAGGGACCTTGTTTTATAAATGCTATGAGTGCTTGTACAACAGAGTGGAAATTTGCCCCAAATAAAACTATAGATGTTTCAGATCTAGCAACAGATAGTCTGGTTTTTCCTCTATATGAAATAGTCAATGGTAGAGAGTTAAATATACTTTATAGACCTAAGAAGATAATCCCGGTAAAAGATTATCTTGGTGCTCAAGGAAGATTTAAACACCTCTTTAAACCTGAAAATGCTCATATCTTAGAAGAGTGGCAAAAAAGAGTTGATGCTTGGTGGGAGTATTTACAAAGAAGAGAAGAAGCTAGAATATAGCTTTTTGAAGTTGGAAGCAATAGCTTCCAGCTTTTTTACTCTTATAGGTTTGCTTAATTTAAAAAATGTATAATTCTGTCTATGTTAATAAGATTGTTTAAAATTTCAAAAAGATGTATTAGTGTTATTTTTTTGCTATCAACATTTTTAACCTCTTTTCACCATCATAATGATTTAAAAGTGCATCCTGAGTGTCCAATATGTATTATTCAAGCAAATATAACAAATGCAGATGTTCCACCGGATGTCGAATATATAGTTGATTTAGATTATAAATATGAAATTGTTTTAGAAAAATTGGTTTCAATTTATAGCTATAATTATAAAAATTCGCTTTACCAAAGAGCACCTCCTTACAACTCCTAACATACCATCGAATCAAGATTGATATAAAACAAAATTATTAAATATATTAGGAGATTACACAATGAAAAAAATACTATGTTTTTCTGTGCTTATTTTTTCATCTTTATTTGCAGATAGCGATATAGAGATGTTAAAAAAACAACTAGAACAACAAAAAAAAATTATGCAATCATTAGAGAAAAAAATTGCAGTTTTAGAACAAAAACAAAAACAAAGTGTAAATACTTCAGCATCCTTTTCACAAAATGCTTATTTACCAGATATTGCACTTATTTTAAATATGTCAGCACTTAGTCGTGATGTAAAAAACAGCAACTATGAACAAGCTTCCATTCCCGGATTTATCAATAAAGGGAAGATGCATCTACCTTTTAACAAAAATAAAGGTTTTAACTTAAACTATGCAGAAGTGGCTATGCACTCTGCAGTTGATCCATATTTTGAAGCATTTGCAATGTTTCATTTACATCCAGATGAGTTTGAGATAGGTGAAGCTTATGTCCAAACCACTTCCTTGCCTTATTCTTTAAAAATTAAAGCCGGAAAATTTAAAAGCTCTTTTGGGAGAATAAACTCTAAACATCAACACTCCTGGCATTTTGATTCTCAACCAATCATATATAAATCACTTTTTGGACCAGATGGTATAAGTGATCCTGGTATTCAAGTGCAATGGATAGCTCCAACAGATACTTATCTTATGTTTGGTGCTGAGGCTTTACAAGGAACAAATGACAGAAGTTTTGGAGACAATGATACAAATAATCTATATGTAGGTTATATAAAAAGCAGTGTAGATATCGGGGATGATTTATCTATTTTAGGTGGTGTAAGTTTTGCACATGGCAAAAATACCACCAAAAATGCAACAAATATCTATGGTATAGACTTAACATTAAGAGAGCAACTTGGAAGTTACAGTTCTGTTATTTGGCAGAGTGAATTTTTACAAAGAGATAAAGATTTAGGTACTTCAAA
Source organism: uncultured Campylobacterales bacterium (assembly GCA_964622255.1). GTDB lineage: Bacteria > Campylobacterota > Campylobacteria > Campylobacterales > QNZT01 > SZUA-1377. Next base: position 9,102 of record CAZUPK010000023.1, read on the forward strand.
AGATAAACAAGCCGGATTTTACTCTGAATTAGTGTATCAGCATAACAATAACTACTCTACAGGTTTTCGTTATGACAGGATAACTAAAAATAATACTGATTTATCTAGTTATGGAAGTATCAATACGAGTAATTTAGATAGATATACTGCGATGTTTGAGTATAAACCATTTCCAATGTC
>CAZUPK010000024.1:0-33204 GCA_964622255.1 uncultured Campylobacterales bacterium
TAAAAAACTGCCTACTGGTAAAACTACAATGGCAGAAATTAAAAGGACTTGCAAGTATGACGATTATTTTACAATCCAACTTTTTGAACAAGAGTAAAAATATGTTTAAGCTTAGTTTAAAATTTCGTGAAATTTGGCTGACCTATAAGATTATAATTATTAAGATTATAATTATTATAATTAATATATTTTTAACAATTTTTAAGATAGAATAAATTTAACAATTTTTAAGATAGAATAAAGAAGTTTATCTAAAAAAAGGAGTATAAGTTTTATGAAAAATTTTGTTACTAGTTTCGTAATTTTAGGTGTAAGTATTTTATTTACAGGTTGTGGTGGTGGAGGAGGAGGTTCTTTTTCGGCTTCTTCTAGTTCAAGTGGTGGAAGTTCTGTAGGTATGAGAAGTATTTCTGGAACTGTAGAAGATGGTCCTATAAAAAATGCAAGAGTTTTTATAGATCTTGACTTTAGTGGTGATTTTTCTGATGGAGATGTTGCTACTATGACAGATAAGGATGGAAAGTTTAGTTTAGACTATGTTTATGAGAAAGGAACTAACTATCTTATAGCCTTTGAAGGAAGTCCAGAGTTTAATACTACAGATCCAAAAGATCATAAGGGCAAAAAGTTAGACTTCTTAATGTTTAAAAAGATTGATGGAAACACTATAAATATAACTCCGCTAGTTTATCGAGATTTTTTAAAAGAGATAAATGGTAGTGTAGATATACAAAGTGATTTGTTAAGTGATGAAAGTAATAAAACCGCTTTATTTGATATTTACTTTAAAGATAGTAACGGCACAAATACTCATAAAAATATTTTTAAAAACTATGTAACTTATATAAAGTTAAAAAATACTACTAAAGCTTATGAAAAACTTTTAGGTAGTGATGGAGATATAGTGATAGTTACTAAAGATAGTGATACAGATATCAACAGTTCACTCTTTAACGATACTACAACTCCAGTAGTTTATGGAGATATAATAGTAGCTAAAAAAGTTAAAAAGACTACACCTGATGAAGCTAAAAAAAATGCAAAGAGTAGTGAGTATTATGAGTATATAAAAAATATTCAAAGTGGTAATGATACTGCACCTGAATTTTTTTCAAGAGCATTGGTACCATCTTTGATTATGAGTATGGATGAGAAGATATTAGTTTTTTTAGGTTCTAACAATGGCGATAAATCATACTCCATAGCCGTAACAGGTTATGATACTATCTTGGAGATACCTAACTACTCATATCTAAGAAAAAACAACATGCAAGTTTTATGCGGAGCTGATATATCTGCTTTTAATTCTAATGGAAAAAGAGAAAATAATGTTTCTATGCCAGGAACGATAAAAGATACAAGAGCAAAAGATATTCATGAAACAAATCTTAAGTTACTTAGATATCAAAGTGGTGAATGGGTAGAGGGAAAAATAGAGCAAAATCTATCAAATGAGGGATTTAAGTTTAGTAGTAAGTTTACACTAACTCCTTATGTGTTAGTAAAAGAAAATGCTCTAATGAGTAGTAAAAAAATCATAAAGGGTATTTCATCTATAGAAAATCCTGTTATCATAGCATACGGTGAAAATAATGAGATATTGGATATAGCAACAAAAGATGATATAGACTTTGTAACAGAAGAGGTTACTTTCAAGTTGCTACCTACAAAGATGACAAGAGCATTACCACAGATATCTTCTATCAAGATAGTTAGTAAAAGTTTATCTAAATTAAATGGCAGTGACAAAAACTATATAGAGCTTAAAGCAAATGGTGGAAAATTTGCATTTGTTACAGATACTTTTAATCCTCTACCAAAAGAGATGAAAAGTGCAGTATCTAAGAAGATTAATAGTGATGAATTATCAAGTATGTCTTATGATATTGGTAGTGACTTATTAAAGCCTTATTATTTTTTTAGTCATGATGAAAATACTACTAAGGCTCTTGAACTTATAAAATCAGCTTATGAAAATGGAAAAGTTGATGGTAATGATACAGAGTTTTCTTGGAATGAAACTATGTATGATGATGATGTATATGGTAAATACACTATTAAAACAGATAATGCAAGTAACACAATAACTGCTACATATCAAAAAATAAGAAAAGAGGATAATGGTCAAGAAGAGATAGAGGGAACATATAGAACTGTTTTTAAATTTTCAGATAAAAAGATGACAAAAACGGTCAATGTCTCTTATCCTGATGGAGAGGAAGAAAATGGACAAAAAACAATAAGTTATGATTGTCATAAGTCAGATGAAAATAGCACATGCTCTTTTGTATATGATGATACTACTGGTTATGATGGTAGTAAAGATCATGAGAGTAGTGGTAGTGAGGCATATTTTTATAAGCATGATTTACACTATAAAGGAGTAATACTTTTTAATGTAAAAGAAAATAGTTTAAAAAGTTTAAAAGCTGATTTGTCAAATTATAGTTATAAAAGTGGACATATCGGTCAAGTAAGAGATTTTATTATAAAAAATGCTTATTTAAATATACAAGATAGTGGTAGTAAGCTATCATCTTATGGAGAGTATAAAGTTTATACGGATGAGTATGGATATGTAGAGGGTAGATACAATATAGATAAAAACTCCTCTTTTACAGTTAAAGGACAAGAGTTTGCACTTAAGTTTTATGATGGTGAGAAACTCTATCATGAGGATGAAAACAAAACTGTAGTAGCACAGTATGATGCAACTAAAAAGCAAGTAAAGATAGATACATATATAAAGAGTGGCTCAAAAGTTATATCAGATGGAAATCAAACTTTGGCATCATTTGAGTTCAAAAATGGAAACTTAAATATAGCTTATATAAATGCTACAGATTGGACTTGGAGTTATAATGAACCTGCTATACTTAAAAATATAGTTTTAACTGGACACTCAAAAGAGGTGGAAGAGGCAGTAAGAATCCTTAAAAACATAGATCCTAAAAATGATAATATAGAGGATAAACTATCAAGTGCCAAAGCTAAGCTTCAAAATGAAAAAAATGCTGATGTTCAAACTGCAAAAGCACTTTTTGAGGTAGCAGAGGTTGTAAACAATAGTTGTGTAGAGGGTATCGTTAAGTTTGATGAAAACCATGTTCCTAACTACTCTGATATACTGCCAAAAGTTATCTTTGTTGCTGACTCTGATTTGGATGATTTGGTAGATAATATAGAAAATCCAAACAATGTTTCTGGATGCACTACTGAGATACTAAATGATTTAGCCAAAAAGTTAAAAAGTGCTTCTGATAAACTAGAGCAGTCTTATCATAAGCCTGGATATACTTTTAACTATGATGGAACAACTCTTTCAAGGGCTGATGAAAAACTTCTTAGAGCATCTATACTTGCAGTAGCATCTAAGTTAAAGTTTATATCTGCTTATAAGTATGGGGATGATAAATATTATAAAGAAGGAAAGATAAAGTATGCCTATGAAAATGATGTTAATACCACTTATGAGGCGGATTATTTACCACTTACTATAGAGTATTCAAAAGTTTTAAATAGTGGAACTTTCTTTGTCTTTGATAAATCTTCAAGACTAGATGAGGCAAAAGAGTATCTACTCTCATCTGCTAAAATAGTAAAAGATTTAAATGAGAGTGACTATGATGCAAAGGATAGAGATGATATAAAAGAAGCTAAAAACTATGCAACTAAAATCATAACAAACTTTGAGAATGAAAATAAACCACTTATAGTAGAAGATGATGAAGGAAATACCACTGTAAACTTAGTTGCACTCTATGATCCAAGCAGAGGACTGCAAATAAGTGATTTTGGTTCAGATTTTGCTTATAAGTGTAAATATTTTGACTACAATGAAGTTATGTCAAAAAGAGAGGGTGAACCTTTTTGTGGTAGTAACTGGTGGGAAAATGGTGATGATGTATATATCGTATATCCAAAAACAAAACCAACAACTAGTAGCTCAAATATAGATGATATCATCATAAGTGCTTATGATGATCATGAGCAAAAGTTAAAAAGTGGAAGTGAGTGGATAGATGAGTTTAACGAAAAGATAGATGAAGAACTAACTAAGTATGATAAGAAGTTTTCATATGACTTACTAGAAGGCTCTGGTTTTTACTATGTAACCAAAGGAAATGGTGATAATATCTCTGATTCTATTGGTATGATTTATTTTCATCATGATGGAACTAGAGATTTATATGTTTATAGAAACTCAGATTTTAAGTATCTAAATAATGCATACTATTATATCGATGAAAATGATCAACTTATTATAAATTCATCAAAAACAGTTACTGTAAAACTTATAGATAACAAATCTATGAAACAAGAGGTAACTATAGATGGGAAGAAAGCAACAAGATGGTTTTTCTTAACTAAAAAAGAGGCTTTAGAGTTTGCACAAAAGATGGGGATAGATACTGAAACAAATTCACAATAAGTTTTAGTTAATACTTTAAGTTAATGGTAGCTTAAAAAGTTAGGTTACCATTAACAAAAACTACTTTTTTTAAAGATTATGAAATTTAAGTAAAGCTATGAGTATGAGATGCTATTGAGCTTAGGTGAATAAGAATTTGGAGTTTATTTGCTAAATATAACATTTTGACCTCCTCCTCCAAAAGATCAAAATATTTTGCAGTGAGCTAAAATCTTATTTTAAGAAGCTATTTTTTTTAGCTCTATCTGTTTTAGTGTGTGCATTGCCATTAGATCTTCGCTATCGAGATTTAACTTCTTGCAAAGAACACCTAGTTTAAGGATCAAAAACTCTTCAAAGTTATTTTTCTTTAGATAACTTATCGCTGAAGGAGTTTTGTTGATACTTGCTGCAATCTCTTTGTTTGATACCTTCATTTCAACCTTCCTTTTGTTTTTGGCTGTATTCTAGTATCGAACTAAAACTATTTTTGTTTAGTTTTTTTTGTAAAAATTTATAAATTTAATTATTATCAAACTTATCAGATTGTATGATGTTACTATATAACTCAAGAATAGGCAAAAGCAAGGTATTATGAGATTAGATAATTATATTTATAATCAAGGATTATCAAATAGTAGAAACAAAGCTAAAGAGCTTATAAAAAATAAGCAAGTAAAGGTAGATGGAGTTTTGATTGATAAGCCATCTTTTGAAGTTAAAGATGTTGAAATAGAGATTTTACAAGATATTGTATATGTTAGTCGGGCAGGGTATAAGTTGGATGGTTTTTTAAAAGGGTATCAAGTAGATATAAAAGAAAAAGAGTGTTTGGATATAGGAAGCTCTACCGGAGGTTTTGTTGAGGTTTTGCTAAGTAAAGGTGCTAAAAGTGTTACAGCTGTTGATGTTGGGAGCAATCAGTTACATAAAAGTTTAAGAGAAAATCCGAAGATAAAACTATATGAAAATACAAATATAAGGGATTTTAAAACTAAAAAGAGTTTTGAAGTTGTAACTTGTGATGTTTCTTTTATTGGTGTATCAAATATCACAGATGATATAGATAGAGTTTCAAGTAAAGATATAATCATACTTTTTAAACCGCAGTTTGAAGTTGGAAAAGATGTGAAAAGAGATAAAAAAGGGGTGGTAAAAGATAAAAAGGCTATAGAAAGAGTTATGATGAGTTTTGAGAGTTTAGTTTTTAAACTTGGTTGGACTCTTGTAAAAAAAGAGGAGTCAAGTTTAAGGGGAAAAGATGGAAATGTTGAGATTTTCTACCATTTTAAAAAGTAGTGAGATAACATCAGTTGCTATAGGTGGTTTTGACGGTATGCACTTAGGGCATATGGAGCTTGTAAAAAAGCTTGATGAAAATGGAGTTTTGCTCGTGATAGATAAAAAAAACTCTAACTTAACTCCTGATGGATTTAGATGTAGATATGTTAAAAATGGTTGTGTCTTTTTAGAGTTAGATAGCATAAAGCATCTTACAAAGGATGAGTTTATAGAATTTTTAAAGAAAAGTTTTCCATCTTTAAAAAAAGTTGTTGTTGGATATGACTTTAGATTTGGCAAAGATAGAGAAGGAAGTAGTGAGAGCTTAGGCAAAGAGTTTGAAGTTGTTACAGTTAGTGAAGTTAAAGTTGATGGTATAAGTGTTCATACAAATGTGATAAGAGAGGCTTTAAAAAAGGATATAAGCTTAGCAAACAAACTCTTAGGTAGAGAGTATGAAGTTTTTGCCAAGAGTGTTAAAGGGCAGGGGATAGGTACAAAAGAGTTAGTTCCTACTATAAATCTTGAAACTATCTTTTTACTACCAAAAAGTGGAGTTTATGCAACTGTGACAAAGATTGATACTGTCTATCACGATAGTATTTCATTTATAGGGCATAGACAAACAACTGATGGAAAATTTGCTTTTGAGACCCATCTTTTGGATGTTATCATAGACTGCCCTCCTAAAACTCTTGAGGTTAGATTTGTAGATTTCATAAGGGATAATAAAAAATTTGATACAATAAAAGCATTGAGGTATCAGATAGGAAAAGATATAAAAAGGCAAAGGAAATCTTGAGTAAGTGTGAAATTGAATAACTCTTTGGAAGAAGGTGCATTTTTATAACTATTGCACTTTTGCCTATTTTAGCAGTTGTAATTTGTTGTGGGGATTATGAGTAGTTCTGCTGTATTTTGGGGTAAAATGGATTTGTATTTTAGATAAAAATAGAAAATTTTTTGAAATAATAAAGGTATTTTATGATAGTGTTTATAAATAGATTGTTAAAGTTTAGTGGAGGAATAGTTAAAGGTATAGGTTATATTTTTCATTTTTTCTTTCCAAAGAAAAGATTTACTTTGCCAAAATATTCAAAAGCTAAAATCAAATCAAAAGAAGATTATACCATTTCTAAAATAGTTTGGCAGACAAATTTTACACAAAAAGTAACTTTACCGGTATATATAAACTATTTAGTTATAAGATTGATGTCTTTGGATTATGATTATCACTATGTAAGCACAGAAGATAGAGAGAAGTTTATAAAAAGGTATGCTTCTGAAGAGTTTGTAAGAGCTTTCTTAAGACTAAATGATGGAGCGGCACAAGCTGATTTTTGGAGAGTTTTTGTTTTAAATACTAAAGGAGGGGTCTATCTTGATATAGATGCTCATCCTGTTTGGCCTTTATCAAAGATGATAAAAAAGGATGATGAAGAGTTGATTTTAAAAAATAAACAACACTATACAAACTACTTTATGGCTAGTGCTCCTAAAAATCCTATCTTAGAAAAGACTTTGGAATTGATGGTTGATAATATCAATAATAATAGAATCGAAAAGGGAGTTTACTTTCTTACTGGACCAGAAGTTTTAAATCAAGCAATAGGTGATAAAAAACCAAATAGCAGGTTTTATAGGGTAACTTGTGTTCAAGGAAGTTTTACAAATGAGTATTTTCAGTATATAGATAGACCAAAAAGTAAATGGACATATAAAGATAATAGAACTCTTTTAAAATCTAAAAAGGAAGATAGTTGAAAAAAGTTTTAGTAACAGGTGGAGCAGGTTTTGTAGGAAGTCATCTTTGTGAAAGGCTTTTAAAAAATGGATATGAAGTAACTTCGCTAGATAACTATTTTACAGGTAGTGAAAAAAATCACATAGATGGTGTAAGATATATAAAAGGTATGACAAAAGATATAGATAGACTTATAGATTTTCGACCAGATTTTATATATCATCTTGGAGAATATAGTAGGGTAGAGCAGAGTTTTGAGGATATAAAACTTGTTTATGAATATAATAAAATAGGAACTTTTGCTATCTTAGAGTTTGTAAAAAAAACAGGAGCAAAACTTATATATGCAGGAAGTAGCACTAAATTTGGAGATGGTGGACTTGGAAGAAGTCAAAGTCCTTATGCTTGGACAAAAGCATCAAATACTGAACTTGTTATAAACTATGGAAGTTGGTTTAATATTCCCTATGCAATAACTTACTTTTACAATGTTTATGGTCCAAGAGAGATAGAGAGTGGAAAGTATGCAACTTTGATAGCTCTTTTTAAAGACAGAATGAAAAATGGTGAAGTTTTAACAGTGGTGAGTCCTGGAACTCAAAAGAGAAATTTTACTTATATAGATGATATTATCAATGGACTTGTTTTAGTCGGTGAAAATGGATATGGTGATGAGTTTGGAATAGGAAGTGAAGAAGCTTTTACCATACTTGAAGTTGCACAAATGTTTGGTGGAAAGATACAGATGCTTCCACCTCGTGCCGGAAATAGGATGGTTGCAGATGTTATGACAGAGAAAACTAAAGCACTTGGTTGGAGTGCAAAAAAAAGTTTAAAAGAGTATATAGAAGAGTTAAGAAAGAAAGATTGGGAGTAGTTTATGAAAGCAATTATATTAGCAGGTGGAAGTGGAACAAGACTATATCCTATAACAAAAGGGGTAAGTAAACAGCTAGTGCCTATATATGATAAACCGATGATTTACTACCCACTTTCTGTTTTGATGTTGGCAGGGATAAGGGATATACTTATCATATCAACTTTAGATGATTTGCCAAATTTTCAAAAACTTTTAGGAGATGGTAGTAAGATAGGTATGAAGTTTAGTTATAAAGTTCAACCATCTCCTGATGGACTTGCACAAGCATTTATCCTTGGAGAGGAGTTTATAGAGGATGATGATGTTTGTCTTATTTTAGGAGATAATATTTTTTATGGAGATGGTTTAACAAGATTGTTGGCAAGTTCAGTTGTAAATACAAAAAATAATCTAGCAACAATTTTTGGATACTATGTAAAAGATCCTGAAAGATATGGAGTTGTAGAGTTTAATAATAATGGAAAAGTTATAAGTATAGAAGAAAAACCAGAAAATCCAAAGAGTAACTATGCAGTTGTTGGGCTATATTTTTATCCAAATGATGTTGTAAAAAAGGCGAAAACTATAAAGCCTAGCAAAAGAGGAGAATTGGAGATAACTGACCTAAATAAACTATACTTAGAAGAGGATAGATTGAAAGTTGAGCTTATGGGAAGGGGGTTTGCTTGGTTTGATACGGGAACTCATAAGAGTTTACTCGAAGCAAGTATGTTTATCCAAACTATAGAAAATAGGCAAAGTTTGAAAATAGCTTGTATAGAAGAGATAGCTTATGAGATGGGGTATATAACAAAAGAGCAAGTTTTAAGGTTGGCAAGGCCACTATCTAAAAATCAATATGGTCAATACCTTTTAGAGATAGGAAGTAGGAGTTAGGAAGTATGAATTTTTTAAGGATGGAAATAGAAGATATTGTTTTGATAGAGCCTAAAGTTCTTGGAGATGATAGAGGTTATTTTGTAGAGACTTTTAGAGCAGATAAGTTAGAAGAGTTTTTGGGATATAAGATAAACTTTTGTCAAGACAATGAATCAAAAAGTAAAAAGGGAGTTTTAAGAGGGCTTCACTATCAATTAGCCCCTTTTGCTCAAACAAAACTAGTTCGTGTGATAAAGGGTAGAGTTTTAGATGTCGCAGTAGATATAAGAAAAGGAAGTCCCACTTTTGGAAAACATGTAGCAGTTGAGTTAAGTGAGGAAAACAAGAGACAACTTTTGATTCCAAGGGGTTTTGCACATGGTTTTTTAGTTTTAGAGGATGATACAACATTTGCATATAAAGTTGATAACTATTATTCCCCTCAGTCTGATAGGGGGATACTTTTTAGTGATGAGAGTTTAGGTATTGATTGGAAGTTATCTGATAAAGAGTTAATGCTTTCAGATAAGGATAAAATTCAGCCAAAGCTAAATGATATTAAAGAACTTTTTGATTATGGTGTAAATTATTATGAGTAATATTTTAGTTACTGGTAGCAATGGACAACTTGGTAGTGAGTTTAGATATCTAGATACAGATGATATTTTTTATTTTACAGATAAAAGTAGTTTGGATATAACTGATTTTAACAAAATAAAAGAGTTTTGTAAAAAAAATAGTATAACTCATATAATAAACTGTGCTTCATACACAGCAGTAGATAAAGCAGAAGAGGAAAAAGAGTTAGCAAAAAGAATAAATTTTGAAGCTGTAAAAAATCTAGCTTTGATATCAAAAGAGTTAGATGTATTTTTAATACACCTTTCAACTGACTATGTTTTTGATGGGAAAAGTAATACTCCATATAGAGAGGATGATAAAACAAATCCTATCAATTTTTATGGATATACAAAACTTTTAGGTGAAGAAGCTATAAAAGAGGTAAATCCAAAAGCGCTGATAGTAAGAACTTCTTGGGTTTATGGAAAGTATGGTAATAACTTTGTAAAAAAGATACTAAAATTAGCACAAGAAAGAGATGAACTAAATGTAATATTTGATCAAATAGGAACACCAACTTTTGCTAAGGATTTAGCAAAAACAATCTTAAAAATAATTCAACATTCAACATTTAACATTCAATATTCCGCAGTGATTTATCATTATAGCAACGAGGGAGTTTGTAGTTGGTATGATTTTGCAAAAGAGATAGTAAAACTAAAAAAAATAAAATGTAAAATATATCCTATACATACAATAGAGTATCCAACTTTGGCTAAAAGACCACATATAAGTTTGTTAGATAAGAGTAAAATCAAAGAAGAAGTTGATATAGTTATACCGTATTGGAAAGATTCTTTAGAGAAGTTTTTAAAGGAGATAAATTGAAAAATATTTTAGTAACCGGTTGTGCAGGTTTTATAGGTAGTAACTTTGTGCCATACTTTTTAGATAAGTATTCGGAGTATAAGTTGATAAATCTCGACCTTCTTACTTATGCAGGAAACTTGGAAAATCTTAAAGAGGTAGAAAATCATCCAAGATATGAGTTTATAAAGGGAGATATAGCCAATAGAGAGTTAGTTGAAGAGATATTTAAAAAGTATGATATAAGAGGTGTTATACACTTTGCTGCAGAAAGCCATGTAGATAACTCCATAAAAAATCCGGAAGTCTTTATAAAAACAAATGTGAATGGAACCTATACTTTAGTGGATGTGGCAAAGAACTACTGGTTGCAAAAACCGTTTGAGTATAAAGAGGGTTATAAAGGTTGCCGTTTTCATCATATCTCAACAGATGAAGTTTATGGGAGTTTGAGTGATGACCCAAAAGAGCTTTTTACTGAAAAAACTCCTTATGCTCCAAACTCTCCATATAGTGCCAGTAAAGCAAGTAGCGATATGATAGTTAGGAGTTATCATCATACTTTTGGATTAAACACAGTTATAACAAACTGTTCAAATAACTATGGACCAAAACAACATAATGAAAAACTCATACCTACTATTATAAGAAAAGCTTTAGCAGGTGAAAATATACCAATCTATGGAGATGGAAAAAATATAAGAGATTGGTTATATGTTTTAGATCACTGTAAAGGGATAGACTTAGCTTATCATAAAGGAAGTCCTGGTGAAACTTACAATATTGGTGGAAGAAATGAGAGAACAAATATCTATATAGCAAATAAAATTTGTGAAATTTTGGATGAGCTTTATCCTATTTCAAAAAATTCTCAATTCTCAATTTTCAATTCTCAATTAAAAAGTTATAAAGACCTTATAACTTTTGTAACTGATAGAGCAGGACACGATAGGCGATATGCCATAGATGCTACTAAAATAGAAAATGAACTTGGTTGGAGGGCTAATGAGAACTTTGATAGTGGGATAGTTAAGACTATTAAGTGGTATTTAGGAAAATTTCAATGAAACAATTTGATATAAAAAAGTATATTAATTATTTTTTTATTGGGTATGCATTTTGTTTACCTATATCGAAAGCCGGAGTAAATTTTTTTGAAAGCTTGATATTTTTATTTTGGATTATTGGTGGAAATTGGAAAAGTCAATTTGAACTTTATAAAAAAAATAAGCTTCTAATAGGGATAATATCTTTTATATTATTTAGTATATTAACAATTTTTTTATTTAAGCCGAAAGATTTTCAGTTTGCAATAGAGTATTTATTAAAATATAGACACTTTTTATTAATATTACCGATGTATTTTTATTTAAAAAGAGATAATATAAAAAAGATTTTTTCTGCATTTTTATCCGGTATGTTTATAAGTGAAGTGATATCTTACGGTATATATTTTCAATGGTGGAGTTTTAAAAATGTTTCTCCAAATGATCCTACCCCTTTTATGAGTCATACTGACTATAGTAGTTATTTAGCATTTACAAGCATTATTTTGTTGTTAAATGCTATTTTTGAAAAAAAATTGCATTATAGATTAATTTATGCTGTATTTTTTTTATCTGTTATTTCTAATCTCTTTATTAATGGTGGTAGAACAGGACAAGTGATATTTGTAATAATAATTTCATTTACTTTTTTTGTTATTATAAAAAATAAATTTAAATCACTTTTGTATGCTCTTTTGATAATCTTAGGTTCATTTAGTATAGCATATAAATATAGTAGTGTATTTCATAATAGGTTTGATTATCTTGCAAAAGATATATCTTATATGATTGAAAAAAAAGATTTTAATTATTCATTGGGGACAAGGGTTAGTTTATGGTTAATAGGACTAAAAAAAATAGAAAATAATTTATACCTAGGAACAGGTATTGGTAATGAGATGGGTGATATAAATAATGATAGTAAAAAAATTAATTTTAAATTGAGAGATCTTTCATATTATTCGGATCATCATAATACTTTTATTACCATAGCTGTTCAACAAGGGATTTTTGGTTTATTTATACTATTATTTATATTTTATTCCATTTTTAGTTTAAAATTTAATGATAAGAAATATTTTATTTTAAATAGAGCTTTTATTATTACATTTTTCTTATGGTCTATGGGCGGAATAACATTTCATACTATGAATCCTATGGTATTTTTTACACTTTTTGGAGGGGCATTTAATAAAATATCAAAGTTAGAATTTGATGAATAATTTGTCTATCTTCCATCTTTATGTGCGAAAGTTGAGATTATTATACGGTATCTCTTTTTACCTTTTATTTTATTTTTGATTTTGTATTCCGTATTTGCATCTATATCTTTTATTTTGTTTATTTTCTTGAATTTTATCATCTATTTTTCTATTAAAATCACTATCTTTTCTTTTGTGATAGAGATGAAATTGATTTACCATAAATCGTCCGGATATTATCTTATATCCCAATCCCTCAAATCTCCACTCTAAGTCACTATCACCTCCATAAGCAGAGTTACCAAGTTCCTCATCAAAACCATTTATATCTAACATAGCATCTTTATACATAGACATATTGCATCCTAAGAGTGCCAATTTCTTTTTTCTTAGTTTTAGTATTTTGTGTAAAAAGCTATTTGGTTTTATGTAAAATCCCTCTTCTGTGTGTCTTTCAAGAGAGTCATCTTTTATTTTTTTATATAATCTTATAAAATTTTTTTCAAGCCAATAGGGTGTTATCTCTTTTTCTCTTAGTTTTTGAGAAAATTTTGGACCTAAATTTACTCTTCTTCCAGTTACTATACCGTTTTTATCCGATAGCAAGAGATGGTTTTGTATAAAAGTGCTGTATAAAGGACAGTCACCATCTATAAATATAAGATACTCTCCATTTGATGCTCTTATAGCATTATTTTGGCTATGAGATTTTCTAACTCCTAGATCCTCTTGAGTGGTATGGATTATCTTAAAGTTATATATGTTTTTAGATTTTTGTATAAATTCTTTCATCTCTTTAGAATTTCCATCTTCTGCAACTATAACTTCAAAATTTTTATATGTTTGGTTTATCAATGAATCAAAAATGCTCTTCAAAGCTTGAATATCTTTATACACAGCGATAATTAAACTAACTTTCATCTACTAAAACCTTATATAGTTTTTCTAATTGTTTGTTATATTCAAACTTTTCTATAGCTTTTTTATATGCATTTTGAGATAGCTCTTTTAAAAAATTTTTATCGTGATAGAGTAGTGATATCTTCTTAGCTAAATCATCACTGCTTCTATCAAATAAAAGTCCATCTTTTTTATCATCTATGATTTCTTTTGGACCACCTCTATTTGTAGCTATGACAGGAACTTTTTGTATCATACTTTCAACGACTACAAGTCCAAAAGTTTCATTTTTAGTAGCTAAAACAGTAGTATTACACAACAAAAAGTGAGTAGGTGCTTCTTTTGTAAAACCTGTAAAGATTATCTTATCTTCAATATTCAATCTTTTTACTAAATCTTTTAAACTTTTTAAATACCCTTTATTCATAGTATGACCTACTATGAGGGCCTTTATATTAAACTTATTTAGTTTTGATATAGCTTCTATGAGAACTCTTTGTCCTTTTGCCTCTTCTATCCTACCTATGATACCTACTACAAAATCATCTTGTGAAAGATTGTATTTTTTTTGTAATTTTTTTATCTTATTTTCATCTATCTTTACTTTTTTTACTCCCATATAGATATGCTCTATTTGAGGTCTTATATCATTTGGTATATATTTTATAAGTTGTTTTTTTACCTCTTTTGTTACTGAGTGAATTATATTGATATTTTTATATAAAAATTTATGATAAAAATCACTTTTAAATCTTGTTATATGCATATTTCTTGTTTGAACCACTTTTGGCTTTTTTTTGCTTAAAAGTTTTGCTAAAATGATTGTTGGCATATCTTTAGTCCAGTGAAAGTGAACTATATCTATACTATTTTTATCTATAACTTGAGCTAGTTTAAGTGCAGGAATAAAGGGGAAAAATTTATTTCTTTTAATTAAGATTTTATCTTTTAAATAATCATCTAACTTTTTATTTGGTGCAACTACTATTTTACAGTTAGTTTTAGTTTTAAAGTAATTATAGCAACTTACCATAAACAGTTCCAATCCACCAAGATCTGGTGATAAACAAAGTTCTAATATTTTTTTAGCCATAGAGTTTATCCATAAGTTTTATACAAGTTTGATATACTTCATTAACATCAGGTGATGTATAATTTTCATTAAATACACACTCATTTTTTCCATCTCTTGGCCAATATCTAAAAGCTCCTGTTGCAAAGAAAATCCCAATCGTTGGGGTTTCTACTCCTATTGCCATATTTCTAATACCGGTATCGTTGGATATAACTAAAGAGCTATTTGCTAAAAATTGCATAGTATCATCTAGTTTCATAGGTGTTTGTAAAGTTATATTTTTTTCATTTTCAAAACCTTGGTATATATTTAGAAATTTTTCATCATTATTTATACCTTGTAAAATAATATGTTGATATGTTGGATACTTTTTATGCATTAATTTAATCAATTTGTTATATTTTTTTTCTTCCCAACATTTATTTTTTGTTGAAGCTCCAGCAAAATAAACTATTTGTTTTTGAACATTTTTAGGATATTTTTCTTCATATCCAAAACTAAAAGGAAAGATAGCTTTAGAACCTAAAATATTAATCATATGTATTAAACTTTCAGCTTCATATACAAAATCACTTCTTAAAGTTGCTATATCATAAAACCATCTTCTAAAACTTCTATAAGAAAAGCCTATTTTTAGCTTTGCTTTTGAAAAAAAAGTTAATAAAAGTGTTAGTGAACTATCTGTTAGATCAAAAATCATATCTTGTGGCGGTAAAGTTTTTGCCTGTTTGATTCTTGATATAAGATTAGTTTTTTTAGATTTATTATTTGGATTATCTTTATCCATTATATGTATATCATCTATTAAGTCTTTAGGAATTCCATACATTGCGGTTCTTAAAACACTAAGTGTTATTTTTGCATTTGGAAAAAATTTTTTCAGTTCTATTAAAAATGGTCGCATAACCATAAAATCACCGATTGCAGCATGTCTTATAACAGTTATTTTTTTTATATCTATGGGATTTAAGTCTTTTAAAATTTCTCTAGCTTTTTTTGAAGCAAAAGCTGAACCTCTTCTAAAGTTTAATACCACTTTAACACCTTTTTATATACAATAGATAGATAATATTATACTGATTTACAGGTAAGATATGCATAAAATAAGATGTAATGAGAAATACAAAGATTTTCTTTTAAACATAAAGAAGTATTTTCAACAAAGTGATAACTCTATCCATAAAGCCAGAAATGAGATAAAAATTATAGATAGTTTGGTTGTAAAATCTTTTAAAAATCCAAACTTTATAAAAAAGCTTATCTATAAGTTTATTCCATCAAAAGCTAAAAGATCCTATGAGTATTCGCTAAGACTCAAAGAGTTTGCACCAACTCCGATAGGTTATATAGAGTTTTATGAAAGTGGATTTTTAAAGGATAGTTACTTTGTTAGTGAAGAGTTTAAGTATGATTTTACTATAAGAGAGCCACTTTTAGATAAAAACTTTCCAAATAAGGAGGAGATTTTTAAAGAGTTTGCACACTTTACTTTTAAACTTCATAGTAACTCTATACTACACAAAGACTATAGTCCTGGAAACATCTTGATAAAAAAAGATAAAAATGGATATTTTTTTAAAATAGTAGATGTAAATAGGATGGAGTTTAGAGAACTTCTAAAAGAGGAGAGGTTGAAAAACTTTGATAAGTTGTGGGCTAAGGATGAGGATTTGGAAGTGATAGTAAAAGAGTATGCAAAAGTTGCAGGTTATGATGAAAAAGGGGCTATCAAGAGTGCTTTATATTATTCACGAAAGTTGAAAGATTTTAAAAATATGAAAAAGAGAATAAAAGGGATAGAGGTTGTTGATTAAAAATATCTCTATTGTTATGATTGTTAAAGATGCTGAGCTTTCAATCAAAAGGTGTTTAGATAGTTTAAAGGATTTTGAAGAGGTTATAGTATATGAAAATGGTTCAAGTGATGCCACAGTAGATATAGCTAAAAGCTTTAGCAATGTAAAAGTTATCGAAGGCAGTTTTGAAGGTTTTGGAAAGACAAAAAATAGAGCCTTAGAGTATGCTAAAAATAGTTGGATACTCAGTCTTGATAGTGATGAGGTTTTAACAAAAGAGTTTATAGAAAATCTAAAAAGTATAGAGCTTGATAGTAAAAAAGTTTATAGTATTCATAGAAAAAACTATTATAAGCAAAAAGTTGTTAGGCACTGTTGGAGTGATGATTTTATAGTAAGAGTTTTTGATAAGAGAGTTACAAGATTTACAGATAGTGATGTCCATGAAAAGATAGTTATAAAAGATTTAAAAGAGGTGCTTTTAAAAGGAGAGGTTAGACACTATCCTTACAGTGACTTAAGCTCTTTTATAAAAAAGGCCGATATATACTCAACTCTTTTTGCAAAGAATAGTGTTGGAAAAAAGAGTTCATCCCCTCTAAAAGCATTTTCAAATGCAACTTACTCTTTTTTTAGAACTTATGTTTTGAAAAAAGGATTTTTAGATGGATATGTTGGTTTAGTTATAGCTATCTCACATGCTATGACAAATTTTTTTAAGTATATTAAACTTTATGAGTTAAACTTAGAGAAAAATAATAAGGAGAAGTGAAAATGAAAGTATTATTAGTTAAAGATGTTAAAAGTTTAGGAAAAGCTGGAGATGTAAAAGAGGTAAAGGATGGTTATGGGCGAAACTTTTTAGTAAAAAAGGGCTTGGCAAAAGTTGCAACTGTTGAAGTTTTAGAGGAGTGGGAGAGAGAACAAGCAAAGATAAAAGCGGAATTTGAAGCAAAGATAAAAGCTTTAAATGAACTAGCTGATAAACTAAAAGAGACAAAAGTAACTATCAAAAGAAAACTTGGAGAAAATGGACATCTTTATGGTGCAGTTACAAAAGATGATATAGCAAAAGCTTTAAAAGATGCTGGATTTGAGCTAGATAAAAAGATGGTTGAGATAAAAAATGCTATAAAAAGTGTTGGGCTTCACGAAGTATCTATCAAACTAGGACACAGTATCTATGCAAAAACTCAAGTTGAAATTGTAGGAAAATAATTGATAATTGATAATTTTGGATGGAGAATAGATGATGTTTAAAGGGACTACTATACTTGCTATAAAGGGTGAGAAAAAAGCGGTTATTGGTGGAGATGGGCAGGTTACTTTTGGAAGTGCCATACTAAAGAGCAATGCTACCAAGATAAGAAAACTATACAATGGCAAAATTCTTGCAGGTTTTGCAGGAAGCACAGCTGATGCTTTTAATCTTTTTGATATGTTTGAAGGGATTTTGGAAAATAAAAGGGGTGATCTTTTAAAAAGTGTTGTTGAGTTTTCAAAGCAATGGAGAAAAGATAAGTATATGAGACAGCTTGAAGCTATGATGATAGTTTTAAACTGTGAAAATATCTACATCCTAAGTGGAAATGGAGATGTGGTTGAGCCAGAAGATGGAAAGATAGCAGCGATAGGAAGTGGTGGAAACTTTGCTATAAGTTCTGCTAGAGCATTGGATAGATTTGCAAATTTGGATGAAGAGACCTTAGTAAAGAAGAGCCTTTTGATAGCTAGTGAGCTTTGTATATATACAAGTGATAAGATAAAAACTTTTACATTAGAGAAGGAGAAGTAGTTTGAATATGACACCAAAAGAGATAGTAAAATATCTTGATGATTATATTATAGGGCAGTATGATGCTAAAAAAGCGATAGCTATAGCTTTGAGAAATAGATATAGAAGGATGCAACTTCCAAAAGAGATACAAGAGGATATTATGCCTAAAAATATCCTTATGATAGGAAGCACAGGAGTTGGTAAAACCGAGATAGCAAGAAGACTTGCAAAGATGATGGCTCTTCCTTTTGTTAAAGTGGAAGCTAGTAAATATACCGAAGTTGGATTTGTTGGAAGAGATGTTGAGTCTATGGTTCGAGATCTTGTAAATATAGCTATAAATTTAGTAAAGAGTGAGCATAAAGAGAAAAATAAAGCGGATATTGAAGAGTATGTGACTAAAAAAATAGTTGAAAAACTTTTACCTCCTCTTCCAAAAGGGGCAAGTAAAGAGAAAAAAGAGCAGTATAAAAAGAGTTTTGAAAAAATGAAAGAGAGAGTAAAAAGTGGTGATGCGGATGAACTTGATATAGAGATAGAGATAAACACATCTACTGAGTTTAGTGATACCACTATGCCACCGGAAGTTATTAAAGTGCAAGAGTCGATTATGAAAATCATATCTGCAAAGAGTGAGAGTGTAAAAAAAGAGGTAAAAGTAAAAGAGGCAAAAGAGCTTTTAAAAAGTGAAGCTAGTGAAAAACTTCTTGATTTTGATAAAGTAAAACAGGAAGCTCTTGATAGAGTTGAAAATGGTGGTATTATATTTATCGATGAGATAGATAAGATAGCAGTTAGTGCAAACTCATCTTCAAGGCAAGATCCGTCAAAAGAGGGAGTTCAAAGGGATCTTCTTCCTTTGGTTGAGGGAAGTGATGTAAATACAAAGTATGGTGTTGTAAAGACAAATCATATACTTTTTATCTCTGCTGGAGCTTTTCATCTTAGTAAACCAAGTGATCTTATACCGGAGCTTCAAGGAAGATTTCCTTTAAGAGTGGAGCTTAGCTCTTTAGATGAAGATGCCCTTTATCAAATCCTTACAAAACCAAAAAACTCACTTTTAAAACAGTATAAAGCACTTTTAAAAGTTGAGGGAGTAGAGTTAGAGTTTGAAGATGATGCTATAAAAGCGATAGCAAAGATTTCGCAAATGGCAAATGAAAAACTTGAAGATATAGGAGCTAGAAGACTTCATACGGTTGTTGAGAGACTTTTAGAGGATATTAGCTTTGAAGCTGATGAGAAAAAGGGTGAGACTGTCATAGTAACTAAAGAGATGGTGCATAAAAGACTTGATGAGGTTGCTGGGGATGAAGATGTTTTGAGATACATCTTATAAGAAGTAGGAAGTAGGAAGTAGGAAGTAGGAAGTAGGAAGGAGAGAGTTTGAGTGAAGTAGAGACTAAGAGTGGGTTTGTTGCAGTTTTGGGGAGGCCGAATGCTGGAAAGAGTTCACTTTTAAATCACATAGTAGGGGAGCATTTGGCGATGGTTTCTTCTAAGGAAAATGCGACTAGAAAGAGGATGAATATCATAGTTATGCATAAAGATGCTCAAATTATCTTTGTAGATACTCCGGGTATTCATAAAAGTGAGAGACTTTTAAATCAGTTTATGCTTGAGGAGGCTATAAAAGCTTTGGGTGATAGTGATTTGCTTTTGTTCTTGGCTCCTGTTACTGATTCTCTTTCTCACTATGAAAAATTTTTGGGCTTAAACAAAGATAAAACTCCACATATACTTCTTCTTACAAAAGTTGATATAGTATCAAATGAAATGGTGCTAAGAAAGATAGCTGAGTATCGAAGGTATCAAGGTGAGTTTTTGGAGCTTATACCTACAACTGTCAAAAAAGGTGGCTCAATAAATCAAATACTTGATACTATTGTAAAATATTTGCCAAACTCTCCATATTACTATGATCCAGAGTTTCTTACAACTTCAAATATGAAAGATATTTATAAAGAATATATAAGAGAAGCAATATTTGAAAAAACTTCTAAAGAAATTCCATATTTTTCCGATGTAGTGGTAGAGCAAGTTGTAGAAAAGGACTCTATGGAAAAAGTATATGCTCAAATAGTAGTTGAGAGGAAGTCTCAAAAGGGTATCATCATCGGAAAAAATGGTGAAACTCTAAAAAGGATAGGTAAGTTTGCAAGAAAGAGGATAGAAGGGCTTAGTGGCAAAAAGGTCTTTTTAAAACTCTTTGTTGTTATAAAGCCTAGATGGTCAAAAGAGAAAAAACTGCTTGGAGAGCTTGGTTACGACTTTTAAAGGTATAGGGTAACTCTTTTATAACTTTAGCCAAATAAACTACTGGGATAGGGAATATGCTGAAAAAGTTGAGTAAAAAGAGAGAGTCACCAGGGCTTAAACAAAAAAAGCCAACACTGCCTAAACTAAATATAAAAAAAGTAAAAGTTATAAGTGGGGGAATTGTTGCTCTAGATCCTTATAATAGATTGGTATATAACTTTGCAAATAATACTATAAGTAAAGGAAATATAAGTTTTTACAATAAAAAAAACTTTTATATATCATATATATATTTAAAAGATTTGATAGTAGGCAATATAGAAGTTAATAGAGCTATTTCAGAAGAGGATTTAAAGGATGCTATAGAGGTTGGAACATATGATGAGTTGGGGCTTGATAGTGCTACAGAATATATTATAAAATATTTCGAGGTGCATATATCAAGTAGTCAAAATAGAGTTTTCAATGTTTTTGCTATACCAACTTATAAGCTTTTAGAAATCTTTGATGATATAGGTTCTATAAAACATATAGATTTCTTAGCCCCTACACCACTTTTATATAGTGGACTTTATAAAAAAGAGTATCTTGAAAGAGGAAAGGTAGATTGTTTTGTCCACTTTGACTACGATGATGCTTATTTAGTTATATACAATGATGGGGAGTATGTTTATTCAAAGTCTCTTACTCACTCATTGAAAAAGATAAATGAGGAGTTTGCAAAACTTTTAGCTCGACATATAGATGAAAAAGAGTTTTTTGAGCTTTTAAAACATCAAGGTTTGATGACAGCAGACTCTTTAGTTCAAAAAAATCTTATGAAAATTTTTAGTGATGTTTTCAACTATGTAAATGATGTTTTACAATTTGCAAAAAGATCAAATGATATTGCACAAATAGATAACTTTTTTATAACCTCTAAAATAGGAGATATAAAAGGATTAGTTGAGTTTGCAACAAACTATACCAACTTGGTAGCATCAAAGTTAGAGCTAAAAATATCTAAAAATTCATCTGAAGTATCCCTTGACCCTTTAGTTGAGATAATGATTGTGTATGCTAAAGAGTATATAAATGAAAAGGATGATGGATACAATTTTTCACTCTTTAAAAAAGAACCGGATTTTTTTACAAGACCTAGTGGAAAGTTAGTAAAAACTATAGCAGCATCACTTATTCTATCTTTATCATATCCAATATATCAAATATACGAAACATATATGTTTGAGCAACAGTATAATAGATTAAGTATAGAAAACCAAAGATTAAGAGTTCAAGTTGACGCTATGAAACAAGCACTTAAAAATGTTTTAGCAGAAAAAAAGTCTATAGAGGATAAGTTAAAATCAAAAAACAAAGATTTGGAGTTTAGAACGAAGTTATTGCAAGAAATATATAATAAAAAGGTAAATTATGTGATGAAAATAAAGGTTTTAAATGACCTTTTTAAAAGAGTGAATAAACATAGTTCAAGAGTTGAAAAAGTTGAAAATCATAATAGGGAGATAATCCTCAGTGTAAAAAGTAAAAAGGATAAATTTATAACTGAACTTATTAAAGATATATCTATAGATAAAAGATATAAAGTGAGTACAAACTTGATAAAAAAAGATAATAATAGTTCATATTATAAAAGTGCTATAAAGGTAGGTTTATATGGAAGCTTTCAATAATAACAAAGATGGTTTGTTTAAGAAAATAGATAATTTTTTTAAGACAAGAAAACAAAGTGAACAAAATGTTATCTATATGATGGTTGCCCTTTTGATAGGATATATGGTTTATCAATTTGTTTTTTTTCAAACGGATATGAGAAGAAATCAAGCATTTAATAAAGTTTCATCTATGCAAAAAAAAGTGAATCAAAAAAGGTTTTATCTATCTCGAAATAGCCCACAAAAATTGCAACAAATGAAAATGTTAGTGAAAAATAGGAGGAAAGATTATGATAATATCTTATATAAAATAAGTTATGTGGATAATACTTTAAATGAACTTTCATATCTTCTTTTTAATGATGAAAATTGGGCAAAATTTGTTGATAATATTTCATATCTTGCTAAGAGGTATGGTTTAGAAATAAAAGAGATAACAAACAAGTTTTTTAAACCAACTTTTCAAAAAATTTCTCAGGTTGTAACCATAGAGGTAAAAACAAAATCAAACTATCAAGATATGATGAAATTTTTAAATAAGATAGAGGAGAGTAAGTTAGTAGTCGATGTTAGTGATATGAATATTACAAAACCGGATAATAAACTTTCTAGTTACTTTAAAATATCTGTATGGGGGATGAAGTATTAAAATGAAAAGGATTTTATTAAATTTATCTGTAATTACTTGCTTAATGGCAAATATTGTTCCCAAAGGTTCTGTTGAAGATAAAACATACTTGATAAAAAAGTATCAAGATATGTTTCAAAAAATTTCACAAAAGAGAGTTGGTTTGGATGAAAGTGAAATATCTTTGGTAAAAACTCCTTTTATAAAACTAATGAAAAAAGGAGAAGTAAAAGGTGCTAAGAAAAAACGGGTATTTTTATTAGAGGCTATATTTGGAAATAAGGTTATGATAAATGGGAGTTGGTATAGCTTATATCAAAGTATTGATAATTACAAAATAGTTTCAATAAGTGGAGATAGTGTATTTTTGAAAGGAAAAGAGATAAAAATAAAACTAACATTAAGGAAAAGAAATGCAAATATTACTATTAAGTAGGATAAAATACCTTTTATCAATTTTATTGATACTCGGGCTTACAACGGTAGCTAGTGCTAGGAATTGTGAGGCAAGAGCATTTAACATAAAAGTAGCTACGAAGGTTTCATCATATGATATATTAAATCAGTTAAGTAGCGAGTGTGGATTTAGTATGCTTAGTATTGATAGTGTTGCAAATGATAAGTTAAATGAGAAACTTTATGGTATAAATATTTATAATATGAAGCTAGATGATATATTTAAACTTCTTATAAGTTCAAAAGGGTTGCAATATAAATATGATAAAAATGTTTTAAAAATAAGTGGACTTATAACAAGAACCTTTAAAATTGACTATGTAAATAGTGAGAGAAAAGGCTCTTCCAACACTGATATCTCTATGAATGGTGATAGTGAGGCAAATAGGGAGTTTGGGACAACTATTTCTCCTAATTCTCCTAAAGAAAGTAATGAACCTTCACTGGGAGCTCAAACAACCGGAGCTACAATCACATCAAGTGATAGTTTTAAATTTTGGAGCACTATACAAAAGGAGTTACACTCTATTATAAATTCTCCTTTAGATAAGTTTAAAGCTCCTGATCCTATTATAAATAAAGAAGCCGGACTTGTGACGGTTAGTGGAACGGCATCACAGGTTCGAAGGATAGCTTCATACTTAGACAATATGATGAGAAGACTTCATAAGCAAGTTACTATAGATGTAAAAATACTGTCTGTGAGACTTGATAACTCTAAAAGTACAGGTATTGATTGGAGTCAATTATATAATTTTCAAAATGTAACAACAAACTATGAAAGTATAAACTCCTATGGAGTAGCTAAAATAGAAGATAATATGATAACCAAGTGGGGAACAGGTCAAAAAGACTATGGAAAATATATAAGACTTAGTGGAAGTATGTCTATACAAAATATTTTGAACTTTTTGAATACTCAAGGTAATGTTAGTTCTATGTCAAATCCAAAGATAACAACTATGAATAATCAACCGGCTATCTTTAGTTCAGGTGAGCAACTCTACTATAAGATATTGCAATCAGTTTCACAAGTTAGTTCAGGCGGTTCTGCAACAGGACAAAATGAGGTTGTAAGAAGTGTATTTGCCGGAGTTTTACTTGATATAACTCCGGAGATTACAGATAATGATGAGATTATACTTAAAATAAATCCATCCATAAGTAGTATAAATGGTCAAGTTCAGACACAAAATGGTGTTAGAGTTATACCGCCAGATCTTAAAAAACAGCAGATGTCAGCAGTTGTTAAGTTAAAAGATGGTGAAAGAATAGTTTTAGGTGGACTTATAAGTAGTTCAAAAGGCAAGAGTGTTAAAAAAGTTCCTATATTAGGAAACTTACCACTCTTGGGTAATGCTTTTAAACAAGATGTTACAACTGATGTTAAGGAGGAGTTGGTGATTATCATAACACCTCATATAGTAAATCCATTTAAAAAGGTTTCACTTAAAACTTTGGGATATGAGGGAACTTATTAGAAGTTGAACAGTATAACAGTATATATGATTAAAAAAAATAAATTATTAAATAGGATAGAAAAATGAGAGGGAAAAATAGTATCGCAATATTGGATTTTTTACTTCAAAATAGGATTATCGATGAAGCTAAATATAATACTATAGCTTTACAATATCAAAAGAGTGATGATGACTTAGGTTCTATTTTGATAGATAATGGTTTGGTAAATCAAGATACACTTATACTTTTACTTATAGAGGCTGTGAAAAGCTCTGTTATAACAATTAGCACTATATATAAAGAGTTTTCTGTTGACCTTGATAAGTTTTTGGAACAGTTTTCTAAAGCGACAAATTATGAGTATGTAGATCTTTATAATATAGATGTAAACTACTCTATTGCTAGTCGTTTAGGATATGAAAAATTATCAAAAATTGGAGCATTGCCATATAAAGAGGATGATTTAAATTTTTATTTTGTAGTAAAAGATCCTATGGATTTGAGTGTTATTGATGCACTAAACAAACTTTCAAAAAATAAACTTGTAAAAGTTGCTTTAGCAAATCCACAGCAGATAGAAAAACATCTTCACAATATAGAAAAAAGTGAAAGTGTAAAAGACTTAATAGCTGAGATTAGGGATGAGTTTAGAACTGGTGCTAGTGAAGCAGTTGGAGAGAGTTCAGGGATATTAAAGCTTATAGAGCTTATCTTAAAAACTGCTATTATAAGTGGTGGAAGTGATATACATATAGAGCCGACAGAGACTAACTGTGTGGTAAGAACTAGAATAGATGGAATGCTTAAAGAGATATTTGTTTTTGATAAAGATATCTATCCGCCACTTGGATCTAGAATAAAACTTTTAGCAAACTTGGATATTGCAGAAAAAAGAAAGCCTCAAGATGGAAGATTTTCCACTGTTGTTATGGATAAAAACTATGACTTTAGGATGTCAACTCTTCCTATAATGACTGGAGAGAGTATTGTTATGAGGATATTGGATAAGTCTAAGATTATGATTAAATTAGAAGACCTTGGTATGCATCCAACAAACTATAAAAAGTTTAGAGAGTCTATGAACTCTCCTTATGGGATTATTTTTGTAACAGGACCTACTGGAAGTGGTAAAACTACAACTTTATATGCAGGATTAAATGCTATAAAAGATGTTAAAAGAAAGATTATAACAGTTGAAGATCCAGTTGAGTATCAGATGAATCTTATACAACAAGTTCAGGTAAATGAAAAAGCTAACCTAACTTTTGCATCTGCACTTAAGAGTATCTTAAGACAAGATCCCGATATTATTATGATTGGTGAGGTTAGGGATAGGGAAACCCTGAAAATAGCGGTTGAAGCATCGCTAACCGGACACTTAGTTTTTTCTACACTTCATACAAATGATGCTGTAAGTGCGATAACTAGGATAGTTGATATGGGAATAGAACCATACTTAGTTAGTGGTGCTTTAGTTGCTATACAGGCTCAAAGGCTTGTTAGAAGACTATGTCCTCACTGCAAAGTTCCAACTACACTTCCTGATGATGTCCTAGAACAGGTTAGTCCATATATCCCAAGTGGCGGTTATCAGTTTTATAAGGCAAAAGGTTGTGATAAGTGTATGGATAGTGGATATATCGGAAGGGAGATGGTAAGTGAAGTTTTGACAGTAGATGAACACTTACAAAGTATGATAGCTAGAGGAGAGAGTAAAGAGGATATGTTAGGGTATGCACTAAAACAAGGATTTATGACTATGTTTGCAGATGCCGTTATCAGAGCTAGTCAAGGAAAAACAACTATAGAAGAGGCATATAGGGTGGCAAAATCATGATAAATTATTATGAGGTAAACTTTTTTAAAAATGGTAAGAGAGATAAAACTCTTTTAAAGGCTGTTTCAAGAAGAGATGCTATAACTTTGGCTAAAGCTAAACTCTCAGGTGCTACAGTGTTAAAGATAAAGGAGGTTGCACCTCCCTTGGAAGAGCAACTTAAAGATTTAAAAGAGAAGTATTTTGGAAAAGTTTCTCAAAAAAGAGCAAATGTAGAGTATTTAGTTTCTGCCATAAGACAATTAGCAGTTATGACAAATGCTGGTATATCTATCCACGATAGTATCAAAGAGGTTACAAAATCTACTGTAAATCCTCAATTAAAGGAGATATTTTCTCAAATAGATGAAGATTTAAACTCAGGAAAGAGTTTAACTGAAGCTATAGCAAAGTATCAATATCAAGTTGGTGATGTAACCGTAGCTATGATAGAGCTTGGAGAAAGCACCGGTAATATAAGTGAGAGTTTAAGTAAGTTAGGTGATATTTTAGAAGAAATGATGGAAAACTCTAAAAAGTTAAAGTCAGCTCTTAGATATCCTATAACTGTTATAGTCGCTATTGCTATAGCTTTTACTATTTTGATGGTATATGTTGTTCCAAAATTTAAAGAGATTTTTGAGAAGCTTGGAGCAGATCTTCCTGCACCAACTAAGATACTTCTGTTTTTAGAACATACGATAAACAGTTATGGATTTTTTATCTTAGCAGTCATTATAGCTGTAGTTGTATATCATAATCATATGTATAAAAATAGTGATGAGTATAAAGAAAAAGCAGATGAATATTATTTAAAAATATATCTGATAGGAAATCTTATCTTTTATGCATCTATGAGTAGGTTTATGCTTATATTTACCGAACTTGTAAGGGCTGGTATTCCTATCGCTGACGCACTAGATACTGCAGTTTTAACAATAGACAATGAACAGATAAAAGAGAAGCTCTCCATAGTAAAAATTCAAGTAGAAAGAGGTTCAAATTTAACAGATGCTTTTAAAGAGACAGAACTTTTTGAGGGTATGCTTATACAGATGATAAAAGCTGGAGAAGCCGGTGGTGCCTTAGATGCTATGCTGGAAAAAGTAAGTGAATACTATAAAGATAAGTTTAACAATATCATAGATAATCTTTCAAGTTATATTGAGCCTATTTTGATAGGATTTATAGCGGGTATGGTTTTGATGTTGGCTCTTGGTATTTTTATGCCTATGTGGGATATGGCAAGAGCGGTGAAAAATTAACTGCTCTATTTAAGTTGTTTATTGTTAGTCTGATGCATAGTAACGACTGAGTTGAGAAATATTTGAGTCGTTAGGGTCAAATATTTCTCTCCAAGGTTTTGTTAAACTCTTAGTAAACTTCTTTTCTGTGAGTAATTCTAATGAGTGTGATAACTAAAATATCATTCTCTTAATGTATCAAAATAAGTGCTTACAGCTTTTTCAATAATATATGTGCGTGAACACTCCAGTTCTTGAGCATAAGAATTTAAATCTGTTAATAAGGTTTCATTCATCCCGATATTTATAGCTTTCTTCATAATGTATCCTTCTGTATCTGCATTATACTACAAATTACTATTTTGTTCAAGTGGAATTTAACTTGAGTTTGATAGTATATCACACTTATAGCTTTACGGTTCATATTTTAGTGAAGTTCCTCGTTTAGTTTTACTTTTCTTGTGCTTCTAAAAGCTTTTATCTCTCCTGTGATACTATCTTGTCGGTAGTGGATACCGTTTAATCCGGCTAAATCTTTTCCTTTAAAGATATCCATATTTTTAGCATCCCACTTAGGGTTTGCATCTTTTATCTTGTTAAATTCATCTGTATCTATAAATATCTTTGTTCCTGCTAGTATTGTAACTCCGGCATCAACTATACAACCATCTCCAAGAGGGATACCTGTTACGGAGTTTGCACCTAAAAGTGTGTTTTTGCCTATACTTATAGGGTTTCCATCAGTTCCACTTAAAACTCCTAAAATACTTGCTCCACCACCAACATCGCTTCCACTTCCAACTATTGCTGAAGAGCTGATTCTTCCTTCTACCATAACCGGACCCAAAGTTCCTGCATTGAAGTTTATATAACTAGCTCCTGGCATTACAGTTGTTCCGGGTGCTAGTTGAGCTCCCATTCTAACTTTGCTTGAGTCAAGGATACGAGTGTTATCAGCAGGTATGATATGTTGTAAAAATCTTGGAAATTTATCAACAGAGCTTATTTCTGGATACATACCATCAACTTTTAAACTTATTTCATTTTCTCTTAGCCATTCTAACTCTATAGGCATATTCCCACTCCAAGCTACATTGTGTAAAACACCAAATGCACCATTTAAGTTTATACCTCTAAGTGGAGCTTTTCCAAGTGATAGTGCATATAGTTTTAGATAGACTGCTTCTACACTTTTTGGAGTATCATCTTCAAAGACAAATACCACTTCAAAAGCTTCTGTAATATCTACAACTCCAGACTCTGCTAACTCTAAGATGGATAAAACAACTTGGATATTTTTATGTTTATCTTCTATTGCTTCATCAACATAGGGGTTAAAAAGTGCTTTTGCACACTCTAAAAACTCTTTTGTGATAGGGGCTACAAATTCACTTTTACTAAAATCAACTTTTATCCCTATCTCTTCTAAACTAGCTATAAAAACTGTGGCACTTCCGTAGTTTTCTTTCCAGTTTACAAATGGAAAAGTTGCTTGCAGGATTTTATCACTGTTTTTTTGACCTCTATCAACTCTTGCTATACCAAAACCTATAGGATTTTTATATCCAGCTTTTTTTTGTTTCTCTTTAACAAAAGTTTTAAATTCATCAGTTGTTTTTATTGCATTTCTTGCCATATATTATCTCCTTGTGCTATTTTTATTTTTATTGTTTTTGTTTCCATCTCTTCTTCTGCTGTTTTTGCTATGGTTATTTCTTCTGCGACTTCTATTTTTGCTACTTTTTTCATATTTAGCTCTTTGGGCTATTTTAGAGATTTCCGATTTGTTTTTACCTATTCTGTCACTTCCTGCTATATCGTTTTCACTATACATCATAGAAGCTAGTTTTAAAGCTATATCTTCATCAACAAAATCTTTTTTAAGTGCATCAACTAAATCTCTAGCCAAATCACTTATTTTTTGATTTTTTACACTTTCTAAAAGAGAACCTCTTCTTTTAACTTGAACATCTTTGATAGTAGGAATAATTTTTGATTCAAGGCTACTTCCTACATCTTTTTGTATCTTTTGAAGTGCTTTAAACTCGTTAGGAGTTACTATAGAGATAGCCATACCCTCTTTACCAGCACGACCTGTTCTTCCTATCCTGTGAACATAACTTTCACTATCAAATGGTATGTGATAGTTAAAAACATGGCTAACATTACTAACATCAAGTCCACGAGCTGCAACATCTGTAGCAACCAAAGCTTCAATAGTTCCTTTTTTAAAAGCTCTTATAACCTCTTCCCTTTGTCTTTGCTCCATATCTCCGTGAAGTCCTTTTGCTAAGTAACCTTTAGAACTAAGAAGAGTGCTAAGCCTATCAACCTCTTTTTTGGTTCTACAAAAGATGATGCTCTTTGTAGGATCTTTATAATCAAGTAGTCTTATAAGGGCATCATCTCTTTCCCACTCATCAACCACATAGAAGTTTTGTTTTATGTTAGTGTTTGTCGAGTCTCTTTTTGTAATAGTTACAAATTTTGGTCTGTAAAGTATAGTTTTTGCTAACTCTTTTATAGCCGGAGGCATAGTAGCACTAAACATAAGTGTTTGTCTAGTTTTATCAAGATATGAAAAAATCTCTTTTATATCATCTAAAAATCCCATATCAAGCATCTCATCGGCTTCATCCAAAACCATAAACCTTGGTGAGATATTTATTTTACCTGTGCTTAAAAGATCTAAAAACCTTCCCGGAGTTGCTACTACAACGGTAGCATTGTTTATATGCTTTATTTGTCTGTTATATGAACTTCCCCCATAAACTGTTGCAGTATTTATTCCCAAATGTTTACCAAATCTATATACCTCATCACTAACTTGCATTGCTAGTTCTCTTGTTGGAACTATAACTATTGCTTCGACTGAACCGTTAAGTTGTAACATGTTCAATATAGGTAGTCCAAATGCTGCAGTCTTTCCTGTTCCTGTATATGCTTGTGCAACTAAATCATATCCTTTAAGCACTAAAGGTATAGCCTCTTTTTGAACAGGACTTGGCTCAATAAACCCTGCATCTTTGATTGCTTTAAAGATTTCATCTTTAAACTTAAAATCTGAAAATGTCATATTTCTCCATTTTTGGCATATAGCCATAAGATTATCCTCAAATTTTTAATTTTTCAACAACATCATTGTGTTATCTTGTGGATTTTATATAAATCGGAGGATTTGATTTCCATTATACTTAGTTAAGCTTTATTTCTACTTTAGTTAGAAAATTATTTTTTTTATCGTTGAAGATATAGTTTATAACTCTAGGTTTTTTAGAAAATTTTAAAATCATCAAGTCAAGTTTTCCAACACTTGAGTATATCTTATCAGTTAAGGCTAGTGTTATCAAATCTTTATTTACCTTTTTACTGGTGATATTTGTAATAGTATATAGATAAAAGATATTGTTATCTTTAATATATACTCTATCAAATCTTGTATATTTATCCACCATTATAGGGAGTTTTTCATTTAGTGATAAAACTTGATAGTCAAAAATCTTTTCACCATCATATGTGCTTAAAAGTAGTGAGTTTGAAGAGAGTGAGATAAAAAATAGTATGGTTATTATAGAAATGATTTTATTAAAAGAAAAGCATCTTTTTTCTTCTCTATATATCTTAATAATAAAATATATCCCAACCATACCTATCACAAAAAGAGGAATAAAAACCAAGTAGGAAAAGGCAAGAGTTTTAGCCAAAAAACTCCCACTTAAATTTACTAAGATATACAATAAAATACTAATCGGTAAATATATAGTTAAAGTTTTCATAAGTAAAGTATAGTTTTTTATGAAAAAAATTCTAATAAAATCGCTCTAAAAATTTAAAAAAAGATTACTTATGTTACTATTTTTCACTTTTTGTCTTTTCTATCCTTTCCTCTATCTTTAAAAATTTTTCAACTTATTATTTATATTTTTTGCAATCTTTTGCATATTGGTACTTCTGTTGATAACTATCATATTTTGTTAAAAACATTAATGGCTTGAGAGTAATTAAGTCCAACTTGGTTTAAAATCTTTTTTGCTTTTGCATAGTTTTTACTCTATATTGTGGAAATACTTTATTATATATAACTTCACTTAAATTAAAAATATACTTTTTCATCATTTGCAAAATTTTTTATTTTGTTCTATATAGTGTATAGTTTGTTCTTTATTGAACTCTTCTATTTCAAAATCTATCAACCCTTTTTTTAATTTTGTCCTACAATTTTGAGGAATTTTTAAATTATCAAAAATTTTATTTAAAAATTCATCATATGATATACTTTTTTCTTCTTTCATTTTTATAACAGTTTGTCGTATCGTCTCTTTTTTTTCTTCTGTTGGTTCTTTAGTTTGAATACATTTTTTTGTATTAATTACTCCTAACCCTTTTTGCTGGACATCTATACCCTCATCATTTGTAACTAATAAATAAGATTGTATAAAACTTCTTGTAAGCATTGTGTAAAGACTATTTCTATACTTATATCCATCTTTGATTTTTCTAGTAATACATATGTAAGAAGTAATGTTATTTTTTCACAAATGCTATTAATCAAAAAATTCAATATACTTTAAGTTTTTATTTTTATAATGACTATTGGTCATAATAAAGGAACAATATGCCTAGGGTTGTTGATGTAGAAAAAAAAAGAGAAGAGATAGCTAGGAAAAGTGTTGATTTGGTGCTAAAAAAAGGTTTTGCAAATATAACAGTTTCTCAAGTTGCATCCTATGCAAATATATCAAAGGGAGGTATCTATAACTATTTTAGTTCAAAAGAGGATATTATCTATGAGATAGTAAAATCTGAATATAGATGTTATGACAAAGAGGTTGAAGAGAAGATAAAAAGGGTTTCAACTATAAAGGAAAAAGTTTTAGCACTTTTTAGACTGTGTATATCTGAAGATAAAAAAAATATAAAACGAAGAAAACTCTATAGAGAGTTTGTTTCTATATGTTTAAATCAACCAAAATGTGAAATGGTGGATTTTAAAAAATCTATAAAAATAAAATATATAAAGTGGCTAAAAGATATACTAAAAAGTGGAGAAGAGAGTGGAGTTTTAAAAAAGGATAGTGAAAAGTTTTCACAAGGATTGTTTGTTATGGCAGAAGGAGTTATACTGCTTTCAAACTATAACAGTCAGATATTAACAAGTTTTATAGATGAACTGTTTAAATATATAGAGATAAAAAATGAGGAGGGGATATGAAAAGAGGTATAGTTTTGCTTACCTTGCCAATACTTTTGATAGCAAAAACGGTAAGTTTTAACCAAGCTTTAG
>CAZUPK010000025.1:0-3317 GCA_964622255.1 uncultured Campylobacterales bacterium
AATCAATATGCATATTTTACCTATAACAATATCCACAAAATCGCACTTTTAGGTTTGCTTGGGGCGATAGTCGGGTATGGTGGATATACTCAGTTGTTTGAAAAAAATAGGGGATTAAAAAAGGGTAGCTTAGAGTATGATGACGGTTATCCTGAATTTTATGAGAAGCTAAAACATATAAAGGTTTCTATAATCCCATTGGCTAAGTATGGATACTTTAGTAAAAAGATACAAGTTTTTAACAATTCTGTTGGATATGCGAGTAAAGAAGAGGGTGGAAATTTGATAGTAAGAGAGCAGTGGCTTGAAAATCCTGCTTGGCAAATAATGATTTTAGATGATAGTAGTGATGAATATAGGCTATTTAAAAAGTATTTATTAGCTAAAAAAGCTGTTTTCATTCCATACTTGGGAAAAAATGATCATATCGCAAATATTGATGATGTCAAAGAGTTAAAATTAAGCGATAAACTATTTGATATAGATGGAGAGTATTATATTGACTCTTTATTTATCGATACAAACTCTTATGAATATCATAGAGAAAGCGATGATGCTCCATATATGTTTAAAGAGGTTTTTCCTATGAGATTGCAAGAGAAATATCACTTTTATGAGTATGAGAGTGTTGTATTTACTAACTTTGAACCCTCAATAACACCAAAAGATACATATTGCTATGAAGATAAAAACTACACCTTTATCTAAATTTGGTATAGATAAATCTATCTTGGCACACTATCCAAATGAGACACTACAAGAGCATAGTGATTTAACACTAAAGTATTTTTATAAAATCATCAAAGATAAAAATTTAGAGGGTTTGATTGATGATTTGATAAAAAGTATCGATAAAGATAATTTTGAGTTAATTAAAACGATGTTTATAGATGTTATATATTTGCACGATTTGGGTAAAAAAAATCCTATTTTTCAAGCTAGAAAGATGAATAATTCCAAGTTTAAAGAGTTTTGTAACTCAACCAAAAGCACTTCTCACTCAAAACTCTCTTCGGATGAGTATCTTAGATACTATCAACAAAAATTACAAACTTTTAAAAGATTACAAAAGTATAAGTTAGAGTTTATACTCTATAGTTTTTCTTATTCCATATCTAAACATCACGGAAAGTTAAGCCAATTTGAAGAGTATAGAAAAGATGAAAAAGAAGTCCAAAATTATCAAAACTATTTAGATAGACTTGATATCCCATATTTTGAGTTTTACATCTTAAACAAGCTTCTTTTTTCTTTACTTGTTTCATCCGATTATTATGCCACAACTGAGTATATGGTAAAGTTTCCTATCAAAAAATTCGGACTATTTACAAAGAAAAGCAAAATAGAGTTAAATAAAAAATTTGATAGTTTTATCAAAAATCTACCAAAACCTAAAGGTATAAATAGACTAAGAAATGAGATTTTCAAAGAAGCTGAAAATAATTTGTTAAGAAACAAAAATATCTACTATCTTGAAGCACCTACAGGAAGCGGTAAGACTATCACATCTATAAATCTTGCTTTGAAACTGCTAGAAAATGATGCAAAGTTAAATAAACTTTTTTATATATTTCCTTTTAATACCTTAGTAGAACAGACTAAAAGTGTCTTTGAAGATATTTTTCAAGATAGCTTGGATATGGAAGTTATCAACTTCATAACACCTATACAGATGGATAAAAACCAAGAAGAAGATGAAGCAAAATATGACAAATCATATATCAACAGACTTTTTTTTCACTCATCTACAATCATAACAACACATGTGGCACTTTTTAATATCTTATTTGGCACTTCAAAAGAGGATAACTTTCCACTATGGCAGTTAGCTAATAGTGTAATTATCTTGGATGAAATACAAAGTTACAATAATCATCTTTGGTGGTATATGGTGGAGTTTTTTGATAAGTATGCAAAATTTCTTAATATGAAGATTATCATTATGTCGGCTACTTTGCCAAAAATTGACTATTTTTTAGAAAAAAAAGATAATTTTGTTGATTTGATTAGTCCAGATAAAAGAGATGAGTTTTTTACTAGTAGTTACTTCAAAGATAGAGTAGAGGTTGATTTTTTACTTCTAAAAGAGGGAAAAATAGAGCTTGATAGGTTAGAAGAGTTTTTTAGTGAGGTTAAAGGTGATTATCAAAAGATTTTATTTGAATTTATCACAAAACAAAGAGCAAGAAAGTTTTATAACCAAATCAAAGAGATTTATGACAATGTCTATGAGCTAAGTGGAGATGATAATAAAGCTTATAGACAATATGTCATAAATAAAACAAAAGAAGATAAGCCTATCATCATAGTAGCTACTCAAGTGATAGAGGCTGGTGTAGATATAGATATGGATTTAGGATTTAAAGATATATCCACTCTTGATAGTGAAGAGCAGTTTATGGGCAGGATAAACAGAAGTTGCAAAAAAGAAAATGCAAAAGTTTACTTTTTTGATATGGATGATGCAATAAAAGTTTATAAAGGTGATAATCGTTTGGGTTTTGATTTGACTAAAGAGAAGTATCAAATGATATTGAGAGACAAAAACTATGCAGATTATTACAATGATGTTTTAAAGGTTATAAAACAAAATGGACTAAGATATGAGAGTGGGGTTGAAACCAATATAGATAACTTTTCATCTCTTGTAATGAAGCTTGATTATAAAGAGATAAGCAAAACTATGACACTTATAAACTCCCAAAATATGACACTTTTCTTTCCATTTCAAATTGATTTAAAAAAATACAAAGGTGTAAAAGAGTTTGAGGATGAACGAATCAAAAACTATCTAACAGATGACTCTTTAGATGGTCAAAAAGTATGGGATAGATTTAAAGAGCTTAATGAGATAGAAAATTTTACTCAAATGAAATATGAAAAGTCGTATATAAACTCACTTATGCAGTTTTTTACATTTAATCTCATCAAATATGAAGAGGGACAAAAAACTTATTATAGTGATGAGTATAGAGGGTATTTTTATATCTCTAATTATGAAGATTTTATAAAAGATGGTAAGTTTGATAGGATTGCTTATCAAGATAAATGTGGGAGTATTTTTTTATGATAACCGGCACTCTCATCAACTACTATTTCCATTGCAAAACTCAACTCTGGCTTTTTGCCAATAAAATAAATCTCGAAGATAACTCTGAAGAGGTTAGAGTTGGAAAAGTTTTGCATTTGTTTAACTATCACGGAAACTATAGTGGAACATTTTATCCCAAAGAGCAACTTATAAGTGGTGACTTGGTTGTAAAGCAAAGCTATTTTTATCTACACGAAAGAAAAAAAATAGCAAAAGCCATAGTAAA
>CAZUPK010000026.1:0-4823 GCA_964622255.1 uncultured Campylobacterales bacterium
TAAAAGTTTAAAATGTTATGTTGATAATAACTTATTTGTAGATACAAGATTAACTCAAGATATTAGATTTCCAACTAATAAAGAAAGCATAGGTTTTAATAAAGATGTTAATGGTAATTTTTTTAAAGGAATAGAAGATAATATTATCTTATACAACAAAGCACTAACCCAAGAAGAGATCCAAGAGCTATCAAAAGGAAGCATAGTTGATAAATCACATCTTATAGCCTACTATGACTTTGAAGGAGCAAATCCTTATGCGGACAAATCAGGAAACAACCATAACCTAACTCCTCACGGCAGTCCTAAACTCATACCTTTTGGCTCAGCTCCTAAAAAAGACAATCTCATAGGAACTAACGGCATAGATATACTCATAGCAAAAGATGAAGATGATACCATCACCCCAAAAGCCGGAAATGACTACATAGATGGCGGAAGAGGATATGATACTTTGATACTGGAGGGTAGCAAATCAAACTATAAAATCTCAAAACAAAGCGACGGAAGCTACCTTATCACAAAACAGAGTGAGACTAAGATAGTAAGAGGAGTTGAACTTATCAAGTTTAGTGATGGTAGTTTGGAGCTTATCAAGGCTCCAGTAATAACAAAAGTAGAAAAAATAAAAGAAAAAGTAGCAAAATTTGATGGAAATGATTGGTTTGTTATAAAAAATAATCCTTTAGGGAATTTAACAAAAGCTACTATATCTTTTGAATTTATAAAATACAGTGATGATTTAGTTACTTTTTTATCAAATCACGAGCCAGCACCTTGGTATTGGAGAAACCAAAGAGGATATGGTTTCTATTATACATCAACAAATAAAAGTTTAAATGACGGAACCACCATAGAAGCAAATAGTTTTCATTTTTATAATGTAGGCAATACTAATCGAGATATAGCTCACAATATAAAATATAAGATTGAGAATAATGTAAAATATAAAGTAAGTATGGTATTTGATGGGGATGAAAGAAAATTTTATTTATATATTAATGGGAAATTAATTGGAAGTGTTTATGACCCTGCTTGGACAAAATTAGCAAAAGCAAAATTTTATAATGGATATACCGATGATCCTATAATAGGAGGATTTTTATATACAAATAATTATTCAAAATCTAAAATAAGTAATATTCAACTATACAACAAAGCCCTTTCTCCACAAGAAGTTGAAATAGTCTCAAATGGAAGCATAGCTGATAAAAACTCTCTCATAGCTCACTATGATTTTGAAGGAAGCAATCCTTTTGCAGACAAAAGCGGACACGGACACGACGGAGTAAATCACGGTGCAACTATCGTTGATGGAGAAGATGACTACTATAAACTAACAGGAACCACTGAAGCAAATGCAAAAGTTGATATATATGTTGATAATTCTTTTTATACAACAACTTTAGCGGATAAAAATGGTCACTTTGAAGTGAAATTTAAAGATCTTTCACCAAAAACATATAAAGTTAAAGCAAAAAGCATAGTTGATGGCTTGGAAAGTAGATTTTCAAATGAGAAAATGGTTAAAATATTACCTAATAATAGTAACGATCAAAACCACCTCCCAGGTCTCATAGCCGAATATAAATTTGACGGTGATGCAAAAGATAGTAGTGGAAATCATAGAGATGGAGTAAAAAAAGGAGGGGTAAGTTTTGTTTACGATAGTCAAAGAAAAAGTAAAGTTGCTTACTTTCCGGGAAATAACAACAGCTTTATAGAGGCTACAAGCTATGATTTTGCAAGTTCAAACAAAAGCTTTACAGTTTCAGTTTGGGTTAAACCATATAGAGCTACAAGATGGGCAAGAGTGTTTTCAAAAAGCAATACCAATCATCAACTAGGTATCGTCTTTGAAAATTATGGTTCAACCGGTAGAGTATGGGCTCATATAGCAAACGGAAATAATACTAGCTCTTATTCAGAGGCTATTGACTATGGAAAAGGATTTGGAGTATGGCAACACATAACTATGGTAAGAGATGCTAAAAACAAAAGACTAAAACTATATATCAACGGAAAACTAACCACCTCTCATTCATATGCTTCAAAATATATGAATAGTTCCGGTCTCTTATCAAATGTTAAAAATCAACCGATACAGATAGGAACCAGACAGGCAGGTTGGGACTATTTCAAAGGTTATATGGATGACTTTAGGATATACAACAGAGCTTTAAGCAACAGTGAGATAATAAAAAATATGAACAACTGATAAAAATAGGAGCCTTGCAAAGTTTTGCAAAACTCCTATTAAGCTATAAACTTTTTTCAAAATATGCCGATATAGTAAACAGATTTTTGCGAAGGAATAAAAAAATGAAAAAATTGTTTACTATTTTTATCCTGTCACTATTTTCATTTTCCATACTTTTCTCTGCTACAAACGATAGTATAGCACTCGAACTTTCTCGTGCAAAGAAGATGCAAGATGTTATAAAAAGGATGAATTCTCTTTATGAATATGCAAATAGTTTTATTATAAAGTCCACTACGAAAAATATTGTTATAAACAATGAAAATTTAAAAAAAGCTTTTTCATTACCAGATATCATCTTTAAAGGTTACGACTCAACTATGAGTATCAGTTTTGATAAAAATATTCAAAAAATAATCTTTACAAATGCTTTACCACAAAAAAGTAGCGAAAAACTTATAGCATTGGTCAAAAATTCTACACTTTTACACCCTCGTGCAAAATTTGATGCAACTACGAAAAAGTTTTATTATCTTATCTCACAAAGAGCAAAAGAGCATATAGCTAAACTAAATGAGATAAAAGATGTAGCAAGTAACAATTATCAAGAGATACCATCTATAGTCTTTAGTAAAAATGAACTTTTTTCGCTAAAAGCACCTATAGGCACGATAGTATATCTAAAAGAAGATGATAAGAGTGCAATCTCTTATGTAAAGACAAAAGATGGTTGGGCAAAAGTTGTTACAACTTCAGGTAATAAAATACTTACCGCTTCAGTGTGTAACCAAAATACTCTTGGAGCTATAAAAGTTTCAAAAGAGGATGCATGCACAAAGTATTGTTCTTTCAATAACGGTAAACCGGAGTGGAAATGTTTTGAAAAAAATTCTGGAGAAAACTTTTGTGATGAAGTTTGTATGCTGTTTTTCATTCTAAAATAAAAAATATATTTGTCGATTTAATAAAAAATTTTTGGTAGAAGGATATAATATGAAATTAAAAACTCTAATCTTAGCTTTACTTGTAAGTAACATAAGTACTTCTTTATTAGCAAGAAATTTATTTTTGATAGAAAATTATCTAGAAGTTAAACAATATAAAGATAAGGTTCAAAAAGGTGATTTTGCTTTAATAAAACAAAACGGAACATACATCAGATATGTCTTTGATGGAAATAATTTTGTTGCAATAAATGACAATATTGACTCTAATACACTTAAAACAATCACTTTCTCTATTGTAGCTAAAAGTTGTAAAGATATAAAACTATATAAAAGTGGTATATATACTATAGATCCCGATGGTGAAAGTGGCAACAAAAAATCCTTACAAGTTTATTGTGATATGAAAACAAAATTGACTTTATATTACATCGAAAATGGAAAAAGAACATATAAAGTTTCAGATAAAAATAGTTGTCAAGATTTAGGGCTTATGTTGTTTGCACCAAAAAATAAAGAAGAATATTTGGCAGGAATGAAATACTTAAAAGATATAAAAAAAATAAATTTAAGTGGTTATTCAAAAGCTGGACCATTGGGTATATATCACCCAACACATAATTCTAGTCACTATACAAGTTGGGGTTGGACTTCTGGTAAACCTATGAATTCTTATAAAGATGGAAGTTCAATAGATGCAAGCAACTATGGCTGGAAAAGTATAAATGGAGGAAACTTTTGGATATCAAATAGAACTAATATATCTGAACCAAACGGTGACTATTATAAATCTTGTTGGCTTGGTATATGGTTAAATAATGATGGTAGTGTAAGTGGGTATAATGATGGACATTGTGACTATTCTTATACAAATTATTTATGTATGAGCAAAGATAAATAAACTAAGGATAATAAATGAAAAAAATTTTTACTGCTTTACTACTGTTTATATTCTCTTGTGTCTCCCTTATGGGTGCCAACAAAGATAGTGTTGCAGTAGAGTTAGCTAGAGCTAAAAAAATAGATGAGATGATTATAAAAGTAAATAGTATAAATGAGTATGTAAATCAATACATACTTGACTATGCCGATAAAAATATAGATAAAAAGAAACTTATAAATAACTACGGTGTCGATAGCGATCTTTTTTTATCGGATAATCAAACAGATGATATCTCTTTCTCTTTACAAAACAACTATGTTAATTATAAAGGTCTTTTTAAAAGAGAGCTAACAAAAAATGAGATTAAGTTTTATAAGAACTCTTCAAAACTTTTACCAACAGCTATAGTCAATGATGATCTTAGCATAAGTATAACTCTAGGTCCAAAAGCATTGCAACTTTTATCCACTCTACCTACAAACGGAACCATATCAAAAGATGAGCCTAGTGATAGATCAAAACCTTGGTATAAACCAGATGGCAATGGAGGATACTTCACATATGTATATAAAAACAATAAGTGGCAACTAAAAGCATCTAACACAAATACTAAAATAGTAAAAACAACCACGATATCAAATATCCTTTCATCTAAAGATGAGTTAAATAATCTTGTAGCAAAAAAAGGAGATAAAGCCTATGTAAGAGTTAGTGATAAAAAGGTAAATAGATATATATTTGACGGAAATGATTGGTTGCTAATAAGCACAAGTTCAAGTAGCACCTCTACAAGTTG
>CAZUPK010000027.1:0-28312 GCA_964622255.1 uncultured Campylobacterales bacterium
AAACTGCCTACTGGTAAAACTACAATGGCAGAAATTAAAAGGACTTGCAAGTATGACGATT
Source organism: uncultured Campylobacterales bacterium (assembly GCA_964622255.1). Taxonomy (GTDB): domain Bacteria; phylum Campylobacterota; class Campylobacteria; order Campylobacterales; family QNZT01; genus SZUA-1377. The sequence goes on from CAZUPK010000027.1 coordinate 62, forward strand.
ATTTTACAATCCAACTTTTTGAACAAGAGTAAAAATATGTTTAAGCTTAGTTTAAAATTTCGTGAAATTTGGCTGGAATTGAGCTGAAATATAGCTGAATTTAAGTATATTTTAAGCTTAAATATAATATACTCCGAGTTCAATTTAAAAGTAAAGGTTTTTTTGCAAATGAAATCAACTAATATGATTAAATCAAGTGAAGTGGAAAGAAGCTGGGTTGTTATCGACGCTGAGGGCAAAAGATTTGGTAGGATTTTAACTGAGGTAGCAACACTATTAAGAGGTAAGCATAAGCCTTATTACACACCGCATGTTGACTGTGGTGATTATGTAATAATCATAAATGCTAGAAAGGTTGAGGTAACTGGAGCTAAGTTAGATAATAAGTTCTATCACAGACATTCAGGTTACTTTGGAAGCACAAAAAGTGAAAAATTGGGAGAACTTTTGGAAAAAAATCCTGTAAAACTTTTTAAGCTAGGTGCTAGGGGTATGTTACCTAAAACAAAACTTGGTAAACAAATGCTAAAAAAACTAAAAGTGTATGCTGGAAGTGAGCATCCTCACACTGCACAAGTAAGTAAATCAAAAGGTAGTAAATAATGGCAGTTAAAATATATGCAACAGGAAAAAGAAAAACTTCAGTAGCTAAAGTTTGGCTAAGAGCTGGTAGCGGTAAAATGTCTATAAATGGGCAAAGTCTTGATGAATGGCTAGGTGGTCACGATATAATCAAAAAGAGAGTTTTACAACCACTTCAAATAACTAACCAAATTGAAAGTGTTGATATTATTGCTACTACCTTGGGTGGTGGTTATTCTTCTCAAGCTGATGCTTTGAGACACGGTATTTCAAAAGCATTAACTAAGTTTGATAAAAGTTTTAGAGCTATACTTAAGCCTGTAGGTCTTTTAACAAGAGATGCAAGAGTTGTAGAAAGAAAAAAATATGGAAAGAAAAAAGCGAGGAGATCTCCACAGTTCTCAAAAAGATAATTTTTATTACGAAAACCCCGTTCTCTAAGACGGGGATGAATTGAAAAGGATATTGCTAAATTTTTGAGTATTTGCTGTGATTTCTCAACTCAACCGCTATGTTACCTATAAAATTTTTGACATACTCCTCACACTTAAAGGTTGGGATTTTAGAGCAGGATTTGTTCACTATGCAGGTTTTACAGTTTCGAACGAAAACCTCCAAATTTAAGTGCGAGATTGTTTTTCTTGAAATCTATTTTTTAAAATCTTTTTGCCCTCTTCAACTCCTGGTTGATTATAGGCATCTATGTTTAGTTTTATTGCAGTAAGTGATGTGAGTAATTCAAAGTAAAATACCAAGTATCCTATACTTTTTTCACTAAAATCATCTATCTCTATCAAATCTACATTCATTCCATTTTTAACCACACTCTTCAATGTAGCATCACATTGAGCATTGATAAGTTCATTGAAAGTATAACCATTTACATAATCACAACTCTCTAAAAAATCCAAACTTATATTTGGTATTTTAATATCATTTTTAAAATCATTTACCCTGATAAAAGTTACAGTTTTATCGAGAGGACCTTCAGTTAAAAGCTGCAAAAATGAGTGTTGATCTATAGAACCAACAAGCCCTACAGGAGTTAATCCGACTCTATTTCCATTCTTATCTATTTTACCTAAACTCTCTCCCCATAGTTGAACATACCATTCGTTAAAAGCTTTAAATGTGCTTGAATATGAAAATAATACATTTATAGGAAACCTTTTATGGTTTTTCGATATAAAAATAGCTTTTTTTAAAAGATTGTCATATTTAAAATCAAAAAATCTATCCCTTAAAAGTTTTGCACCTTCTAAAAAGTTCTCTATTTTATAGCCTATTATTGCCAGTGGAACTAAACCTACTGTGCTAAAAACAGAAAACCTTCCACCCACATTTTTAGGTATATAAAAGTTTTTTAAATCATACTTTTTTGCAAATCTATCCAAATTTGAATCTTTATCAGAAATAATACAAAAATGCTTTTTATCATCTTCATCATCTAAATTTACTCTATATTTTTTAAGTATGTATTTAAAATTTGAAATAGTTTCTATCGTTCCACCTGATTTTGAAATAATCAAAAAAAGAGTATCTTCAAAATCAACTTTAGATAAAACAGCATTAATAGCATTTGGTCCTACACTTTCCAAAAAAGAGATTTTTTTTCTCTTTTTTTTAGTCATATATAAAAGCTGATGTATAGCTTTTGTGCCTAGTGACGAACCCCCTATACCAACAATAACAACTCTTTTTACCCAAGTAAGCTCTTTTTTATATCTTTTTATATCTTTTATATCCTGCTCTATAAGATGATAATACCCTATCTTTTTTGAATCATACTCATTTTTCATTTTATGATATAGTATCTCCATCTCTTTCTTATCAACATTTAAATCATAAAAAAAGCTATTTTTTATCAATCTAAAATCCTTTTATCAACTCTTTAAAAATTTCATACAATTTTTCAACCTCTTTAATTGAAGTTCTCTCATTTGCTTGATGAATAGTATCATTTACCACACCAAATTCTACAGTATCTATTCCATATTCTCCGAAAAATCTTGCATCACTAGTTCCACCAGCAGTTGATAGTTTTGGTTTTTGATTTAATATATCTTCTATACTCTTAGTTAATTTTTTTACTATTTTAGATTTTTTATCCGTAACAAAAGCTTTTGCACTCTGATTTAAAACTAAAGTATAATCCATATCTTTAAAATATTTATCTACAAACTTCTCTATATCCTCTTTTGTAGTTTTTGTAGAATTTCTGACATTGAACATCATTTTAAGTTTGTCAGGAGTAACATTTGTAACTTCCATACCAGCTCTTATATCAGTTATGATAAATCTACTTGGAGCAAAATACTCATCTCCTTCATCAAGTTTTACTCCTGCTATATAAGGAAGAATCTGTGCAACTTTATGTATTGGATTTTTTGTTTTTTCAGGATATGCAGCATGTCCTTGCTCCCCTATCTTCTCTAACACACCATTTATAGAACCTCTTCTTCCTATTTTTATAGCATCTCCAAAAATTCTTTCACAAGTAGGTTCTGCTACTACTGCAAAATCCGGTAAAAACTCTTTATTTTTTAAATACTTTAAAACCTCTATTGTTCCATATTTAGCATCACCCTCTTCATCACTTGTTATCAAAACCGAAAGAGTCCCTTTAAAAGTTTTAGTCTCTTTTAAAGCTTGTAAAAAAGCGGCTAATCCACTCTTCATATCTTGAGCACCACGAGCGATAATATATTCATCCTTATAAATTGGAGTAAATGGATTACTATTCCATCCACCCCCCGGAGGAACAACATCTATATGTCCAGCAAAGCATAGATGCTCTCCCTTTTCAAACCTTTTATATAAAAATAGATTTTTAGTATCCTCTTTATCTATCCTAACAGCTTCAAAATCACTCAAATACTCCTCTATAAAATCCAATGCACCATCATCATTTGGAGTTATAGACTTAAATGTTAAAAGTTTTTCAAAAAGTTTTATTACATTCATATCTATTACTTATGTGGATTTTCATAAAAAATATAAGATGTTGAATAATCACTAAACTCAAAATAGACTCTTTTTTCATCTGAATCTACTTTTCCATTTAGATTTTCATCCAAAATACCATATCCATATCTATATGGTCTTGGAGTGCTACCATTTGTAGCAATAGCAGTTGTTAGCTTATCTATCTTCATAAATCTTTTTACTAGCTTATTCCCTGCATACACTTCTAAAATACCATCTGTTCCAGTCCAGTTTTGGATAGCTCTTCCTATCCTATTTTGTGTCTCTTGAGTGCATCCTGTCATAATTACTATAATAACAAATGCTAAAAAAATTATCTTGTTCACAATATCTCTCCTAATATTTTTGTTAAATCTTTTTCCTCTATAATGATATTTGCCTCTTTTTTTAAAACCTCTTTTGCACAAAAAGCTACCTTTATATCGGCATATTTAAACATTGATTTATCATTTGCACCATCACCTATCACCATAGTATCTTTTTTTGTTACCCCTAAAAGTGCTTGAAACTTTTCTAAAAGTCTTCCTTTGGAAAAATCAAAAAGCATCTCTCCACCAACTAAACCTGTTAATACTCCATCCTTTTGATGCAAGATATTTGAAAAATCAGCATCATAACCTAAAATATCCTTTGCATAAGAGGTTGCATTTGTAAAGCCACCACTAAAACAAACCACTTTATAACCGGCTTTTTTTAGTTCACTTATAGTCTCTTTAGCTCCATTCATATATGGTAAAGAGTGGCAAATCTCATCAACCTTTTTCATTTCTAAACCCTTTAACAAAGAGACCCTTTTATTTATGCTTTCAAAAAAATCAAGTCTTCCACTCATCGCCTCTTTGGTTATAAAAGCTACTTCATCTTTTATATCAAGTTCATTGGCTAAGAAGTCTATGGTCTCACCATCCATTAAAGTAGAATCAAAATCAAAAACACATAGTTTCAATATACAGCCTTTAAATTTTTTAGTTATAATAGCAAAAAATTTTATAAAGTGAGCCTATATATGTTTGAAAAGTTTATAAAAAAATTACAAAATGAAAAATTTATTACACTTGAGACTACACCAAAACACTCTGCAACCTTTGAACCTATAATTGATACTATAAAAGAGTTGGAACTACATAAAAAGGTTGATGGGTTTTCTGTAACAGATTCTCCACTTGCAAAGTTAAAGTATAGCTCACTATTTGCATCGTTAAAACTTCAGACAGTTTTTAAAAAACCAGCACTTGCCACTATGACAATGAGAGATAGAAACAAAATAGGACTTCAATCCTCATTGCTAGGAGCAAATGAATTTGATATAAGAGCAATACTAGCTTTAACCGGAGATAGTGCTTCTATGAGTGACCAACCAAATACCAAAGGAGTTTTTGAAGCCAACTCAACACTTTTACTTGATATTATAAAATGCTTCAATGTAGGAATAGACTATGCAGGAAGGACTTTAGATAGTAAACCAAAAACCATATATTCCTTTGCAGTATCAAATGCCTATGCAAAAAATCCAAAAACTTTACAAAAAAAACTCAAAGACAAGCTTGAGAGAGGAATAATGGGAGTCATCACCCAACCGGTTTATTCACTAGAAAATGCAAAAAACCTTTTAGAAATATTTGAAAGAGCAAAGATAGAAAGTGGAAACTCTAAAGCTACACTTATAATAGGATACTTTCCTATCATACGACTAAAAACAGCTCAATTTTTAACATCCCATGTTCCTGGTATCACCGTTCCAAACTCTTGGAGTGAAAAACTCTATGATGCCAAAAAGATATCTGATAAAGAAGAAAAAAAAATAGGCTTTGAACTTAGCAAAAAAATATTAGATGAACTTTTAAACTTTCATCCAAAAGTTCATCTTATGACAGCAAACAACTTTAAACTAGCTCAAAGGTTACTCACCTAATATAAACCGGTGTTCCAACTTTAACCATATTATAAAGCTCTATAATATCTTTATTTCTCATACGAAAGCATCCGTGGCTAACAGCTTTTCCTATTGATTTTGGATTGTTGGTTCCGTGTATCCTTACTGCACTATATCCTAAATATAAAGCTCTAGCACCTAAAGGATTTTTGGGACCTCCATAAACTATATCTGGTAGATTTGGATTTTCCTCTTTTATCCTTTTTGTTGGAACCCAATCAGGCCATACTACCTTTTTTCTTACCCAAAACTTTCCATAAACCCTCCAACCATTTTTTCCAACAGCAACTTTATAAAGCTTTTTAAACTTTCCATTTTGATAAAATTCTAAAACCCGTTTATGAGTTCTTATAACAATCATATCCTTTATTTTTTTATTTGTTTTTACTGTAGCTTTATAAAAAAACCTTTTTTTCTTGACATACCTACCTTTGCTTTTTTTCTTTAAAAATCCTTTTTTTGTATATCTTTGTTTATAAAACTTTTTTCTCTTAAGAACTCTTTTTTTTAAAAACCTTTTCTTATTTTTATGAAGTTGCTGTTTTACACTTTTTAGTGTGCTATGTTTTTTAAGAACCTTACCATTTGAACCTGTTATTTCTATATTTTTATTAGGTTCATTCACAATCTCCACTATTATGCCATCATCCAAAACAAAAAAATTTCCAAAGAGTGAAACTGTAAAGATTAAAATAAAAGTAACTATTTTTTTCATTTTCATACCTCCTTTGTTTAAAGAGTATAGAAAATTTTACTTTATAAAAATATTTTACTATAATTTATAAATTTTATTTAAGATAAATTTAAAAATTGTTTTTAACAAACTATCTACTTTTTAGTCATAATTTCACAATCCATTTTGCCTATACTATAGGTGATTTTATCTTCTTTGGCTATGTAGTATCTCTCTTCACAAGCATATGATGAAAGATTAAAATACTCTATTTCATCAAATAAAAATCCCTCTCCTTGATGGTGATGTCCTTCCAAAATAAAATCTATTTTACCTACCTTTACATTATCTAAAATGGTTTTTTGTTTTATAATCTGAGAAAATTTTTCAATTTTTTTACATATTTTTTTCTTATCTGCTTTTTTTATATACTCTTTTGAAAACTTAAAATCTATAAAACCATCTATAAAGTTTAAAAAACTTAAAATAAAACTATTTCTTAGAAAAAAGTGTGCTATATGATAAATTTTACCCTCATACTTATCTCCATGTAAAAGCATCAATCTTTGAGAGTTATACTTTGCAAAAACGGGCTGTTTTGACAGGGGAAAAACTTTGATATGGGGAAATATTTTTTCAAGATTAAAATCGTGATTACCCTCTATATAAAATATCTCTACTGTTTTAGAAAGTTTATTTAAAAGTTCTATCTCCCTTTTATAAAACTCTTTTGTGTAGCTCACCTCACTAGCTAAAAAGTCAAACATATCTCCAAGCAAAAAAAGTTGAGAAGTAACTATCTCTTTCTTTTCCAACTTTATTAAAAACTTTAAAAATTGAGGACGAGAAGAGTTTGTGTGAGTATCACTTAAAAATATCGCCCCCTCTTTTATTTCTATCATAGATTAACTAAACTAACTAAGGTATATAGGCATATTTTGGGATGCCCTCGTCCTCACTAAACCCATAGATAAGATTTGCATTTACCACAGCTTGTGATGATGCTCCTCTTAAGAGGTTATCGATAGAAGATGAAACAAATAGTTTTTTACCATCAATTTTTGCAAATATATCACAAAAATTTGTTCCTGATGAACTTTTTATATCTACAGGATTTTCAAAAATCCTTATAAAAGGAGCATCTTTATAAAACTTTCTTAAAACTTTTAAAGGCTCTATTGTTTTCTTTAAAAGACAATAGCTATCAACAAGCATTCCACGAGTTAAAGGCAAAAGATGGGGAACAAAAGTTACATCAAACTCTTTTTTACTACTTTTAAAAAGTTTCTCCTTTATCTCAGGAGAGTGACGGTGAGTCATTGGTGAGTATGCAAAAAGATTCTCATTTATAGTGCAATAGTGAGTCTTTTGACCATACTTTTTACCTGCTCCACTAACTCCGCTTTTAGCATCTATTATGATTGGATAACTCTCATCTATATAGTTTAAAAATGGTAAAAGTCCGAGTATGGAAGCTGTAGGATAACACCCCGGATTTGCTACAAGTTTAGCTCCCTTAAGCTCACTTTTATATAATTCTGGTAACCCATAAACTGCATCTTTTATATGCTCTTTATCTTCGTGTGGGCAGTAATGCTTTTCATAAGTTTCAAGCTCCAAACGATAATCAGCTGAGAGATCGACTATTTTTACACCTCTTTTTAAAAGCTCTTTGGCAAATCCCATAGATGTTTTATGAGGAAGTGCCAAAAATGCTAACTTACATCTCTTTGCTATCTCTTTAGCATCAGCTTTTTCTACTTTTAGCTCACAAAGCCCTTTTAAACTAGGATGAACATCATCTATACTACCACCCTTTTCACTAGCACCAATATATACAACCTTAAACTTGGGATGATTTAACAATATTTTTAACAGTTCCAAGCCGGTATAACCACTAACTCCTACTATAGCTACACTAATCAAGGGATATCTCTTTATAACAAATATTTTCTATTTCATAAGTTTTGTTATTTATGGTTACTTCATCACCCTCCTCTTTCCCCATCATAGCTTTTGCTAGTGGAGTTAAGTTTGAGATGAGTCCTTTGTCAGGATTTGACTCATATGTCCCTACTATTGTATAAGTAACCTCATCTTCTGTATTAATATCTACCAAAGTTACAGTTGAACCAAACATTACACTCTTATGAGCAAACATAGAAGGATCTATAGCCTGAGAGTTATCATATAAAGCACCAAGTTCTGCTATTCTTGACTCTATAAATCTAAGTTTCTCTCTTGCGGCATGGTATTCGGCATTTTCTTTTAAGTCACCATGCCCCCTTGCTATATCTATCTCTTCAACTGTTTTAGGCCTCTCTACCATTTTTAAGTTATACAACTCTTTACCAAGTCTTTTTCTACCCTCTATAGTTATAGGTTGTTTTTGCATAAAATCCCCTCTATTTTTTTATGATTATAACAGATTTTTTTTATAAAACTTCAAACAATACAAGCAAAGTCTCTTCAAAAAATTTATCATTATCATCTGAAACCATTAGATATAGGTTATGTCCAACTTTGGTAATACCCTCAAAGTTATCGATATTATCCATCTTACTACTCTCCAAAGTTGCCAAATTTTCCACTTGACAAATACCTTTTTGAAGCTTTATCTTTTTTATCTTTATAACAAAACCCATTTTAAAGAAGTTTAATTTTCTAAAAAGAGCTATTAGATTACCTTTATCATCATACTCAAAATCAACTACTGCCAATTTTTCATCACTATTTTTAAAACGACAAACCTCCCCTTTATAGTTATAGATACTATGCCATCCTTTTTTTTGCCTTTTTAAACTATATTCAGGAGTTGTTAAAAGTCCATACCCCTTTACATATTCCAAACTCTCTAAAGATCTATTTTTTCCCTTATAATTTCGATAATCTAAAAGTTCCTTTGCCAAATATGCAACTCCAACTTGTTTACAAGAAGAATCAAACTTTTTTATTCTAGGATACTGTCCCTCAAAAGAGATATAAAAATATTTTCCTCTTTTTGAAATACCCTCGCTATCACTTTGCCATAAAAAAAAGTATCTTCCATCTTTTTTTTTTAATCTACAAGACGAAAGTGGCTTTAACTTTGCCATCTTTTTATCTTTTATCTCAAGTTTAAACTTAAAAAGTCTGCTTCTATCACTTAACATATATAGAATATTTGATTTTTTATCATACTCTAAAGCAGATATACCAAAAAACTTTTCACCATCTATTTTAGAGTATCTTAAAACTTTTGCATCCAAAAACTTTATCTTTTTAAACTCCCTTTTCTTATCAAAAAGTTTCCAATCACTAACACTACCAAATAAAACTACAGATAAAAATAAAAATAAAATCTTCAAAATATCAACCTTTTTACCACTAAAGAACAAATAATCAAACCAAAACTTCCAGTTACTGCCATAAAACTTCCAAGCTCCTCACACTTTGGCTCTTCACTTGAAAAAACTACATCAAAATCATCCTTAAAACCACTTTTTCTAAGCTCATACCTAAACTTTTTTGCTAACTTATCCCCATAAGTTTTCCAAATACCTTTTACCTCTATCAAGATTGGATCTATTCGCTTTGCACTTCCCATAGAGGATATGAGCTTAGAAGAACACTTTTTTGCAACCGCAACTTTTGCAGGTATATCATCTATAGCATCAACTACTACATCAAACTTTTCAAAGTCAAAACTCTCTACCCACTTTTCATCTACTTTTGTAAAAACAGCTTCAACACACTCAAACTTCTTAGAAAAAACCTCTACCTTTTTCTCTCCCACATACTCTGCATAGAGTTGCCTGTTTTTATTAGTTTCATCAAAACTATCATAATCAACCACTGTGATACTACCAATTCCACTTTTTGCCAGACACTCAACAACAAAACCACCCACCCCACCAATGCCCAAAACTAAAACTTTTGCATTTTGAAGTTTAGTAAAATCATCTTTAAAAAGTTTTTTGCATTTATCAAATCTTAAATCCACTTCTTTCTCTATATCTATTTTATATCTTCTTTATTTCCTTCTACCAGAACAACAAACCTAGCCTTTGATGCCTGTTGTAACTCTTGATACTCTTTTGGTATGTGAACAACACCATCTTTTATAGGTGCTAGTAGCCCTATGGCATATATATTTTCGATACTCCAAAATATTTTTTGGAGTATTATACCATAAATCTTTCTAACCTTTCTAAATCCCCATAAGAAGTAAGATCAAGCATCACAGGAGTTATGGATATATAACCTTTTTCCACAGCCTCCAAGTCACAAATGCCATCTTCTCTTCTTTTCCAAGCTAAAGGATGAGTTCCAAGCCAGTAGTATTCTATACCTCGTGGATTTATATGTTTGTGTGAGTTATTTCCATAGAGTCTATACCCAACCTTTGTTACCTTTACACCTTTGCACTCATACGGCTTTAGTGGTGGGATATTTATATTTATAAGTTTTCTCTCAGCAAGTGGAAACCCTTCCTCAAATATCCTTTTTACAAAATCTCTTATAAACTCCCCCGCCAACTCATATCCGTGGTGACTCATATCTTTGCAACTGTTTTTACAAACTTGAGATATAGCGATACTTGGAACCCCCTGTAAAACTCCCTCCATAGCTCCACCAACCGTTCCACTATAAGTTATATCCTCTCCCATATTTGAACCCTTATTTATACCGCTTATAACTAAATCTGGCATAGTATCTTTAAAGTAAACATTTAGAGCAAGATATATACAATCGCTAGGAGTTCCATCATCAAGTTTATAAAAGTCATTATCAAGCTTTATAAATCTCAAAGGATGAGAGAGTGTTAAAGAGTGGCTACAAGCAGACTTTTCACTACTTGGTGATACAACTATAACTCTTGCCAAATCTTTTAAACTATCAACTAAAGCTTTGAGTCCCCCACTTTCAAAACCATCATCATTTGTCACCAAAATTGTTTTCAACTTTTTAACTCCTACTAATAAATTCCTTTAAAAAATTACTCGGTTTTAATTCTTCAAATCTAAACTTTAACTAACCATCTATAAAATCTTTTTTGTTTATGATAAAATCATACCATAAAAATCAAATAAAGGCTTTTTATGCAAACAAACAATTCCATAAAAGAAGAGGATTTAAAGTATATTTGGCATCCATGTTCACAGATGAAGGATTATGAACATCTTCCTTTGATTCCTATAAAAAGGGGGAAAGGTGTTTATTTGGAGGATTTTGAGGGAAACAGATATATAGATGCCATAAGTAGTTGGTGGGTAAATCTTTTTGGACACTCAAATCCTTATATAAACAAAAAGATAAAGGAACAACTTGACTCTTTAGAGCATGTGATATTTGCAGGGTTTACTCACTCTCCAGCTCTAACTCTTTCAAAAAGAATACTAAACTTAACCGCATCAAATCTTACAAAAGTCTTTTTTGCAGACAATGGCTCTTCTGCTATCGAAGTAGCTTTAAAGATGGCTTTTCAATACTTTAAAAATAACGGTGAGATAAGGGATAGATTTGTTTCACTTAAAAACTCTTATCACGGAGAAACCCTTGGAGCTTTGGCCGTTGGGGATGTTGAGCTTTATAAAGATATATATGATGAGATTATCTTAAAAACTATACAAGCAAAGTCTCCTGCACTTGTTAGCGAGGATGAAGCTTTAGAAGATATGGAGAGGGTTTTAAAAAACAACAAAGGCAAAGTTAGTGCTGTTATCATCGAGCCTTTAGTTCAGTGTGCTGGAAATATGGCTATGTATGATAAAAGTTATATCATAGAGTTAAAAAAGCTCTGTTTGAAGTTCGGAGTCTTTTTGATAGCTGATGAGATAGCGGTTGGTTTTGGACGAACTGGAGAGATGTTTATTTGTGATGATGAGGTAAAACCTGACTTTTTATGCCTTTCAAAAGGGCTTACCGGAGGCTATCTACCTTTAGCTTTGGTTTTAACTACGGATGAAGTTTATGGAAAGTTTTATTGTGATTATCGTGAGGGCAAAAGTTTTTTACACTCTCACTCATATACGGCAAACCCTATATCCTGTAGTGCGGCAAATGCAACTTTAGATATTTTTGAAAATGAAAATATTATAGAAAAAAATAAAAAGTTGATAAAAGAACTCTCCGTTATAATAAAAAAGTTTGAAACTTTAGAAAATGTAACAAATATAAGACAAAGAGGAATGATAGTTGCATTTGATATAAAAGATTATAATCCTTTAAAAAGACAAAACTTAGAGATATATAAGTATGCCTTAAAAAATGGAGTTTTGATAAGACCGTTGGCAAATACCGTTTATTTTATGTTATCGTATGTTATTAATTATGATGAGATGAAAAAAGTGGCGGATGTAGTTTATGAAGCTGTTAAAAGGGTGAGGGGTTAAAACAGTATTTTCATCACTAGTTCAGCGAGGAAACTCCGTTTTTTAAAAAAATCACTCGGTTTTAATAACTCTTAGCAAAAATTCCAACGGCTAAAGACCATTGGGATTTTTGCTTGATTTTTGTATTTGTTATGTGTTATAATATCCTCATCTACGGCAGGAACTGTCGAAAGTTATGCTTGTTAGATATGATAAGTGAGACCTACTAGGATAGGGAGTTGGTGTTCGACCTCTGTAAAATCTTTCTACCAAAAATTCATCGGAAAGTAACGCCTATGGAGATAACAGCTCTGAATTTATCGGATGTTCTGATAGATTTAACCAGTATCGTGGAAGTAGGAATTAAACATTATCTTTAATCAATTATACTTAAAGATGAGTAAGTTTTAAGGGACGGTATTGACTTTTAATCTTGGTGAATGGTTGATGCACCTGTATCTTTTGGCTACTACTTTTGGTAGGTGCTAAGAGCTAATTGTTAAGAATTTGACTAGAGTATTTGCAAAGCCAGTAGAGAGATTATATACAAGTTGTGCTACAATATCAACGGTATTAGAAAAAAAGGAGAAAGGAAATTTATCTCCGTCTTAAAAAACGGGGTTTTCTTACCGAATTTAAGATGAAAAAAATCAAACTTATTGAAAAGATAGAGGGTGAAGCGAAGTTAAATATCTCTTATAAAGATAATATCATAGATTTTGTAGAAATAGAGTTTTTTAGCTCAAGAAATATAGAAAATATCTTAAAAAACCGTCCTGCTCTTGACGCTCTTGTGATAAATCCAAGAGTTTGTGGCATCTGTGGTCATGCCCATCTTCAAGCTACGGTAAAAGCTTTGGAAAGCACTATTTCTGATATAGAGATCTCTAAAAAGGCTAAGATTTTAAGAGAACTTACTTTAAACTTTGAGATGATTCAAAATCATTTTAAATGGCTTTATCTAACGATACTACCACTTTTAGGATATAAACATACCATTTTAAAAGCAATAAAGCCCTCTCAACAAATAACAAAAGCGATAGCAACGATAGCAGGACAATATCCTCACAACTCTTATGCAATAGTAGGTGGAGTAGTTTGTGAACCGACCGCTTTGGATTTTGTTAGAGTAAGAACATACATAGATGAAGTTATAGGGTTTTTTGAAAGTGAAGTAGTTAAAAGTGCTTCTAACGAACTTTTAAAATGTGAAAATATAGAAGAGCTTTTTTCAAAAGATGGTGATTTGGCGATGATTATTGCTGATATAAAGAAAAAAGGTTTGCAAAAGATAGGTAAAAGTTATGATAGATTTATAGTTTTTGGGGGAAATAGTTATTTTAAAAGGGGGAAATCTTTAAAAACTAAAATAACAACAAATTTAGATGAAAAATATATAAAAGAGTTTGAAAATAAAACATCATTTGCAAAAAATGTTTTTTATAAAGATAAATACTATGAAGTAGGACCTTTAAGTAGAGCAATGCTTAAAAAAACACTTTTGATAAAAGATCTTCACCGAAAGTATGGAGATAGTCTTTTAAGTAGAATAGTAGCAAGAGTTTGTGAAATACCTCAGCTATTAAACTATTCAAAAAAACTTTTAGATGAAATTGACTTGAGTGAGCCTTCATATATCAAACCAAAAGTAGATATATCAAAGCATACAGGTTTTGGTATAGGAAGTGTTGAAGCAGCAAGGGGTTCTTTGGTTCATAAAGTATGGTTAGAATATGGAAATATAAAAGAGTATCAAATCATAACTCCAACCCAGTGGAACTTAAGCAATGGCACAAAAGAGATTCCGGGTATTGCCCAAAAAGCGATGTTTGGCTTAAAAGATGAAAACTTAGCTGAACTTATTTTTAAAAGTTTTGATGTTTGCTCTGTTTGCACTACTCATTAGAGATTATCAACATTTTTGGTATGATTAGCATAACAACTATGCTCATTTTACAAGGATGTTGGCACACTCCCCTAACGGATAAGGAGCTTTTTAGAGTTTTTTTTAGATAAAAAAATGGGTAAGGTCAAAGATAATGTGTCATTTTTCGTGCCTTAGTTTGAGATTTATAAAAAGGTATGGATAAAATCCAATATATTTTTTTCTATATCCTCTTTTTTTACAACTTTATCAAAGATAACCTCTTTCTTAAAAAGACCTTTGACTACTTCTGGTAACTTTATATCTTTTTCTTTTGCTATAAGAGTTAGAGCATCATAATCATCTAAAGTTTTATTAAATAGTGCTTTTGCAATTGTTGGTGCAAACTTAGTCCACTCTGCAGTTGAACAGATGACCATTTTTCTATCATCTTTTTTTAATTCTTCATAAGCTTTTATACAGGTTGCAGTGTGAGGGTCCATCAGGTAACCTGCATTGCTATAGCTTTTTATAGTTTTTAATGCATAAGCATCATCGCTAGCTACTGCCTCAAAATCCTCTTGAAGTAACTCTAACTCCTCTTTTGTTAGCTCATACTTTCTGTTTTCCTTTAAACTATCCATCAACTCTTTTGTTATTGATGCTCCAAACTTATCAAAAAGAACTCTCTCTACATTTGATGAGATAAGTATATCCATAGCCGGAGAAATAGTCTTTTTTAACTTTTTTCCACTTATGTCATAGATACCGTTGTTTATGAGTTCATTTAAAACATCATTTGCATTTGTTGTAACTAAGAGTTTTTTTATAGGAGTTCCCATCTTTTTAGCATAGTAAGCTCCTAAAACATTTCCAAAGCTTCCACTAGGAACTGTTATATATATCTCTTCACCAAACTCTATCTCATCTTTTGCCAAGAGGTTTATATATGAATAAATATGGTAGATAATTTGAAAGATAATTCTTCCAAAATTTACGGAGTTTGCAGCACTTAGACAGATAGAACTTTTTTCCAATTCACTCTTAAATGTTGGTGAGGCTAAAAGAGTTTTCAAAGCACTCTGAGCATCGTCAAAATCTCCTTCTATGCCTAAAACCTTTAAATTTTTTCCATCTTCTGTAACCATTTGAAGTCTTTGAACATCACTTGTCCCGCCATTGGGATATAGACAAGCTACTTTTATATTTGGTTTATTTTTAAAACTATCAAGGGTTGCCGGTCCGGTGTCTCCACTTGTTGCAGCGAGGATTAGATAGTTTTTGTTTTGAGATTTTGCTAAACTTGAGAGTATATATCCAAAAGGTTGAAGAGCTATATCTTTAAAAGCCCTTGTTGGTCCGTGCCAAAGTTCACTTACAAAAAGATCATCCTTTATTTTTTTAATCTCTATTGGATTTTTACTATCATCAAAGTTGTCATATAAAGCTACTGCTTTTTTTAAAACTTCATCTGGTATATCTACCTTGAAAAGTTTTACTATTTTTTTTGCAAACTCTTTGTATGGAACATTGATATTTTCTTTAAAGAAGTTTTTATCAAGTTTTGGTAACTCTTTTGGAACATAAAGTCCACCATAAGTTGCACTTGGATTTTGTATAGCATAAGAAAAAGTTACCTCTTTTTCATTGTTAGTTCTTGTTGATATAAAGCCCATAGTTTTCCTAGTATAAGTTTTTATCGATTTTATCATTGCATACTTAAGAAAACCTCTAAAAAGCACAGATAAATAGTTTATGGGGTATAATTTATCCTTTTGTTGTTTTGATATTTGAAAATAAGTTTTTCACAAAATTGTATCAAAGTAATGGTATAAAAATTTAAAAGCTAATAAATATAGTATGATTGCCATCAACTTTTTGATATGTTTTTGCTCCAACTTAAAGTGCATCAAGTAGTTTCCTACATATCCGCCAATGATAGCACAAAGAGATATAACCCCTAAAAGTTTAAAGTCAAGTGGGGTATAACTTGCATAAGTAAAAAATGAGCTAAGTGCAGAAAATGGAACTACGAAACTAGCTGTAATAGCAACTTTTCTAGGTTCAAATCCAAAAAGAACTAGCAGGGGTATGAGGATATTTCCTCCACCGACTCCCAAGAGTCCGGCTAAAAAACCAACTATTGCCCCTATCAAAAACAAAACTGCTCTGCTTTGAACCTTTACTAAAGCCTTTTTCTTTCCAAACATCATCATAGAAGCACTATAAAAAAGCATTAGCATAAAGAAGAATTTTACTACATCTTCATCTAAAAACTTACTTCCATAAGCTCCCAAAGGTGCAAAAATAAGCATTATAGAAGCTATAGGAATGGCAAAAGAGAAGTCTAAAACTTTTCTTTTTATATTCATAATGCTTGAAGTTATAGTTGTAGAAGCTCCTGCAAAAAGTCCTATCGCTTTTGCAACTGTAAAGTCAAGTCCTAAAAAGTTTAGTATAGGTATGAGTGCTACACCACTTCCTGCTCCTCCCATTGAAAAGATGATAGATAAAAAAAGGGTAATAGCTCCAAAAAGTATATAGTTATCCATTTAAAACCTTTTCCAAAACTCTTTTGTAAAGAGGACGAATACAGTAAAACACTCAAGTCTTCCAATTATCATAGCAAATGATAAAACATACTTATCTTGATCACTAAAAAAACTAAAGTTACAAGCTGGATCAACTTTTGAAAATCCAGGACCGATATTTCCCACCACTGCCAATGCACCCGATATCGCTGTCATAGTGTCATATCCTTGAAGATATATATAGATGGTAACACCTATAACAGTAGTCAAATATAAAAAGAAAAAAACAAATACCAAGGATAAAACTCTTTGGGGGAGTTTCGCACCATCAACAAAGACTGATATCAAAGATGATGGATGAAGTATTTTTTTTAACTCACTAAAGAGAGTTTTAAAAATGATAACATACCTTATAACCTTTACTCCTCCGGCAGTGCTTCCGGCATTTCCCCCTATAAACATAGCTATAAAAATCAAAGCGATACTTCCATGACTCCAAAGTCCATAGTCAACTGTGGCAAAACCTGTTGTTGTTATAACTGATGCTATGGTAAAAAAAGAGTGTTTTAAACTATGAGTAAAACTATCATGAGCTACTTCATAGTGATAATAACTAAGGGCAAAACTTAGTAGTAAAAAGATAGTAAAATACCACCTTACCTCTTCACTTTTATATCCACTTGAGTCTTGATTGAAAAGTTTTATATGAGCTAAAAAGTTTACACCCGATAATATCATAAAGATAGTTGTTGTCCAAATTATACCATCGTTTGACCAGTATCCTAAAGAGGCATTTTTTGTAGAAAATCCTCCGGTTGAGATGGTAGAAAAAGCATGGTTTAAAGCATCAAACCAATCCATACCGAAGATAAAAAGTAAAAGCATATCAAGCAGAGTTAAAACTAGATATACACTCCAAAGACTCAAAGCTGTATCTTTTATCTTTGGAGTTACTTTATCTATACCTATTCCTGTTGATTCAGCTTTAAAAAGTGAAAGTCCTCCAGTTGGATTATCATAGATAAAAGTCCGACACTTAAAACTATAACTCCCATACCTCCAAGCCAGTGCATAAGTGAGCGATGAAAAAGAATATGATGAGGCAGGGACTCTATATCTGAATATACTGTAGCTCCTGTAGTAGTAAAACCACTTATTGCTTCAAAAAAAGCCGATGCAAAAGAGATGTCAGTGTAAAGGTATAGTGGAAAACCTCCAAGCACTCCTAAAAGTATCCAAAGAAGATTTACAGTTAAGATGCTCTCTTTGATTTTTAAGTTTATTTTATGACTTTTTAAAAATAACAAGATAGATATATTTAATCCAAGTAGATATAAGATGTATTTCAAAAGTTTTACTACATCCTCATCATAGATATAACCTATCAAAAGTTCACTGCTAAAAAATAATAATACTATACTAGAGATAATGGCTAAAATTTTTATAATACTTTTATAGTTCATATATCCAAATCTTTACTTTAGAAGACAGTTCGCTTATGGCTATTGCCAAGATAATATCATCCTCTTTTAAAGTTTCACTATCTAAAAGTTTTAACTCATTATCTCTTATAATAAAAAATTTACTATTTTTAACAAACGGTCTTGATATGTTTTTCCCTATCAATGATGAGTTTTTAAAGATTTTTCTTAAAAAAACAATACCCTTTCCTCCACAAAAAAACTTTTCTAAAATAACTCCGGAACTATTTATATGCTCTATGATTGAGTGATAAGCACTTATCTTTTCACCTCTTAAAGCAACAATTCCTAGTTTGTGCATAAGATTATAATATTCACTATCATTGTTTATGGCTATAGTTTTTTCTATTCCAAACTCTTTAGCTTCTATCGATTTTATGATGTTATACTCATCATCTTTATAAGTAGAGATACAAACATCAGCTTTATCAAGGTTTTCATCGACAAAAAGCTCTTCATTTTGATATTTTGAGTTTATAATATGAACTCTTCCTTCAAGCTCCTCTTCAGCTTTTTGACAAAGAGTTATATCTTTTTCTACCATTTTAACATCTTTTTTGTTTTCAAGCAGTATCTTTGCTATACTTATACTAACTTCATTTATACCAAATAAAACACACTTTTTTATCTCATCAGTAGCGGTGCTTGAAAATATACTGCAAATAGAAGTTATTTCATCTTCTTTTGCTAAAAGATAGATAAGATCACCTTTTTTTATGCTCTCAACTTCATCCATATCTATATAAAAAGTTTTCTTTTTTTCTATACCTACTACCCTATTTTGAATACTTTGAAATTCTTCTGTATGCATATCTTTTTCACAAAAGATAGATATAACTTTATAGTCAGTATATTTAAAACCTTTTATATTGTTTAACTTTGGATAGTTTATAAGTGAAGCTATATTTCTTGAGCTAAGTTTAGCAGGAAATATGAGCTTATCTATATTTAACTTCTCTTTTAAGTAGTCATTTTGATAAAAATCGTTTTGAAGTCTTACAAATTTTTTATTTACCTTTAAAACACTATCTATCTCAATAGTTGAGATGATATTTGCATCATCGCTATTAGTTACCGCTATAAAAAGATCTATATCCATATCCACAAAGTTTGTGTAAGTATTTGGATCTTTGATATCTCCAAAATATGCATATATATCTAAACTTTCACCTATCCTATTTAGTGCCTCTTTATTTTTGTCTATGATAATGACATTATGTCCGATGCATAGAGTTTTTGCTAAGTTAAAACCGACTTTTCCGGCTCCTGCTATAATTATATTCAAAGCTCTTCCTTAAAAACTTAAGTATGATATATTATCTAACTTAGTTTGAAAATATTCGATGGAATTTTATCCAAAAAAGGGTAAATGAAAATTTAATTTTTTATTAAATTATGTTATTAATATAATCTGTGGTATAATTATATATCCAAAAATAAAGGTTTATTGGTATGTTTAAGAGAGATTTTACTGAGCAAGTTGCGATATTTTTTAGTGTTACAAAA
Organism: uncultured Campylobacterales bacterium; assembly: GCA_964622255.1. GTDB lineage: Bacteria > Campylobacterota > Campylobacteria > Campylobacterales > QNZT01 > SZUA-1377. The sequence continues at coordinate 19,970 of CAZUPK010000027.1, forward strand.
TGGGTATTTTTATCTTCTATGGTAGGTGTTATTATTGGTTGTGTAGTTGCAACCTTTTTGAAAATACTTCAAATAAGCGAAAACTCAAGAGAGTTGCTTCCTTTTGAGTATTATTATCTACTTCCTTTTGCTATGTTTTTGACTGTATGGATTATAAAAAAGTATGCTCCAACTGCGGAAGGACATGGAACAGAAAAAGTTATATCTGCTATACATAAACACGATGGAAAAATAGATGTTAGTGTGATACCTGTAAAACTTGTCGCTACGGTTTTAACTATATTTGCCGGTGGTTCGGTTGGTAAAGAAGGACCTGGAGCTCAAATAGGTGCTGGAGTTGCTTCATATGTTTCTACAAAGTTAAAGTTTAGTAAACAAGATAGGAAAAAATTAGTCATTTGTGGTATAAGTGCCGGTTTTGCTACTGTTTTTGGAACTCCAATAGCCGGAGCAATATTTGGTGTAGAAGTTCTTACCATAGGGCTTATAATGTATGATGTTCTTCTTCCATCTTTTATCGCCGGATTTGCAGCATTTACCACAGCTAGTTTTTTGGGTATAACCTACACTTATTATGATTTGCACTTTTTTCAGGATATATCACTAGATTTTACTTTGATACTAAAAGTTGTGGTTGCTGGAGTATTTTTCGGTTTAGTTTCATATTTGGTTATAACTATGGTAAATCAAATAGCAAAGTTTATAAAAAGTATAAAAACAGGTGTATATATAAGAGCATTTGTTGGTGGAATAGTTTTAGTTTTACTCACTATGATGTTTGGTGAAAAATATATAGGACTTGGTTTAAAAACTATTTCATTAAGTCTTAGTCCAAATGTCCAAAGTAATGATATACACTGGTGCACTTTTATCTTAAAAACACTCTTTACCTCAATAACCTTAGGAATAGGAGGAAGTGGAGGTATCATAACTCCTATATTTTACATAGGAGCTACAAGTGGTCATACATTTGGAAGTTTAATCTCTCCAGAACATATTACACTTTTTGCGGCACTTGGTTTTGTTAGTGTAGTATCTGCAACTACGAATACTCCTATAGCATCAACCATTATGGCAGTTGAACTTTTTGGTATAAATATAGCACACTATGCGGCTTTGGGAGCTGTTATAAGCTTTTTGATCTCTGGGCATAGAAGTATCTTTTCTTCTCAAATAATAGCTATGAAAAAGTCAGAGATGCTCTCACTTAAAGTTGGTGAAGAGGTAGAAAATATAAATATAACTTTAGAAAATCACGAAAAAAATAAACTTGATAAAATAAAAAAGAAATGGAAACTAAAAAGAGAGTTAAGAAAAAAATCTAAATACAAAAAAAGGTAAATTTTCTTTTAAAAAAATTTGGATAAAATACCTTAAAAGGGTTTGTTGTGAACTAGGGTAGAGTCATCTATGTATTTTTTGCTTTGACGAGCTTGACCACTACAGCTGGTTATCTTTATGATCATAACTTTGTGGCACTATTTATAGCTGCTAGTATCAACTTGGTTTCTACCCTTATTAAAGATTGGTGTTAAAAATGTTCTTTCTGCTGAACTTTTTGCATCATCACTTGTTGCAGATTTTCATTTGATAGCAGCATTTTTGTATGAAGTTTTAGCAAATGATGTTGAAGCTGCAGTTGCAATGGCTATAGGTGGAGTTTTAGCAAATCTTTTTTCTATGGCACTTGTTTTGATAGAAGCAAATAAAACAAAAGATGATTTTTAAGATTTTAACTATATTAGCATTCATCCAAATGGTCTTTAGCTATTGGGATGAATGCCTTGATTTTGTATCTATTATTTGCTACAATACTCTTATCTACGGCAGGAACTGTTAAAAGTAATGTCTTTGGATATATGAGTATGTAAGACCTATAGGGGATGAGTTGGAGTTTGACCTCTATAAAATCCCTATTAGGGATTGTCTGTGGTCAAGATTTTCCTATGGGCAGACTCAGACAAGGAAGCCCAATCTTCTTTAGAGATTGGGGGTAGTTTATATAAGAAAGGTTTAGTAGTTATGCAGTATAACCCGCAAGAGATAGAAAGAAAATGGCAAAAGATTTGGAAAGAGAGTGAGGCTTTTGAGCCGGAAAACTCTTATGAAAAGAAGAAAAAATATATTTTAAGTATGTTCCCATATCCAAGCGGTAAGATACATATGGGACATGTTAGAAACTACTCCATAGGTGATGCATTTGCTAGGTATTATAGAAAAAATGGGGACAATGTTTTACATCCCATAGGTTGGGATAGTTTTGGTATGCCAGCAGAAAATGCGGCAATAAAACATAAACTTCATCCAAAAAAGTGGACATATGAAAACATAGACTATATGAGAAGAGAGCTTGAGAGTTTAGGATTTTCTTTTTCTAAAAAAAGAGAGTTTGCAACAAGCGACCCTTTTTATACGAAGTTTGAACAAGAGTTTTTGATAAAGATGTATGAAGAGGGGCTTTTATATCAAGAAAAAGCTGTTGTAAACTGGTGTGAGAGTTGTCATACAGTTTTGGCAAATGAACAGGTAGTAGAGGGTTGTTGCTGGAGATGTGACAATGAAGTAAAGCAAAAAGAGATGCCCTCATACTACATAGCCATAACAAAGTATGCAAAAGAGCTTTTAGAGGATCTTAAAAAACTTGAAAATGGTTGGCCAAAACAAGTTCTAACAATGCAGGAAAACTGGATAGGAAGAAGTGAGGGGTTAGAGTTTAGCTTTAGTTTAAGTGATAGTTCAAAAGAGCTTTTAAATGGTAACTTTAGTGGATTTGAAGTTTTTACAACAAGAGCTGATACTATCTATGGAGTAAAATACACAGCCCTATCAGCAGAGCATCCGATAGTAAAATATATGCTAAAAAACAATCTTTTAGATAAAGATAAAAAAGAAAAAATCATCTCTATCCAAAACAAAAGTGAAAGAGAGAGAAATCAAGCGGATAAGGAGGGAGTAGAACTTGGTATAACCGTTATCCATCCTTTAACAAAAGAGAAGATACCAGTTTGGGTTGCAAACTTTGTTTTAAGCTCCTATGGAAGTGGTGCGGTTATGGCAGTTGCTGCTCACGATGAAAGAGATATGGAGTTTGCAAAAAAGTATAATCTACCTATAAAAGAGGTTATAGATGAGAGTGGAGTTTTATATGATAGTGGAGAGTTTAGCGGACTAAAAAGTGATGAGGCTAAAAAAGCTATCATAGAGTTTTTTGAAAAAAACAAACTTGGAAAGAAGAAGGTAAATTATAAGTTAAGAGATTGGGGAATCAGTAGGCAGAGGTATTGGGGTGCTCCTATACCATTTGTTCACTGTGATAGTTGTGGTTTGGTCCCAGAAAAAAAAGAAAATCTCCCCATAACCCTTCCAGATGATGTAAATATAACAGGAGAGGGAAATCCTCTTGAAAATCATCCAACATGGAAAAAGTGTAAGTGTCCAAAGTGTGGTAAAGATGCTGTAAGAGAGACTGATACGATGGATACCTTTGTTCAAAGTAGTTGGTATTTTTTAAGATATGCAAGTGGAAACTTAGGAGATAAGCCATTTACAAAAGAGGACATATCATATTGGATGGGTGTTGATCACTATATCGGTGGGATTGAACATGCAATACTTCATCTTTTGTATGCGAGATTTTTTACAAAAGCTTTAAGAGATTTAGGATATATAGACATAGATGAGCCATTTTCAAAACTTTTAACTCAAGGTATGGTTCTAAAAAATGGCTCAAAGATGAGTAAATCAAAAGGAAATACCATTGATCCCGATGCTATCATAAGTAAATATGGAGCAGATACAGCAAGACTTTTTATACTCTTTGCAGCACCTCCTCAAAAAGAGTTAGAATGGAACGATAGTGCAGTTGAGGGAGCTTTTAGATTTATCAAAAGATTTGTAGATAAAAGTGATAAGGTTACATACAATACTTTACCAACTATAGAGCATAACTCTTTATCAAAAGAGGAAAAATTTGCAAGAAAAAAAGTATATGAAGCTTTGAAAAAGTCAAAAGAGGTTTTTGAAAACAGTTATGCTTTTAACACTCTTATAGCATCAGCTATGGAGGCTTTAAATGCCTTAAATGCTCAAGAAAATGACGCCATATGGAGTGAGGGGTATTATATCTTGACAAATATTTTAGAACCTATTATTCCCCATATTTGTTATGAGATAGCATCTATAAAGTTTAACAAAGAAAATTTTAAACCTTTAAAGATAAAAGAGGAAGCTTTGATTGATGATACTATAACTTTAGCTTTAACTATAAATGGTAAAAAAAGAGCAGAGGTAGAAGTTGTTAAATCTTTATCGAAAGAGAAGGTTTTAGAGTTAGCAAAAGAGAGACTTTCAAAGTGGATAGGGGGTAAAAATATAGTAAAAGAGATATATGTGCCAAACAAGTTGGTAAATATAGTGCTAAAGTAGAGAGAAGATGAAAGTAGGTTGGTTATTTTTGCTCATTTTTGTTTTTTTTAGCGGATGTGGTTATAAACCAACCTATATCTATACAAAAAAAGTTTTAGGTGACGATATATATGTGGATGTTGATATATCGCTTAAAGATCCGCAAAATAGTGTCTTGATAACTGATGCTATAAATGAAGCGGTTATAAGTAAGTTTAGATCAAATCTAACAAGAGATAAAAAGAGTGCTAGTTCAAAACTATATCTCTCACTAAGTGGTGTGAGTTTTAAACCTATACAATATGATAAAAATGGGTATGTTATAGCATATAAAACCTATGTAACTTTAAAAACAAAATATATAGATAGATATAAAGGGTGTAAAACTATGACAACTGGTGGCACTTATGACTTTAACATAGAGGCAAATAGTATTATATCTGATAATAAAAGATTTGAAGCTATAAAGTTTGCCACACTTAAAGCCATAGATGAACTTATCTCAAAAATCTCTATCAAAGGTAGAAACTATGACAATAAGTGAGATTATAAAAACAACTATTGCAAATCTAAATGAACAGGGGATTCAATTAACTCCTAAAAATTATGCACAGGTGTTTTGTAAGGTTGCAAAAGAGCAAAATATAAAAGTGGAGGATTGTGAAGAGTTAAAAAAATATATAGAAAAACTCTCTCCATTTATTCGGGAGCAGATAAAAAAACAAAATCCAAAGGATTTAAATGAGTTCATCATATATCTTATTTCTTCAGTAAACAAAGCGACCGCAGACAATGTAAGTAAACAAAATATAACACTCATAACATTAGTAAAAAGACTTTTACAAACCATAACTTTTCTTCACGATAAAGAGGCTGCAAAGTTAGCAAATATTTCACTTGACAGGATAGAGTATCTAGCTGATTTAAATAGTTTTGAGATGATAAAAGATAAATGGTTTGATTTTGTAACAAGCTATGATGATAGTTATCTTAAAAAATTAGAGCCATATTGTAAGTTAGAATCAAATAGCTTAAAAGATATAATAGACTGTGTTATAGAAACTATGAATAAAAGCAGTAACACAACATTTTTAGAAAATATTTCAGGGCTTATCATAGCATCACTAAATCCATCTATTGCAAGCTCAGTCAATGATGAGTTAGCAGCACTTAGTTATGATCTTAAAAGTTCACCAATACTTTTGACAGATATAGAGTTTCAAGAAAAAATAAAAACTCTTATAAAAAAAAGAGTTAAGTTAGATAAAGATGAGATAAATTCTAAAGTAAACTCTCTAAATGAGATACTAAATGAACTTTCAAAAAAACTTATAACAGTTATGGATAAAAGTAGTATCAGTAAGGAAAAGTTAAATCAGATAAAAAATGAACTTCAAAAAAATTGTAAGGATATAGATTTTGAAAAGCTAAAAAGGAAACTAGCTCATATAGCTAACTCTTTGGAAGTTGAGGCTACTTCATTGACAGATAAAATACAAAAGGAAAATGATCTTATATCAAATCTTCAAAAGAGAATGCATAGACTTGAAATCGCTTTAGAAAAAGCAAAAAGAGAATCAAAGATAGACTTTTTAACTAAACTCTTATCAAAGAGAACTATGGAACAAGAGTTAACTGTCGCAGAAAGTGCTTACAAGAGATATGGCATAGAATATTCTTTGGTATTTTTTGATCTTGATAATTTTAAGATGATAAATGACACTTTCGGTCATAATGCAGGAGATAGCATACTAAAAGAATTAGGGAAAATTTTGAGTAAAAATAGAAGAGAGGTTGATCTTGTAGGAAGATTTGGTGGTGAAGAGTTTTTAGCAATACTTCCAAAAACAAATCAAAAAGGAGCAATAACCTTTGCAGAAAATATTAGAAAAGCAATAGAAAATCATAATTTCTTATATAAAGATGAGAGAATATTTGTAACTATAAGTGCTGGTATAGCTAGTAGGGTTGATTTTACAAGCAAAGAGGAAACTTTACAAAATGCAGATTCTATGCTCTATAGCTCTAAAAATGCAGGAAGAAATATGGTTTCACCAAGCGTTATATGAATTTAAAAGAATTTCTATCCACAAAAGAGCTTTATTATGAAGATATAGACTATGAGTTTTTTCCTAAAGTTTGGGAAAAACTCTCTTCTAACTTTTCTATTCCTAAAGTTATACATATCATAGGGACAAATGGAAAGGGAAGCACGGGGAGGTTTTTAGCTTACTATCTTTTTAAAGAGGGCTTCAAAGTTGGACACTACTCCTCTCCTCATATCCTAAGGTTCAACGAAAGGATATGGATAGATGGAAATGATGTAGATGATGCTACCTTAGAAAAAGCTCATAAAAATCTTATGCCAAAAATTCCAAGAGATATTTTAAAAAAACTTTCCTATTTTGAATACACAACTCTTTTAGCTATTGAAATCTTTCAAAATTTTGATTACATAGTTTTAGAAGCTGGACTTGGTGGAGAGTTTGATGCAACAAATGTTTTTGAAAAAATCTTTACTTTAGTTACCCCCATTGGAATTGATCACGAAAGCTTTTTAGGAAATTCACTAGAAGAAATCGCAAAAACAAAGTTAAACTCTGTTTCCACTTTTGCCATAATGACCAAACAAGATGAAATAGTTTATAAAGTAGCAGATAGATTAAATATTTCATATTTTGATAGTCAAAAGTTTTTTTCAAAAGATGAGTTAAAAAGAGTATGGGAATTTATCCAAAAAAACAGTTTTGCATCATACTTAAAAGAAAACCTAACTCTAGCTCTTAGTGCAGTAAAAAAATTGGATTTAAACTATAACTTATCAAGGATGGAAGGAGTTATTTTAAGGGGAAGATTTCAAAGAATAGCCAATAATGTTATAATAGATGTAGGACACAACCAAAAAGCGGCTATTGCTATAAAAAAAGAATTAGGAAATAGAAAGATAACTCTCATATATAACACATATAAAGATAAAGATTTTAAAGCCATTTTATCGACACTAAAGTTGAATATTAAAAAGGTTTTAATTATCGAAGTAAAGGGGAAAAGAGTAGTTGATAAAGAGCTTTTAAAAACTACTCTTGAGAAATTAGATATCCCTTATGAAGAGTTTAATGCTAAAAAGTTAAAGAAAAATGAGGATCATCTAGTATTTGGCTCATTTGTGGTTGTAGAGGAGTTTTTAAAGTTTTATCAAGATTTATGATAGTTATCTCACTGTTTAATATCTCTTTTCCTTTATATATAAAGATGTTTGAATTTTTGCTGTCTTTAGTTTCAATCATAAGTCTTAAGTTATTATCTTGTTTATATTCCCAAGAAAGTCTGTTTTCATTTGAAAATTTTTTTAGCTGAGGAGAGTATCTCTTGGTAAAAAAGTAGTAGCTTCCATTTTCATCTTTATAGTAACCCTTATTTTTATAATCTTCCGGCAACTCGTCTTTTTCAACTATATGTTTAAAAAGGTCATATCTTTCTTTTTTTATCTTTACTTTTTTATATATATTTGATTTTGATAGTTTAGGATTGTTGTAACCTAAAGTATTTGTTCCAAGTATGGAAATGAAAACTGGATTGTATTTTACACTTTCAACTAATGAGTATTTAAAGATTTGATAGTTCAATGCAAGTTCTCTTTTTATCTCTATTAGTATTGATTCTAATTCGTTAAAAAGTGAAATCCTAAAAGCTTTTGTATCGTTTATAAAACACTCTTTTTTTTGTGTAACAGTATAATTTTTACCATCAAGATATATGATATCTCCAACTTGACAAGACATTAACTTTTTCATTTTAAAATCTCCTTTTCAAATATAAAACTTCTTGTAAACTTAAAAATTAAAATTAATCTTATGAAATAATATCAAAATAATATTAAAATTAAAATTAATTGATTTTTTTTATGAAAATTTAATAATAGTTAAAATTTCATACTTT
>CAZUPK010000028.1:0-3808 GCA_964622255.1 uncultured Campylobacterales bacterium
TCGGCTAAAGTGTTTTTATCGCTATCTGTTTTACCTACTACCCAAGGATTTCCAAACTTTTCTAAAAACTCCACCCAAAACTCTATAGAGGCGGATTTGAACTTTCTAAGCCAAAAGAGAGTGTGATATAGGGGTCTTCCAAGAGGAGAGTTAAACTTTGCTCTACTTGTTAGATATATGGCTTTAAACTCATCTACTTCATCTAAGTTGTAGTAAAGTTTGTTGTGTAGAAGTGAAAAGAGTCTATAGTCTCGCTCTATGGGCTTTGGATAGAAGTAAAACTCTTTTTCATACCAGTTTAACTCAAATACACTAAAGCCCTGCAAAGGTGTATCAAGCACTTGAGTTCTAAACTCATAAGATAGCAGTTTTTCAAGTTCATCTTTTATCTCTTTGTTATCGCACTCTATGATAAGCTCTTTTTTAAGTGTTTGAGCTTTTCTTATGCTGATGCTACTTATAACCGTAGGGTCGTTTTCTATCTTTTGTATCTCATCATCACTTAGCCATTCGTTAAAAACGGGCAGTTCATGAGAAAAAAGAAGTATATTTTTTTGAAGCTCTTTTAAAGTTCTTTTTTTCTGTTTTGCTGTTTTTGGCATTATTTGTATCCTTTAAACCTTTTTTTATAACCATATCTTTTGTTGGTTCTTTTGTGAGAGTTCTTTTTTAGTTTGCAAAGTCTCCAAAGTCCACTTAAAGCATCGCTTAAGTCGTCGTTTTTGCTCTCTGGAAAATCATCAAGCTCTCGAAAAAGCTCGGGATGTTCTCCTACAAATATAATATCGGGATCATTGTCGCTTAAAGGAAACTCAAGCTCTGCTATTCTGTCTTCTTTTTTATCTTTGTTGTGTATAAACTTTGTATTTGGGATGACTCCTAAAGTCTCTATGCACTTATCTTTAAACCAATCTCTATAGAGATAAAAACCTCCGTTTGTCTCTCCGCCTATAAGATAAAATCTCTCTTTATCATAAAGAGATACCAAGTGATTTACCGCTTTTACTCCCTTTAGCTGAGCCCTATAACTATAATAGACATAGAGTTTTTTACCCTCGCTATCAAACCCACCTGCAACCAGAGCAAAATAATCCCCTTTTATAGAGTCTCCTTTAAAGTCGGTAAAGAGAAACTTTTTTACAAGGTTTGGCATCTGTGTTTTTGAGATAACTTTAAACTTCGCACTATCAAATGTCGCAAACTCACTTCCGGGATTGTTTTGTTGCTCTTTTTCAAAGGCTCTTTTGTTTCTTATCCTTTTTTTCATAAGAGACTCTAAGCTAACTGCTTCCCATAGAAGTTTTGCACCGCTATCCATTTGGGCTTTGTTTTTTAGATAGTATGAGTGTGCTTTATCCTCTCCTTTTGTTTTGTATAGAGACTCATAGTTATCCCATAGATCCATCCTTTTTGGAAACCGCTCTATAGCTTTGTAGATTTTTGGATGCCAAAAGGCTAACTTTAGTTTTCTTGCTAAGACACTATCTTTATGTAGCACGGTTCCTATGTAGATGATATCCATCTTATCATCTACACCACCTAAGTTATCTACCGCACTATCAAGCCACTCTTCAAGCTTATCTCTTTGTTTGGGGCTTTTTACATTTTCATCATTTTCAAGGTCGTCTATTACGGCTAAATCAACCCTATAAGTTCCGTGTTTTACACCTCTTACTCTTTTCCCGCTACCATAACCTTTAACTCTTATGTTGTTTTTAGTTACTATATCTCCTACTTTCCAACTACTTCCAACTCCGGCTATATGCGAAAAATCTTGAGAGAGTCTTTTGTTTTCTTCAAGTTCCGCTTTTATAGCCTCTATCTCAAGCTCCGTTAGCTCTATAGCATCGGAAAAGAGTGTGATAAAGTGTTTTAACTTATAGGCTATAACCCAGATAATAAAAGTTAGTGCTATATCTGTTGATTTTCCAAAGCCTCTTGGTGCGGCGATGGCAAACTTTTGTCCCGGGAGATTTTTGCTTTTTTTATCTCTTATTTTGTAGTAGATATCTTTTAACTCTTGTTGGAGTTTTGACTCACTATCTAACTTATAGTAGTGTGGGAAGTAGGTTCTTCTAAAGTAGTTAAAATCTTTAAAAGCTTTTTTTACTCTATACTCTTTTTGCTCTTTAGGGAGGATATTTATAGCTTTTATCTCCTCTTTTAAAGGATCTATAAACTCTTTGAGCCACTTTAAAAACTCTTTTCTTGTTAGTTTATCGGCTTTTTTACTCTCTATATGCTCAAGAGAGTTTTTAGTATCTTCTAAAAAGCTTTTTAACTCACCCCTATCAAATAGAGACATTTACAAGCTCCTCCTCTATGAGTTCTATAAGCTCTACAAGCTCTTCTAAGCACTCTTGCTTTATCCCCTTTTTTTGAGCATTTAACAAAATGGTTTTTATAGTTTCCTTTATGATGCCGTGTTTGAAGATTTCCGGGTCCTCATACGAGGCTACCTTTTTCATCTTTGAAAAGGCATCTCCTATTTGGCTTATCTTTTCAGCTTTTATATCCGGTTTTAAATCACTATCTTTTATCTCCTTTAAAAAGTCATTCATAGCTTCTAAAAATGAGCTATAGAGTGTATCTCCCCCTTTTTTTAAGAGATTTTTCGCTCTTAACTCATCCCAATCTTTTGCTTTTGCTTTATAGTTTTGGATAGTTCTTTTTGTAACACCAAGCAAAGAGGCGATATTTTCAAGGCTTAACCCCTTTATATATAGCTCTTTTGCTACAACCCCTTTGTTTTTCATAAGTATCCTTTTGTATTTAGTTTTTTACCTCTTTTTTTAAAAGCGAAACTGCTATTTATATCTTTTGTATCTTTTTCTATCTCTTTTGGTATGGTCTTTTTAGCCATCTTTATAAGATAGCTCTCTATCTCTTTTAGCCTATCTTGGTTTGATAAGGTTAAAGAGTTTTTTTTGCGAAGTTCATAAATAGTAAGCTCGGCTGTTATCTGTTTTAATAGATTTGTCGGATTTTTAGGTATGGTGATAAATGAGCTTATAAAAGAGATAGCATCACTTATAGCATCATCAATAACCGCTTGGTTAAGCTCTCCTGTTGCATTTAGATCACTTAGCTGTTTTAACTCTTCTTTGCTTATCTCTTTTAAAAGATCATCATTTGTTATCACTGCTTTCTCCTTTACAAAAGCCCCATAGAGGGGCTTTATGTTAGTTTGTATATTTTAAAGGTATAAGAGCCCCAGGGCGAACACAGATAGGGATAGCTCTCATCTCGCTTATAACACTGTATCCTTTGCCTTTTCCAAGAGGCTCCGGAGTTGCACTAAAAAACATTTTAGGAGATAGCTTTAGTGCCTCTGTGTGGTTTGCTCTTGAGTAGTATGTTTTATATACTTCCGGTGCAAAAGGCGTAACTATAGCTTTGTTGTCTTCTAAAAATTTTTTAGTTTGTCCGGCTGTGTTTTTATATGTTGCAGAGTATGGCACAAACTTAACACCATGGATATATAAAACTCTTCTACCGTTTTCATCTTGCCATTTTGCAAGATTGTTTTCAAATAGCTTCTCTTCTTTTGCAAGTTTTGCGATACCGTCGATATAGCTTCTACTTGCTAAAATATCATATGGCGGAACATATCCTAACTCTTTTTCTAATGAGTCGTCGATTTTATTTAAAACGGAAATAATCTCGACTCCGCTTTTTGCTTCGATAGGAGTTGTTTGACTTTTAAACTCAAAAAGAGTTTTGCCTTTGCCATCAACCACTTTTCCAAAGAGAGCCCCTGTTGCCATGAATTCTAAAGTTGTTAAAAAGCTGTTTTTATGCTCTTTTA
>CAZUPK010000029.1:0-7661 GCA_964622255.1 uncultured Campylobacterales bacterium
CCTGTCATTGCCGATAAACCTGTTGCTGTTGCATACCAATTTTGGGCTATAAGAAAATCTGTGTATAACTCAACATACTCTTCTCGTTTTTTTACTTTATCTCCTATTTTTAATCGCAACTCTTTTCTCCATTAATTAATCGTATAATATTTGATAACTCTTAGCTAACATTATACCTTAAAATTGTTTTGTGCGTAACATCAGTGATATAATAAAAAATAGGGAAATTTCATTTGACTTTGAATGATAATTAAACAGCCAATAGACTTAAAGAAAAGATATACATCATTTTGCTATAATGGTGTATATCTTAAACAAAGGAGTATCTTATGCAACTTGCTATTGATATTTCAGTACCTACTATTGCTTCTTTAATATCTCAAATGAATTTAGATGAGATTGAAGAGTTAAAAAACAAAATTATTGAAAGAGAACTATATTTTAAAAAATTTCAGAAGGATGATATTTCATCTATCATTGATGATTTTGCAAAAGAAAACTACTCTAATGATTTTTTAAAAGATTTAGAGGAAGGTTTAAAAAAGAGTTCAGTTTATAATGACAATTAAACCTTTAAGAAATGATTTAGAAAGATATCTCAAAAGACATAACTTAGTAAAAAAGTATCAAAAGGCTAAAGAGTTGTTTGAATATGATCCTTTTTATCCATCTTTAAATACTGAATTGCTTGAGCCTAAAAATAGATTGATTTACTCTTTTAGATTGGATAGAAAATATAGAGCTATTTTTATATATGTTGATACAGATATTATAGAAATCATAGCTTTTACAAACCATTATAGATAGTTTAGATATAACAAACACTTGGAGAGGAATGAACTTAGCCAAATTTCACGAAATTTTAAATAATCCTTAAATAAAAGATTTTGGAAGGATTTTTGCTTGAGTTAGTTCTAAAAAATAGTAGGAGCATATAATGAAACAATACACAAAGGCGAAAGCATTGCTTGTGAGTTGAGGGGTCAGGTGACAATGACAACTTATCAGCATATGATTGCTAAAGTATTGGGAATATCACAACAGGCTGTGTTTGGGGTGATAAAAAGGAACAGGAAGTGAGTTGTTATTGTCACCTGACCCCTACGCCCAGAGGTTGAAATGTGCGTAAGGTCAGTTTCTAAGAATGAGATACTTTATACTCAAATGAGGTATTCAACTTTTAGGAGTAGGAAAATATCGGTTATATACTTGCTATCTCTTATTTTGATGATATTATAGCAAATATTCAGTAAGGAGTTGCAAATTCATCTCCGTCGTAGAGAACGGAGTTTTCTTTGCAAGGGGTTAATAAAATTATAACTAACTCCTATTCTTTTGATTTATTTTGATATATATATGAAGTATGTCTATAGCAGCAGGAGTTACTCCACTTATCTCACTTGCACTAAAAAGAGTTGGTGGATTAAATCTATTTAACTTTTCTACTATTTCATTGCTAAGTCCGGATACTTTTGAAAAGTCAAAACCTTCAGGTATTTTGATATTTAACATCTTTTTCATACGAACTATCTGCTCTTGTTGTTTTTTTATATAGGCATCATATTTAGACTCTATCAATATTTGTTCTTTTGTATCTTGTGAGAGATGAGCAAACTGAGGTAAAAGTTTATCAAACTTTTCAACTGTAAAAGTTTTTCTTCCAACTACTCTTTTTAACATAACCTTATGTGTAACTGGAACTTCATATATTTGGGCTAGTTTTGCAGAGTTTTCTTTAGATGGAGTTATAAAAGTTTCTTCTAAAAAGTTTAAGACAGTTTTTATATCTTTTCTTTTTTTTTCAACCCTTTCAAAAAACTCTTTAGATTGAAGTCCCAACTCATATCCATACTTTGCAAGTCTTAAGTCGGCATTGTCCTCTCTTAAAAGAAGTCTATACTCTGCACGACTTGTAAACATACGATAAGGCTCCTTTGTTCCTTTTGTTACAAGATCATCTATCAAAACTCCGATATATGCTTCATCTCTTCTAAAAACCAAAGGATTTTTTTTATCTATACTTAAAACGGCATTTATCCCTGCTATCAAACCTTGAGCGGCCGCCTCTTCATAACCGGTAGTTCCATTTATCTGACCTGCACAGTAAAGCCCTTTAACTTTTTTTGTTTCAAGTGAGTGTTTTAACTCTGTAGGATTTACATAGTCATACTCTATGGCATAGCCATATCTGATTATTTTTGCATTTTCCAAACCTTTTATAGAGTGTATCATCTCCTCTTGAACTTTTGGAGGAAGAGAGGTTGTTAAACCATTTATATAGTATTCTGTTGCATTAAGAGTTTGAGGTTCTATAAAGAGATGATGTTTTGATTTTTCACGAAATCTATTTACCTTGTCTTCTATACTTGGACAATACCTAGGACCAACACCCTCTATTTGTCCGGTGAAAAGTGGAGCTTGATAGAAATTTGACTCTATTATTTGGTGAGTTTTTTCATTTGTAAAAGTTATATAGCAAGGAAGTTGAGTAGGGTTAAAACTTTCCTTATCAGTTGAAAAGCTAAAGGGAGTAGGGTTTTCATCTCCACCCTGAAGTTCCATAACTGAAAAATCTATGCTATTTCCATCTAATCTTGCACAAGTTCCGGTTTTGAGTCTTCCTATATCAAGCCCTAAAGATTTTAAACTATCACTAAGAGCATTTGATGCAAACTCTCCAACTCTTCCTGCTTCTTGTTTAAAAGAGCCTATGTGAATAAGTCCTTTTAAAAATGTCCCTGCTGTAACCACTATCTTTTTAGTTTTATATATATTCCCTAAATGAGTTTTTACAGCTTTTACCTCACTATTTTTTACTATGATTTTATCTGCTATTTCTTGTCTTACATCCAAATTTTTCTGCTTGATACATTTATTTCTCATATAGATTCGGTATCTATCCATATCTATTTGAGCCCTACTTCCTCTAACCGCCGGACCTTTACTTTCGTTTAAGACTCTAAACTGGATAGCAACTTCATCGGTGCATTTTGCCATCTCTCCACCAAGAGCATCTATCTCTTTTACAAGATGACCTTTTGCAAGTCCACCGATAGCAGGGTTACAACTTGCAGCTCCTATTTGTTCGACTAGTATGGTTAAAAGAAGGGTTTTTTTACCCATTCTAGCACTTGCTAAAGAAGCCTCTATACCTGCATGACCCCCACCGATAACTATTACATCATAGTTCATATGCTATTTTTACCATCTCTTTAAAGTTTTCAACATCCCAACTAGCAGTTCCTACTAAGATACCATCACAGTTAGGGATAGAGAGTATATCTTTTGTATTATTTGCTTTTACACTACCTCCGTAAAGTAGAGGTGCTTTTATAGTTTTTCTAAGAGTGGTAAGAGTTTCTTCTATCTGTTCATTTGAAGCACTCAATCCTGTTCCTATTGCCCAAACAGGTTCATATGCCACTATCAAGTTCTCATAATTTATGTCTATACCTTCAAGTTGAGAAAAGTTATACTCTAAAACTGCTTTAAGTCCTATTTCTCTAACATCTTTTGGTTCTCCTATGCAGTAAACTATTTTAAAACCTTGCTCTTTGAAAAAGTTATATTTTTCCCTTATCAACTCATTGGACTCTTTTAGTATATGTCTTCTCTCACTGTGTCCTATAAGGATAGTTTTTATGTTAAACTCATCTAACTGCTCAAGTCCAAGTTCTCCAGTAAATGAACCCTTTTTAGTTGGATAGGCATTTTGAATTCCTATTGTTATAGAAGGCTCAAGAGAGAAGTTATCCAGTGAAGTTGCAGTTGGAAAAATCAGTATCTCTTCACTAATAGAGTTTTCTTTTACAAAAGAGTTCAAATTTTCTAAATACTCTTTTGTGCTTTTTCTTGTATGGTTTGTTTTAAAGTTACTTGCTATTATCATAATAAAGCCTTATTCTTACTAACAGATACTGCCTCTACTCCCGGAAGTATTTTTCCCTCTAAAAGTTCCAAACTAGCTCCACCACCAGTTGAGATAAAGGTCATCTCCTCTATATCTCCGGCACGACTTACAACATCTCCTGTATCTCCACCACCGATGATAGTAGTTGCATGAGAATCAGCAACATAGTGGCTCATCATAAAGCTTCCTTTACTAAACTTATCCATCTCAAAAACTCCCATAGGACCGTTCCAAAGGATTGTTTGAGCATCATTGATAGCCTCTCTAAAAAGTCTATTTGTAGCAGGACCTATGTCAAGTCCCATCCAATCTTCCGGTATCTCTTGAATAGGTAGATATTTTGAGACAGCTTTTTCATCAAACCTATCAGCAACAACAACATCTACAGGAAGATAAAACTTAATACCTTTTTCTTTTGCTTTAGCCATAATAACTTTTGCATCATCTATCAAATCCTCTTCTACCAAAGAGTTTCCAACTTCATACCCCAAAGCTTTTAAAAATGTAAATGCCATACCACCACCGATAATCATTTTATCTACTTTATCAACCAAGTTTAGCATAGCTTCTAGTTTTCCACTTACCTTACTTCCTCCGATGATTGCAACAAAAGGACGGGTTGGATTTTTTACCATTTTATCAAAGAAAGTAACCTCTTTTTTTAGTAAAAATCCTGCTGATTTATGTTCATTGTCATATAATGAAGGCATCGCATAGATAGAGGCATGTTTTCTATGACTTGCACCAAAAGCATCATTTATATAAAACTCTGCAAGATTTGAGAGTCTTTTTGCAAATTCTAAATCATTTTTTGTTTCACCTTTGTTAAATCTTAGATTTTCTAGTAATAAAATCTGATTAAAGGCAAGATTTTTCGATAACTCTATAGCTTCATCATCCACTAAAAAGTTTTTTGGCATAACAATTTCTTTTTTTAAAAGTTGCTCCAACTTTTTAACGATAACTTTTAGAGAGTATTTTTCATCAAATCTATTTGCAGTAGGTCTTCCAAAGTGACTTGCTAAGATAACTTTTGCATCTTTTCCCAAACAGTATCTTATGGTAGCAAGAGCAGATCTTATCCTCCTATCATCTGTGATAACTCCATCGTCAACAGGGACATTGAAATCACATCTTATAAAAACTCTATTACCCTTTTTTATATCCAAATCTTTTATTGAAAGAAGTTCCATAAAGATTCCTTTTATTTGTTATCTATATATTTTGCTAAATCTATAAGTCTTTTTGAGTATCCCCACTCATTGTCATACCAAGCCATAACTTTAACAAAGTTTCCACCTATCACTTGAGTTAAATCACTTGCAACTATAGAGCTTACTTCACAACCTATAAAGTCGCTTGATACTCTTTTATCCTCATCAACTAAGATGATATCAGGAATAGCTTGTTGAGCTTTTTTGAAAACTTCGTTTACTTCTTCTTTTGTAGTCTCTTTTTTTACCATAACATTTAGATCAACCATAGAGACATTTGGAGTTGGAACTCTTACTGCTTGTCCATTTAATTTCCCTTGCAAGTGTGGTATAACAAGCCCAATAGCTTTTGCGGCTCCTGTTGTTGTTGGTATCATATTTACTGCGGCCGCTCTTGCACGGCGAGGGTCCTTTTTATGTTTTACATCCAAAATATTTTGATCATTTGTGTATGAGTGAATAGTTGTAACTAAACCCTGCTCTATAGAAAAAGCATCATCTAAAATCTTTACAATCGGAGCTAGACAGTTTGTTGTGCAACTTGCATTTGATATGATAGCTTCACCTTTATAATTATTCTCATTTACTCCCATAACAAATGTAGCAGTCTTTTTATCTTTTGCTGGTGCTGAAAAGATAACTTTTTTTATGCCATTGTCAAGATAGACTTGTGATTTTTCTTGAGTATAAAAAACTCCCGTGCATTCAAGCAGTATTTCAGCTCCATATTTTGCAAAGTTTAAGTTTTTTGGATCTCTGTCATTTAAAAATTTAACTTTCATATCTCCTATTTGCATATAGTCATCATCAAGTATCTTTACAGTTTTATTAAAAGTTCTATGGATAGAGTCATATTTTAAAAGATACTTTGTCATCTCTTTGTCGGTTGTATCATTTACGGCTACTAACTCAACATCATCCATATCAGCGATAAGTCTAGCTACACATCTACCTATTCTTCCAAAACCTGTGATTGCGATTTTAGTTTTACCCATTTTAATGCCCCTTTTTATAAAAATATAATATAATATCTGAAATTTGCTTAAGTTGGGAGAAATGATTGTAGCGGTTTTTGGTGGAAGTTTTGATCCTCCGCATATTGGGCATAAAAAAATTGTTGAGGAAGCTTTAAAAACCTTAAAAATAGATAAATTTTTTGTTATTCCAGCATATTTAAATCCTTTTAAAAAAACTTTCTATCTTGATGAAATAACAAGATATAAACTTATTAAAGATATGCTCCAAGAGTTTGAAAAAGTAGAAGTTTTAGATGTAGAGATAAAACAAAAAAGAGCAGTTAGCACCTATGAAACTATAAAGTTTTTAAAGAAAAAATGTGATATAGATAAGATATATCTCATAATAGGGGCTGATAATCTAAAAAGTTTGGATAAATGGTCTGATTATGATAAGTTAGAAAAGATGGTAGAGTTTGTCGTCGCTACAAGGGATAACATAGAGATACCAGAGAAATATGAAAAATTATATGTAGATGAAGATATAAGTTCTACACTAATAAGGAGTAAAAGTTTGAGCAGAGTTGAAAAAATAGTAAAGTTTTTAGATGAAAAGAAGGCTGAAAATATACAAGTGTTTGATATGAGAGATAGTGACTACTTTGTAGATGATGTTATTATAGCTACAACTACAAGTGATAAACACGGATATGCTTTGGTTGATTATCTAAAATCTTTACTAAAAAAACTTGGTCAAAAATATATTGCAGTTGAACTTAGTGATAGTTGGAGTGTTTTAGATCTAGGAGATATGCTAATACATCTTATGAGTAGTGATCATAGAGCAAAATATAACATAGAAGAGTTTTTGTCAAAAACGGAAATTGAAAAGTAAAGTTATCCTATGATTTTAAAAAAAAATAAAAAAGTATAATAATATATTTATATTAAAAATATAAAAAGTTTAGTAAGGGAAGATAATGTCAAATAAAGATAAGGTTATGCTAATTGAAGAAGACAAAATAGAAAATGAAACAAATGGTTATATTACAAATCCTTTTTCTACAAAAGATATAAAAATTACTAATCAAGTTTTTGCACTTCCTAGTTTAGTAAATAGACTAGAACACAATGAGATAGATTTAAATCCAGATTTTCAAAGACAGGGCAATCTATGGTCGCCTACAAATATGTCAAGACTAATAGAATCTATACTACTCAAATTACCACTACCTATCTTTTATTTTGATGTAAGTAACCCTGATAAGTGGATAGTTGTTGATGGACTACAGAGACTTTCATCTATTAAGAAATTTATGGTTGATAAAACATTAAGGTTGAGAAATTTAGAATTCTTAAAAGAAATAGAGGGACAAGGATATGATGATTTAGATAGAGGCTTTAAAAGGGTGTTTGAGGGAACGCAAATAGTAACTTATCAAATAGAGGCTCAAACCCCAAAGAAAGTCAGATATTCCATATTTAATAGGATAAATACAGGTGGTTTACCTTTAAATGCACAAGAAATAAGACAAGCATTAAATCAGCAGGGTTATGGTGTTAAATTTTTGATGAAGGTTA
>CAZUPK010000030.1:0-17946 GCA_964622255.1 uncultured Campylobacterales bacterium
TAAAAAACTGCCTACTGGTAAAACTACAATGGCAGAAATTAAAAGGACTTGCAAGTATGACGATTATTTTACAATCCAACTTTTTGAACAAGAGTAAAAATATGTTTAAGCTTAGTTTAAAATTTCGTGAAATTTGGCTGATCTCCTTACATACTTTTAGATAGTTAAGCAAATATTGTTCCTAAATGTCGTGGAGTGAGTATTTATGATTAAATCTTCACACAAAATTTGAAGCAGTCTCATATCGATAGTGATTTGTATCTTTGATTTCTTAAAGTCCATATCTCATATTTTTCATCAAGCACCACTAATGGTATGCTTGAAAAGCCAAGTATTTTTTTATACACAAAGTGCATAATCTTCTCTATATCCTCTTTTTTTAATATTTTTGTGATACCTCCTGTAAAAACTATACTTTCAAGTCTATCAAGTTTTAAAGTTATGTAACCGCTATGTTTTAGAGATACTTTATACAAAACCAAAAAGATAGATAGTTGCATAAGTATTTTGGTTGCTTGTTCACTATATTCTTCTAAAATATTTTCTGTTACATTTAGATAGTTTAAAAGTTCATAGACAAATTCATTTTGTTTTGCACTAAAAACTAAACTCTCTCTTGACTTATAAACTCCAAGCTTTTTAAATACAAGCCTATCATATCCCGTTTCAAGCACCATATTATCACTAACTAAATCAGTGCTATAATGAATATCTGTAGTAGCACCACCAATATCTATCAAAATAAAAGGATCAACTACATCACTAAATCTTTTATGTAAAAAGGGAAGGGTTTGATTTACTATGTATGGAGTTGAAAAAATTTGATTTGCTGTTATTTCATAAAGCTCTTTTATATCCTCTTTTCCCATAATATCAGCTTGATATAGATTTGTTAGATACTCTTTTAACTCATCTTCTCTTACATAAAGTTTATTTGTAACTATATTTGGAAGTATTTTTATAGAAGAGATATTTTTAGTAAAAAACTTTTGGTTTTTTTGTGAACCAGCATAGACTATATTTGAGTAGTTTAACCTTTCTATATACTCTATCAAGTCATCTTTAAAAATATTTTCTTTTGAGTCTATCCCTCCTACTATGATAACTACATCTATAAGTTCAACTGGTATGGGATGTTCTTTCAAGTTTGGATATAAGACACTCTCTATAATATTTATACCAGAATTATAAGCTATATTTGTAGCATATTTTAAACTAAATGAGTTCGTAAGTCCTATGATAAGTGTGCTTAACCCCCCATTTGCCGAAGAACAGATAAATATGTCCTCTTTGTTATACTTTTTTATTATCTTACCACACTTGTTTTGTAAATCATCAGCTATATTTCTATCAAAATCCCTAAAAAATTGGATAGGTTCGCTATTTTGTTCTTTTATTTTAAAATATGTGCTTCCTACATCTATATATAACTTACTCATTGCATAATCCCTATATCTTGGATGATTTTAGTTACAAGTGCATTTTTATTATCACTTAAAACTATCTTTTTTTTGTCAAATTCAAAGCTTTTTTGACTAATAGGAAGATCTCCTTTATCATAAAGTCTTATATGACCATCTTTATCTCTTACTGAGATAACCTTATTTGCATTTATGATATGTGGAGAAAAAGGTATATCTATATAACCCCTTTTGATAGAGTTAAAAACCTTTCTCCAAAGTGTATCAGATGGATCGTTTAAAACAGCTTCCATAATCTCTCTAACTTGATTTGTTAAGTTTTCTTCCTCAGCTTCATCACTGATAAATGGCATACCTTGTAAAATTTTCAGGGTATATTTTACCTTTGAAACAGCCTCAGCATTTTCCTCTTTTGTAGGAATACCGTAAGCTTCAGCTCTTGTTTTGGTTATGATTTTATCTGCTCCTATAAGTTTTGCTATAACTGTTGAAGTTGTGATAAGCGAGTCTGCATAAGCTTTATCTCTTGGAAAAGCACCCATCCATTGATGATAAACTAAGTTTATAGTAGCATCTTTGTATCCAAACATATCTGCATACTCTCTCGAGAGCTTTTTTATGACATTTCCCATAACAATATCTTGCAAAACTGTTCCGGTTTGTGAAAAACTAACTGAAAATGATTTGACTCCCTCCTCTAAAGATAAAAGCATCTCAAGAAGTTGTATCACTATAACTATAGAAGGAAGTTGCAAAGTAGCACTTAGGGGTCCAAAAGACTCTCTGTTTATGGGTTCGTTTAATGTTGAGAGTTTTGCACATACTTTTTCTATATATTTCCAATAAATAAAGGCTTTATCAAGAGGGAAGTTTTTTGAGTATGGCAAAAGATATGTTATAGGACCACCCTCTATTTCAAATATTCCCGAAGCCAAAGCTATTTCAACCAAAAGTCTTGCATCAGGGGTTCCGTGTCTTAAAGATACAGGGGTGTTAAAATGAGTCATCATCCGTCTAGTGGTTCTGTATCCATGGTTTATGAGAGGATAACCATTTAACATATCTGTTTCACTCTCTTCTGAGAGTCTTAACATCTTTTTAGAAGTAGCATAGTCGTTAAGTCTTGTGTTTGAGTCTATGGTAAGTGGCAAAACATCTACTCCAGCCTCTTTAAACTCTTCATAAAGCTTAAAAACTTTTTCATAAGTAGGAAAACCACCTCGCGGTTGAACTAGTATTTCATCACTATTTTTAAACCAGTGTGATATAAACAACTCCTTACTTGCACCCTTTATAAACTCTTCTACCTCTGTAAAATCATAATGTTCTACATAAGGATTGTTTAGTATAGCTTCTCTTTCTCTTTGTAGTAAATCCATTATCTCTTCTTTTGTAAATATTTTTCCATCTCATCAAGCCCCTCGGCTAAATCTACCTGATGAAATACCAAATCAAATCCATAAGCTTTAAATTTGGGAATAATTTTTTTAGGATTAGCTTCTCCTACAGCTAAATTTCCACCGATAACAAATGTAGCGTCTATATTATATTTTCTCTTTAAGTATGGCAAGTCTCGACTCCAACCTTCGGCTTCACCATTTAGCGAAGAGATAAGCACAACATCAGCTCCGGTTTCTATAGCCGCATCTATAAATTCTTCTAAGTATGTATTTACCCCAAGATTAAAAACCTCGAAACCTCTTTGATTTAAAGATATATCTATAAGTCTGTTTGCAACGACATGAACATCATTGCCGACTACTCCAATGACTATTTTTTTGTTCATATTAACTCTTTGATTATTTTTTTAAGTGACATCTCTAATTTTGATATATATGTTCTTATTGTATCTATTGTTGCTATATTTATTCCCTCATAATCGTGAGCAATAAAATTTTTAACATTATATGCACCCTTTATATCATTTTGTTTTAAATCTTTATATTGATTATCAAATTTTCCCAAAATCCTTCACCTTCATATTTGGGTTTTAACTCTTTTAATTTTTCTAATACTTTTTTCTTAGTATAAAGCATATTTTCCCCATAGTGTTTGCTATAACACTTATATTAACATATTTTCTCATAGTTTTCTTATTATTAACTGACATATATAACTAGTATAGCAAATATTGTTTTTATTGTTGTGGAGTGAGATTGATGTTACTATACTATAACTTTTGAAAAGTTAAAATACATTGTTATAAAATAACATATAGGACGGTGAAATCTTATATTAAATGGTATAAATTTTTTGGGTGGAAAAATTAGTGTTAGAGATTTGTAGTGAAAATATTGATTTAGTTATAAAGTATATTAAAAACAACTCTCTTATAGAAGTTCCTAATAATATTATAATTAAGAAAGTAAGATGAAAAAAGCAGTTATATTTCTAAATATGGGGGCTCCAAGAAACTTAGATGAGGTGGAACTCTTTTTAAAAAATATGTTTAATGACAAAAATATCATAACAGTAAAAAGTAATATTTTAAGAAAGTTTATAGCTTTTATGATTGTAACTTTACGAAAAAATGAGGCTAAGTTAAACTATAAAAAACTTGGTGGTGTATCCCCTCTTGTAAAGCATACAAAGGAATTTGAAGAAAAAGCAAGAGAGATTTTTAAAGAATATGAAGTAACAACTATTATGAGATATACTCCACCTTTTGCAAAAAAGGTTTTAAAAGAGTTGAAAAAAAAAGCTATTGAGGACATAACACTTATTCCTTTATATCCTCAGTATTCTACAACTACGACAAAGTCATCATTTGAGGATTTTGATGAGGCTTTAAAAGAGATGGATTTTTCACCAAAAGTTACAAAGATAGAAAGGTTTTATAAAGAGGATTTTTACTTAAATCTGATAAAAAAGCAAATATTAAAAAGCTTAGATGGGAAAGATGCGAAAGAGTTTGAGCTTGTATTTTCCGCTCACTCTTTGCCTGAAAAAATAGTAAATAGTGGTGATCTATACCAAAAAGAGGTTGAAGGGCAAGTAAGTATCTTAAAAGAGATGCTTAAAGTAATAGGTTTTAAAGATATTCATTTAGCATATCAATCAAAGCTTGGACCTATAAAGTGGCTTGAGCCATCTTTAAAGGATAAACTTTATTCGCTAAATAGTAAAAGTGTGCTTATCTATCCTATTTCTTTTATCCTTGATAACTCCGAAACAGAGTTTGAGTTAAGCATCGAGTATAAAGAGGTGGCAAAAGAGTTAGGTTTTAAAAACTATATAGTTTCCCCCTGTATAAATGACAATAGAGAGTTTTTAGAGGGGTTAAGAGAGATGATTTCTAACTTTTCTTAGTAAAACTATATCTTTTTATAAACCTTTATAACACCTTTATGATTAGGTACAGACTTCATCCTTCTGCCTTGCCTATGAACAAATTTGTAAAGTTATGGATATAATATATTGTTGAACTTAGGAGATAAAACTATAAAGTAGTTTTATCTCCTCTTCCCATATAGTATTATCTATCGTTTCTAAAATAAGTGGCATATCATCAAATCTTTTATCATTTGCTATCCACTTAAAAGGCTCTATTCCTATTTCACCCTTTCCTAAATTTTGATGTCTATCTTTTCTTGAGGCAAAAGGTGTTAAGGAGTCATTTATATGCATACCTTTTAAATACTCAAATCCAACTACTTTGTCAAACTCTTCCCAAGTTTTATCATAAGCATCTTTTGTTCTTATATCATATCCACTTACAAAAAGGTGACAAGTATCTATACAAACTCCAACTCTTGACTTATCTATGGAGTTTTGGATGAGATAAGCTAAGTGTTCAAACTTATATCCCAAGTTACTTCCTTGACCCGCTGTATTTTCTATGACTAAGGTTATCAAACTACTCTCTTGTAAGGCTTTATTTATATTTTGGCTTATATAGTTTAAACACTGCTCTTCACTTATTTTTCTTAAGTGACTTCCTGGATGAAAGTTTAGCTTGTCAAGTCCTAAAAGCTCACATCTTTGTATCTCATCCAAAAAAGCATCATAAGACTTTTTTCTTTGCTCTTTTTGGGGATGTCCCAAGTTTATAAGGTAGCTATTGTGAGGTAAGATATATTTTGGTAAAATACCAACCTTTTTAAGGTTTTTTTTGAACTCATCTATTACCTTTTGATTATATGGTTTTGTTTTCCATTGTCTTTGGTTTTTGACAAAAAAAGCAAAGGCCTTTGCACCTATTTTTTGGGCATTTAAAGGGGCATTGAAAACACCACCACTTGCACTTACATGGGCTCCGAAATATTTCATTGGTTAGTTATCCTTTATCTTTATAATAAGTCTGTTTGCACTATCTTTAAAGTATATTTTGCTATCACTCACGAGATATTTTATAGCACCTATTTTTTGAGTGAAACCTGTTGAGGTTTTGACTAAGTTTTTACTGTTAAATATAGGTTTTTTGTCTAAAACATTTAAGATTAAATTTTGCGGATAGTCCCTTGACAAAAAGTTATCTGTAAACCATTTTCTAGTGTTACAATAGTTTTTTATACATACCATATTTTCATTTTTATAAAACTTTAACTCTCCAAGCCCAACTCCACTTGAATATGCTTGGATAGTGATTTTATCGGGTGAGTTAGTATAAAAACCACTATCGGAAAATGCAAACTTTTTAGTTTTCATAGTTATCAAGGCACTTTTATTTACAACCTTTACTGATGGTTTTTGGATTTGTATTCCAAATATTCCACAACCTGTTGTAAAAATAGATATTAAAGATATTAAAATAGAAAAAGGTGTTACTTTCATACAATCTTCCTTTACACAAATGTTAGTTTGAGTATATCATCATACACTTAAAAGCAAAATTTTGATAGACTCGCGAAAACTTTATACTTAGAAAAGGACAATGATGGAAATCACTACAAAAAAAATAGATACGGCAAATGCTCAAATAGAAGCAAGGATGGATGCTAAAATCATAGAGCAAAAAGTGGATAAGTTGGCAAAAGATATTGCAAAAAATATGGATATGCCAGGTTTTAGAAAGGGCAAAGTTCCAGTAAGTATTGTTAAAAAAAGATATAGTAATAAATTGGCAGAAGATGCTAAAAACGAAGTTGTTAGAGAGGTTTATGAAAAGAGTTTAAAAGAGTTGGACATACCTACTGATAAACTTATAGGTGGGTTTATAGTTGAAAAGTTTGAAGAAAGGGATGGGGTGATAGAAGTAACAGTTGGTGTTACAACAAAGCCGCAGATGAATTTAGAGGGATATAAAGAGCTTATACCTGATATAAAAACTCCAGAAGTTACTGAAAAAGAGGTGCAAGAAAAAATTAATAGTATGTTAAAACAGGTAACACCTCTAACAAAAGTAGAAGATAGAGATAAGTTACAAAATGGTGATTTTGCTTTGATAGATTTTGAAGGTTTTATTGACGGAAAAGCTTTTGAGGGTGGAAAAGCAGAAGGTTATCTTTTAGAGATAGGAAGTGGAAGTTTTATAGCTGGATTTGAAGATGGTATGATAGGTATGAAAGTTGGAGAGACTGGAGATGTAAAAGTTAAATTTCCTGAAAATTATGGTTCAAAAGATTTGGCAGGAAAAGAAGCTGTTTTTGAAGTAACACTGCACGAGATTCAAGAAAAAAAGATTTCTGACGATATAGATGAAAAGACTCTAAAACAGTTGCTACCATATGAAGAAAAGCCAACTGATGAGCTTTTAAAAGAGAAAGTTAAAGAGGGTTTGTTGGCTGAAAAACTAGTTTCCCTTTATGATAATGAGATAAAGCCCAAATATGTAGAGGCATTAGTTGAAAAGTATAATGTAGATCTTCCAAAATCTATCGTTGAGCAAGAGATGGATATTACACTAAGAAAAGTTTTAGGCCAAATGAAAGAGGAAGAGATAAAAGCTTATGCTAAAGACAAGGAAGCATATAATAAAAAAAGAGAAGAGTTTAGAAAAGAGGCTAGTGATAGTGTAAAAATAACTTTCTTAGTAGATGAGTTGGCGAAGCTTGAGGGTATTGAGGTGAGTGATCAAGAGGTTATACAAACTCTATATTTTGAAGCTTTGCAAATGGGACAAAATCCTCAAGAGATGCTAAAACAGTATGAAGAGCAAGGGCTTTTGCCCGCTGTGAAAATGGCTATCGTAGAGGATAGACTGTTTAAAAAACTATTTGATGAAAAAAGAGAATCAAGTAAAACCGAATAAACTTTAATAAAGGAAGACAAAAGTGAGTTATGTTCCAATAGTGGTAGAAAAAACTGGTCGAGGAGAGAGGAGTTATGATATATATTCAAGACTTCTAAAAGACAGGATTATTATGTTAAGTGGTGAAGTAAATGATGCAGTTTCTGCAAGTATAGTTGCTCAACTTTTATTTTTAGAAGCAGAAGATCCTGATAAAGATATATTTTTATATATAAACTCTCCGGGTGGAGTGATAACAAGCGGTATGAGTATATTTGATACTATGAACTATATAAAGCCTGATGTTTGCACGATTTGTATTGGACAAGCTGCATCTATGGGGGCATTTTTATTAAGTTCGGGAGCAAAGGGAAAAAGATATGCTCTGCCACATGCTAGAATTATGATACATCAACCTTTAGGTGGTGCTCAAGGACAAGCTACTGATATTCAGATACAAGCAAAAGAGATTCAAAGAATGAAAGATGAACTAAATGGTATTCTTGCAGAGCAAACAGGACAGCCAATAGAAAAAATACAAGCTGATACGGAAAGAGATTTTTTTCTTGGTGCCAAAGAGGCAAGAGAGTATGGACTTGTAGATAAAGTTTTAACTAGAAGTTTGTAGTAAGTTATGCAGTTTAAAGTAGATAAAACAGGAAAGGTTGTGGCAAATAGTATGGAAAGTGTTGGAGGAGTTACTATATCTCAAAAGGAGTTAGATTTAAGAGAAAAAAAGAAAAAACTTCAACAAATAAATCTTTTTGCCAAACAGATAGTAGATCGAATGATAAAGGATATCATTCCACCTACCCCTGCTAATTATTTGATTTTTTTTGAAAAATTTTTAGAAGAAAAATCTCCAGCTCAAAAAGAAGCTATCGAGAAGATTCTTGAACTTGAAAGGCAAAGTGATACTTATAAAGACTATATGGCTAGAATGGATAGCTATTTAAAAGAAAATTTTGATAATACTAAGAAGATTTTAGATGATATAAATGGACTCTACTCTCAAATAAATAAGATAAAGAACTTTGTTAAACTAAAGGGTTTGGAATTGATAAAAAATCCTACTAAAACAAATATTTTGTTATTTGAAAATAAGATAACATCTATTTTAAACTCTGTCGAAAAGTATCAGAAGAAGGTAAAAGAGGATTATAAAGTTATAACAAATCTTATGAAAAATTTTGATAAAGAGACTATATTTGATAAAAAATATGAAGTTTATAATAAAAAATATTTTATGGATATTTTAAAATCCGAGTTGGGAAATATGAAAAATTTTTCATATAAAAGTTCTTTGGTAGCTTTTAAAGTAAAAAAAGATATTTTAAAAGATGTAAAACTTCAATCAGATAGGGATATCATAGTTAAGACAGTATCAAATATAATACTTAAAAGATCAAGAAGAAGTGATATATTGGCTTACTATGATGATGGTATATTTTTGTTGATTTTTAAACATACTGATTTTGAACAGGCTAAAAAGGCGGTTGAAAGTATAAAAAACTTTGTTTCTTTTTCAAACTTTATCATAGAAGGGAAACAGATACAGGCAAAAATAGATACAAATATAGTTGAGTTAGATCCAAGATTGAGTATCGATGAAATCATAGGCAGTGCTATAGAAGGATTTTTAAATGATTAGAGAAATTGTTGTGTATCCTGATAAAAGGCTTAAAGAGTTTTCAAAAGAGATAACGGAGTTTGATAGCAAACTTCATACCCTACTTGATGATATGTATGAAACTATGATGGCAAAAAATGGTATAGGACTTGCGGCTATACAAGTTGGTGTGCCACTTCAAGCTCTTATCATAAACCTTGTTAGAGAAGAGGATAATAAACAACATAAAGAGGATCTTTTAGAGGTTATAAACCCTAAGATTTTAGAAGCCAATGGAGAGATAGTTTATCAAGAGGGATGTTTAAGTATTCCAGGATACTATGATGATGTAAAAAGAGCAAAATATATAAAGGTAAGCTTTTTTGATAGAGAAAGAAATGAACATATAAAAGAGTATGAAGGGCTTATGGCTGTAGCTTTTCAACATGAGATGGATCATCTAAGAGGGCATCTGTTTATCGAAAAACTTTCATATCTAAAAAGAAAAAAGTTTGAAAAAGAGTGGAAGAAAAAAATAAAAAATAAAAATACAAAAAAATAAGCAATATTTTCTAGGTGATAGGCAATGCATAAGTCTGGCTTTACTAGGGCAATGTCTTGGTAAAAAGGAGATAATCAAATGAAAAAGTTACTGTGTGCAACTTTGGACGATATAGATGCTAAAGAGGTTGATGTAGAGGTTAGTTTTGTTCGTTCACTTCCCTCTTTTAGCATAGTCGGACTTGCTCAAACATCTATCCAAGAGAGTAAAGAAAGAGTAAAATCAGCTTTGAGTTCTATAAACTTTAAGTTCCCACCTCAAAAACTTATAGTAAATCTAGCACCTTCGGATCTAAAAAAAGAGGGAAGTTTTTTTGATCTTCCTATTGCACTTTTGATAGCTCTATACAAAGAAGAGGTTGAGCTTAAAAATTTGGTAGTTTTTGGGGAACTTGGACTTGATGGAAGGTTAAAAGATACAAATTCAATTTTTCCTATCGTTCTTTCTTTAGCGTCAAAATATAAAGGTAAAACGATACTTATTCCAGAAGACTCTTTTGAGAAAATCTCAAAAATCCCAAATCTAAACATCTTAACAGCCTCTACTTTAGAAGAGGCGATAGAGGTTATAAGAGAGAAAAAGGAGCCTATAAAAAGTAATTCATCACTAAAATATAACTCTATTAAATTAGGTGCTAGAGACTATTACTATTGTGATGAGTTTCAAGAAGATTTTAAAGATATAAAAGGACAGCTAAGAGCCATAAGAGCTTCCCTTATAGCAAGTGCAGGTTTTCATAATATACTTTTTGAAGGAAGCCCGGGGTGCGGAAAGAGTATGTGTGCAAAAAGAATACCTTTTATCTTACCTCCTATGAGTTTAGAAGAGATTTTACAAAAAGCAAAGATGGATGCTCTAACAAATAAAGAGGTTGATTTTACTCCAATAAGAGCTTTTCGTTCTCCTCATCACACTGCAAGCAGAGCAAGTATATTTGGTGGGGCAAATAAAAGTATAGGAGAGATAGCTTTAGCAAACAATGGTGCATTTTTTGCAGATGAGTTACCATACTTTAGTAAATCGGTTTTAGAAAGCCTAAGAGAGCCTTTACAAGATCATAAAATCCTTGTCTCAAGAGTAAAAAATAAGATAGAATATAAAACAAAGTTTGTTTTTATATCTGCTTTAAACCCTTGTCCGTGCGGAAATCTTTTTAGTAAAACAAAAGAGTGTAAATGCAGTGAAATAGAGTTAAAAAGATATAAGAGCAAACTATCAGCTCCTATTTTGGATAGGATAGAGTTATATGTTCAGATGGAAGAGATAGATTTAAAAGATAAACCGGTTACAACTTCCAAAAAGATGTTTAAAGAGGTTTTAAAAGCTTTTAAAAAACAAAAGCAAAGAGGACAAAGTGAGTTTAACGGAAAATTAAGCGATGGAGATATATTAAAGTATTGTAAACTTGATAGTGATTTAGAAAATATGTTAAATAATGCTACAATAAACTTTGAACTTAGCCAAAGAGCTATAAACAATATCAAAAAAGTTACAAGAACGATAGCAGACTTAGATGGAAGTGACAAGATAAAAAAAGAGCATCTCTTAGAAGCTCTATCATATAGGATGAAGTGATGCAAAAAGTATTTAAAGAGGTAGGAACATTAGATAAAAAGTGTTATGATGAGTTTGGATTGAGTGAAGATATTTTGATGGAACATGCAGCTTTTGGACTTTA
The DNA here is from genome assembly GCA_964622255.1 of uncultured Campylobacterales bacterium. Lineage (GTDB taxonomy): Bacteria > Campylobacterota > Campylobacteria > Campylobacterales > QNZT01 > SZUA-1377. The sequence goes on from CAZUPK010000030.1 coordinate 11,440, forward strand.
TGAAGCTGTGCCTAAAAAAGTAAAAAGTGTTTTGATAGTTGCAGGAGTTGGAAACAATGGTGGAGACGGCATAGCTTTATCAAGACTTTTAAAAGGTGAAAAAGAGGTTTTTTTATATCTTCCTATGGGAGTAAAATCTCCTATGGCAAAACTACAACTAGAAAGAGCAAAAAAGGTTGGAGTTAAAATAGTTGATAAGATAAAAGAGGCTGATGTTGTGGTTGATGCTATATTTGGTAGTGGGTTAAAAAGAGATTTAAACAAAGAGATAAAAGAACTTATAAAGACTCTAAATAATATGAACTCATATAAAATAGCCTGTGATATTCCAACAGGTATAGATGAAAACGGCTTAGTTAGGGAGATAGCTTTTAAAGCAGATATTACTGTAACAATGGGAGCTTTAAAAGAGAGCCTTTTCTTAGATGAGGCAAAAGATTATGTAGGGAAGATAAAGGTTATAAACTTGGGAGTTTCAAGAGAACTTTATGAAAACGAAAGTGATACTTTTGTTTTAGAAAAGAAAGATTTGAAACTTCCACTTAGAGATAAAAAAGATACTAATAAAGGTAATTTTGGACACTTAGGAGTTGTTGCAGGTAAAAAGATAGGAGCATCTGTTTTGTGTGCCAAGAGTGCATTTGCTTTTGGAAGCGGACTAGTAACTATAATAAAAAATCAAAACTATCAAATTCCTCATCATATTATGAGTAGTTGCCAAATACCTGAAAAAACAAGTGCTATAGCTATTGGTATGGGACTTGGAAATATTTATGATGATGAGTATCTAAAAAAGTTTTTATATCACGATAAACCACTTTTAATAGATGCTGATTTGTTTTATAACCCTATCATAAAAGGTGTTTTGGATGAAAAAGAGAATATCATCTTAACCCCTCATCCAAAAGAGTTTTCTTCACTTTTAAAACTTTGCGGTGTGGCTGATGTTGGTGTGGATGAGATACAAAAGAGAAGATTTTTCTATGTAAGAGAGTTTAGTAAGCACTATCCAAAAGCTGTTTTAGTTTTAAAAGGGGCAAATGTCCTTATTTCAACTGAAAATAAATTATATATAAATCCTTTAGGAACAAATGTTTTAAGTAAAGGTGGAAGTGGAGATGTTTTAGCTGGACTTATAGCGTCACTTTTAGTTCAAGGTTATTCTTCCTTAGAGGCAAGTATAAACGGCTCTTTAGCTCACACTTTGAGTGCTAAAAGTTTTGAGAAAAACTCTTATGCTTTAACTCCTAAAGATTTGATAGAGGGGGTAAAAACTCTTTGAAAAAGATAGCTATTATGATAAGTGGTGAAGGGACAAATGCCGAAAATATTATAAAAAAACTGCATAAAAAAAAGTTAAAAGTTACAAAAGTTATCTCTAATAAAAAAGATGTAAACGGACTTAGAAGAGTTGAAAACCTAGGTGTTAAAGCTGTCGTGATAGAGAGTAAGAACTTTAAGAGAAGGGAAGAGTTTGATAAAAGTGTAGTAAAAGAGTTGCAAAAAGATAAACTTGATTTGGTAGTTTTGGCAGGATTTATGAGAATATTGACTCCGATTTTTACAGATGTTATTAAAGCTGTAAATATTCATCCATCATTACTGCCACTTTTTAAAGGTGTAAAAGCGATAGAAAGAAGTTTTAAGAGTGATATGAAAGTTGCTGGAGTTAGTGTTCACGAGGTTACAAGTGAGCTTGATGGAGGAAAAATCATAGCTCAAGAGTGTTTTAACAAAGAAAATCTATCCTTCACTGAGTTTGAAAAAAGGATACATGAGATAGAATACGAACTATATCCAAGAGCGATATGTGATTATTTAAAGATATAAGGAAGGGGGGAGTGTTATGAGTGATATACTAAAAATAGGGAAATATAAGTTTACGAGCAGACTTATAGTAGGAAGTGGAAAATATCTGGATTTTAAAACAACTAAAGAAGCGACACTTGCTAGTGGTGCACAGATGATAACAGTTGCAGTGAGAAGGGTAAATATCACAAACCCTGACGAAGAAAATCTTATGGATTATTTTAAAGATACCAATGTTCAGATTTTACCAAACAGTGCAGGGTGTATAACTGCCAAAGAGGCTATAACACTTTTTAGAATGGTAAGAGAGGCAACTGGTATAGATATTATAAAGATGGAAGTCATAGGAGATACTGCAAAAACTCTATATCCAGATGTCATAGCTACTTTAGAAGCAACTGAAGTTTTAGCTAAAGAGGGATTTACTGTAATGGCATATACAAATGATGATCCTATTATGGCAAAAAAACTTGAGGATGCAGGAGCAGCTGCGGTTATGCCACTTGCTGCACCGATAGGAAGCGGTTTGGGTATTCAAAATAGATATAATGTTCTTTTTATAAAAGAGGCACTTAGAGTTCCTGTCATAGTTGATGCAGGTATTGGTTGTGCAAGTGATGCAAGTATAGCTATGGAAATAGGAGCTGATGGAGTCTTAACAAATACTGCAATAGCTCAAGCAAAAGATCCTATAAAGATGGCAGAAGCTATGAAGTTAGCAGTAAGAGCCGGAAGGATGAGTTTTGAAGCTGGAAGAATTCCTAAAAAGCCATTTGCTTCAGCAAGTAGTCCAAGTGAAGGCTTGATAGAGTTTGATAACTAAAAAAATTTGTAATTTTTTCTAAAAAACTCTTGACTTTTAAAAAGTTTTAGGGTATTATCACAACCTCTAAGGGTGATGAGCCTTTTTGAGGTTGTTTTCGGAGTGTAGCGCAGTCTGGTTAGCGCACCTGGTTTGGGACCAGGGGGTCGAAGGTTCGAATCCTTTCACTCCGACCATTTTGTTTTTGAAAAGTGAAGTTTTGATAAGACTCGTGGTGGGTGTAGCTCAGTTGGTTAGAGCACCAGTTTGTGGCACTGGGGGTCGCGGGTTCGACTCCCGTCGCCCACCCCATTTTCAGAGCCGATGCGCTCGTAGCTCAATTGGATAGAGCAACAGACTTCGGATCTGTGGGTTGTAGGTTCGACTCCTATCGAGCGTGCCATTTTTATTTTTTATGCGGATGTGGTGAAATTGGTATACACGCCAGACTTAGGATCTGGTGCCGCAAGGTGTGGAGGTTCGACTCCTCTCATCCGCACCACTTGTCTTTTTGTTATGTCTGTGCGCTCGTAGCTCAGCTGGATAGAGCAACGGCCTTCTAAGCCGTAGGTCTCAGGTTCGAATCCTGACGGGCGTACCACTTTTTTTGTTATGATTTTTTGTCATATGAGTATAAAATATCTCATTTTTAGAAGATAAAAATATTGACTAATTGGTGTTTGAGTTAGGAGCCATCCCTTAACCTCTTATTAGAGATTAAACTTAAAAGCCTTTCAAATTCAGACTCGTTGGAGTTTGCTAGTTAGGAAGCTTCTAGCTCTTTAAGCTAGAGGTGGTTCACGGAATGGGTAAGAAGGATTGTTTAGATTGTCAACCAAGCCATATTTTTTTTAGTAACGAGCGAAGTCAGTGCTTTGTATGTATCTTAGATAGTTTTTTATTCTTTAGTTGGTAAGTAGTGTCACTCATAGAAGCTATATTTTTATCGTGAGTAACTATAAGCATTGTTCCTCTGACACTTTTTATATATCTTATCATCTCTGTCATAACCTCTTTTGCAGTTTGGGAGTCTAAGTTTCCAGTAGGTTCATCAGCAAATATAACACGAGGTTTTTTTGTCAGAACCCTTGCTATAGAGACTCTTTGTTGTTGTCCACCCGAAAGATCAGAAATATTTTGATGCAGAGTTTGTTCTATCTGAAACTTTTTTAAAAGTTCCATATCTATTTTTTTTTTAGATATCAAAGATGATATTTCAAGATTTTCTTTTACCGTGAAGCCTTTGAAAAGATAGTGTGACTGAAAGATGATACCTATTTCTTTTCGTCTTAATGCACCTTGCTGTCTTTTTGTTAAGCTATACAGTGAATAACCACCATAAAAAACCTCCCCTATAAGTGGTTTTAATAGGGATGAGAGTATATGTAAAAGTGTGCTTTTCCCACTACCACTCACACCAAGTATTGATACAACTTCACCCTCGTGAAGCTCTATATCCAAGTTTTCAAAGAGAGTATAGTCAAACCTATGAGAGAGATTTTTTCCAGAGATTAAAACATTTTTAAAAGTGGAAGTATTAGAAAAATCTCGAACTATCATCTAATACCCCCCTTCCTTTTTTTATTTACTTAAGTTGTGCTTCTACCTCCGAAGCAAAATCATCAGCTTTCTTTTCTATACCCTCACCAAGCTCAAATCTTTTAAACTCAACGATTTCGATATTTCCACTAAGCTCTTTTGATTTTTCCTCTATAATTTGAGAAACACTTTTTTTGTTATCGAGTGCATAGAACTGATCTAAAAGACATTTTTGTTGATCTAACAAAGTATTATCAGCAATAAATCTTTCTATCTTACCCGGAAGTATTCTATCCCAAATCTTCTCAGGTTTTCCTTCAGCTTTAAGCTCCTCTTTGATTTGCTCTTCAACTTTAGCCATAACTTCATCAGTTAGTTGAAGTTTTGAAATAAATTGAGGAACATTTTTTAGAGGTTTTCCAAGTCTTTTCAACTCTTCGTTCTCTTTTTCTATAGATTTTGCTATGCCTTCAGTCTCCTTTTCAACATAGTCTGCATCAAACTCTTCGTAGCTTAATATCTCAGGTTTTAGTGCTGCGATATGCATAGCAAGTTGTTTTAAAAACTCTTCAACTTTTTTAGCATCAGCACCACCGGTTTTAGCTTTTACTAAAACACCGATTTTTCCACCCATATGAACATAACCGTTTAGCACTTCATCATCACTAGCTTCAACTGTAACAAATCTTCTAACAACGATATTTTCACCAATAGTTGCTATGTTTGATTTTACAAATTCTTCAAAAGTTGAACCCTCTATATTACTTGCCATTAGAGCATTGATATCTGCATAGTTACCGTTATAAACATGTTCAACTGTTTTTTTAGCAAACTCTTGAAATTTGTCATTTTTAGCAACAAAATCAGTCTCTGCATTTACTTCAACCATAGTTGCTTTTTTAGCATCATTAGAAAGCTTTATAACAACTGCACCCTCTGCTGCTATTCTGTCAGCTTTTTTACCAGCTGAAGAAAGTCCTTTTTTCTTTAGATAATCAATAGCACTTTCCATATCACCATTTGTTTCAACAAGTGCTTTTTTACAGTCCATCATACCTGCACCGGTTTTCCCTCTTAGCTCTTTTACCATTGCTGCTGTTATAGCCATATTTTTCTCCTACAATAGTTCTTAAATATAAATTATTCAGTATCTTGAGAGTTTTCTTTTTCACTCTCTGTTACCGCTTTTTCAATAATCTTTTGTTTTTCCTCTTCAGTTGCTTGAACTTCCTTTTCACCCTCTATATCTTCTTCCATCATAGCTTTTCCTTCATTGATAGCTTCTGCTATCTCTTTACAGAAAAGTTGAACACTTCTGATGGCATCATCATTTCCGGGAATAGGAAAATCAATAAGGTCAGGATCACAATTTGTATCTATAGGAGCTATGATAGGTATTTTTAAGTTGTTAGCCTCCTTGACTGCAATTTTTTCCTTTACAGTATCAACTATAAAGATCATATCAGGCATACCATTCATATTTTTTATACCACCAAGATAGTTTTCCAACTTTTGTTTTTTTCTTGAAAGCATAAGAGCCTCTTTTTTAGTAAGAAGGTCCATTTGTCCCTCTTCTTTCATCTTTTCTATGATTTCAAGTTTTCTTATAGATTTTTTTATAGTTCGGAAGTTTGTTAACATACCACCTAACCATCTATGGTTTACATAGGGCATACCACAACTTTCGGCATACTCTTTTATTGCAGAAGTTGCCTGTTTTTTTGTTCCGACAAATAGTATAGTTTTACCCTCAGCTGCCGCATCTCTAACGATGTTATATGTATATCTAAAATATCTCAGAGTTTTTTGTAAATCTATGATGTAGATATTTTTTCTTTCACCAAAGATATAAGGTTTCATCTTTGGGTTCCATCTTCTTGTTTGATGTCCAAAATGGACACCACACTCTAATAAATCTTTCATAGTAACCATAAAAAGTTCTCCTTGTATTGGTATTTTGGTTTCAAACCTCCACATCCCTTAACTAAGTTATAAAAACAGTGCTTAGCAACCATTTCAAGGATTGGATGTGTGAGAATTTAAAGCAGGTATTATATAAAAATGAAATTTAAAGTTTACTTATGCCAAACAGATTAATTAGGAGAGTCCCAGCCAAATTTCACGAAATTTTAAATAATCCTTAAATAACTGATGTTACGCATAAAACAATTTTAAGGTATAATGTTAGCTGAGAGTTATCAAATATTATACAATTAATTCTCACTCCACGACACCCCCACCTTCATTCCTTGTACTAACCCTTAACCTCACTTTTTCAAAATTACTTTTTAGTATATTTACCATCAAAAGAAACTCTTCTTTTTTTATTCTCCAATTAACCAATACATTCTTTAACC
>CAZUPK010000031.1:0-6286 GCA_964622255.1 uncultured Campylobacterales bacterium
TATCTTGATGTAACTCTTGCAAAACAACAAGATTTGCACCCTGCTGTTTTGCATCAGTGATAAGCTCCAAAGTTTTAGCTATAGTTGCCTCTTTACTGCCCTTAAACTCTTGCTGGATGAGTCCTACCTTCATGAAAACTCTACCTCACATATATCCAAAATCCCTCTCCACCTTTTATACTATCTAAAATTTTGATATTTGTATCATTTTTTATCTTTTCTAAATAAAAAAGATTTTTTGTATATAGATACCATTTACCATCTCTGTATGCCCAAATATTTTCTATATCTGCTCCATAGGATGCTATTTTATTGTAAAGATTTTTTATAGATAGATCTATTCCACTACCAACTAAATTCCATCCATAAGATAGTTTTTGATTTAAATCATCTCCTAAAATATTGTATGGAGTTCCTATTTGAGTTAGACTACCCTTATTTGAAGTAAGTATCCAAACTCCCTCACCAGAGTTTATCTTTGTCATACTCTCATATCCAGCATCTTTTATCTTTTGTTTTAAGTTTTTATCATTTGTAAAAACTATCCATTCTCCATCTTGATACTTCCAAGATGATATAAGACTTGGTATATTATTTGGATCTATACCATCAACAGTTTTAGATGCTATCAAACTCCAACCTTTAGAAAAGTTTATGCTCTCTTTTTTTACACCTTCACTCTCTTTTACCCTTAGAGTAAACTCTTTTTTTGTTGTGTAGCCATTGTTTGAAGCGGTTACTATGATATTTGTCTCTCCTACATCATCCGCTTTTATAGATATTTTGTTATCATTTAAAGATACTGTTGCTATTTTAGGATTTGATATAGATATACTATAGTGATAATCTCCCATCGCTTTTATATCTACATATGCAGTTGTTTTTAGTAAAACCTCTATATAACTCTCTGAAAACTCAAAAACAGGTTTATTTTTAAGCTCTTCCAAAGTTGAGTCGATATTTTTTCCTTGAAGTTTTACATTTTTAGAGATAACATTTCCATCACTATCCTCTATATAGTAAGTTATAGAGTATTCACCCTCATAAGCAACTTCAAGTTTGTCATAAACTCCTTTATAAGTATCACTATCTTTATTATACTTTAACTCAACTGTATATGGAGTCATATCTGGAGTTTCAAAACTATCATCAGCTATATTTGGCGGTTGATAGTTTGGTGGAATAACTGTAGCCCAAACTTTGTTTACTCCCCCACTTCCATTTATCTTTACAAATAGATTGATATTTTTATCCTGTGTAGAGATATCAAAACTGTTACTATCTTTACCAAAATAATCCCCAATACTGCTAAGCTCCATACCAGCAGCCGCAAAATCACCACCAACTCTAAAGTCTAAAAGTCCTTCATCTGCACCAGATGAGATTTGAGGTATTTGCAGGGTATAAACTCCTCCTTGTGCAGATAGTTTTTCTTTTGCCTTTTTAAAAGCTTCCTCCAAAGAGTTACCACTCATGATATAATCAGCAAAAAACTTTGAAAATGCAACATTTCCAAACTTATCTATATATGAGAGCTTTTTAGCTTGGGAAGAGGTAATAACTAGTATATCATTCTCATCATCTTTTGTAAGTGTTGGGATAAAACTACCACTTTTACAAGCTTCTATGATAACTACTACTTTTCTGTTTGAACTTGATATAAACTCATCTATCGCTTTTTTCAAATCCCTAGCAACAACTATATCACCACTTTTGATTTTAAAACTTCCATTTGCACCGTGATCTACCATATAGATAAACAATGGTCCCTTTTTCTTACTCTTTGCTCTATCTTTTATCAAGTTGTAAAATCTATCTTTTGTTGGATTGTTATCATCTATAACATCATCAACAATGCCATCATTTTCAAGATCTATCTTATCTTTTGTCCCATTTAGATAGAAAATATCATCATGAGTTAAACCTCTTAGCAAAAATCTTCTATACATATTTTTTGATAACTTTTGACTTCCTTGATAGAGGTTATCTGTTGGATTGTTTGCATCTCCAACTAGTATGATAAGCTCTCCATTGTCAGCCTCTTCTTGTGTAGATGCACTAAGGTCTATCCCTCTTCCTAAAATATAACTGTTAAACTTTTGAGCATAAACCAACTCCGTTTGAGTTTGGCTAGGAGAAGAAGTGCCACTTGTAGCGATAGTATAATCAAAACTTTCAGGATAGCTACTAGTAAATCTTATAAAATATGTCCCACTCTCTCCTACACTAAAGTTATAGGTTATAGAGCCATCTTCTAAATACTCATAAGATTTTTCAACTACATCCCCTGCCATATTGTAAACAAAGAGATTAAACTGATATTTGGATATATCCTCAGCTGATAAAGTAAGAGATGGAGAGATAGTTACAGAAAAAGTGCTCTCGGCATTGACCTTATAAAAATCAACCCCACCTTTTTCCAAAGTTGCTTGATATACACCACTTTCCTTGGCAGTTGCTGATTGGTAAGTATTGTTTGGTTCTATCTCTTTTTTACTATCTGATTTTCCTAAAACAAATGTAACTTTACTATTTGGAGTTCCTTCTATCGATATAGTATAAAAAGAGGCTCTTAAACCAAGAGTATTTTTTACAAACTTACCTTCAAAGCTTTCAAGCAGGTGAGCTTTATCTGTTTGAGTTCCAAGATAGAGTTTTGATTTGAAACTTTTGTTTGCATTTAACACAAACTCATAAGTTGTTGATTTTGGAGCTATAAAGTTATATGTTGCTTTTCCATTTTCATCTAAACTTATCTCTTCAAAATAATCCTCATACTCTTTTACTGCCATCAGTTTGTATTTAAACTGTTTTATATTTTCCAACTCAAAAGAGACAAAGTATCTATTGTTTTTCTCTAGTGGCATCCCAATAGAAGAAAACTTTTGAGGATCTAACACTCTTTCACCTAGTAACTCTTTGTTATGTGTAGTTCTTTTATATTTTTTACAACCACTATTGTAGTTACTACAATCTTCATATCTTTGTTCATTTGGAAGATTCCAATACTCATCTTCACTTACCTCTTCTAAAGTTATCTTTTGCTCATATATTTTTGCTGTGATTTTTGCTTCTTTTGTTGGATCTATCTTGATAAGTGAAGACAATCCATCCTCTTTTAAGATAACAAGAGAATAAAATCCTGTTGTTTTAGGAGTAAAACTCAACCACCTCTTATCTACTCCACTATTATCTGATAAGAGTTTATCGCTATAAGCATTGTTCAAAGAGATTGACTCAGGATTATTCTCTTTTGAGGTGGAGTTTATTAAGTTATTTGAAGAACCATACTCATTTGTCCATGAGAGGTTGTAGAGTTGAGATACAAGTTTAGAGTCAAAGTTATCAAAATATAGATAATAACTTGTAAAATAGTTTGATTTGTTAAATAGTGAGACATAACTAAACTGTGATATAGATACATTTGTATCACTTGATAAAAAGAGGTTTATATCACCCGTATATTGACCTGTTGTAACTAAGTGAAATATATCATCATCAAAGCTATAACCATGGTATATCTTGCTATCTGGAGTAGTGTTTGGATTTAACTCATCTATCTTACCATCACCATCACTATCTTTAAAAAATCTACTCTTATCATCTGGATATATATCAAATCTATCTGAAACACCATCAAAATCTCTATCATAAGCTTTTAAATCATATATCTTTATACCATTATCTGTCCCTAAGATAATCTTATCATCTTTAAAATTCTCTACAGAGTAAACTGTATCATCTGAAATAGAAAATAACTTTTTATAACTAACCCTATCATATATATCAACTCCATAGTAGCCTCTTGGGATAAAAAGAAAACTATCTTTTAGTGTGAGATTGTATGGATTATCATGTAAGTAAATACTCTTTAACTCTTCAGGCATCAAAGGATAAGTTATATCATAGATATATAAAGAATTATAACTTAACATATAAGCGATATTCCCTTCAACCTTTATATCTTTTACACCACTAGTTGCTACCTGCTTTTCAAAGTATGGATTTGTTATATCTTTGATATTTGCAACTATTACATCACCTCCATTTCCTATATATAAAAAATCCCCAATCTTTGCTATCCCTCCATAAGGAGATCCCCCATCAGTAAAATCTATACTTCCTTTTAGAGTTGGGTTTGAACTATTACTTATATCAAAGATTTTTAAATAAGTTTTATAACTACCAGCTTCATATTTCCCAGCTATATAAGCGATATTCCCCTCAACCATAATAGAAAAACTTTCACTATATTCATCTCTTAATATAGTTTTTGATTTTTGGGTTGGATTTTTTGGATTTGATATATCATATATCTCTAAATACTGTTTTTCTTTACCATTGTCATAAAAATAACCAAGTAGATAGAGTAAATCATCTTTTACATATATCTTGCTTAAGTTAGAAAAATCTATATCTTTTATTATAGTTGGATTATTTATATCTGTTAAATCCACAACTTTTAAAGAATCATTACTTCTTATATAAGCATAGTCACCATTTACACTTACCTCTATTGCACCTGTCAATCCACTTTTCAAAGAGGAAACTAGTTTATACTCTTTGTCATAAACTTTTAATCCTTCACCATAATCAGCGACCAATAGATACTCTTTATAGTATGCAGTCTCATAAGCTGTGCCGTTTGTATCTATGTTTTTTACTTTTGCTAAATGTTCTCCTATGTTTTCCTTGAGTGTAGGGTCACTCTGTCTTATAAACTCTTCCAAGTTTGTCAAACCATCACCATCTACATCTTTTTGTGGATCTGTTATGGAGTAACTATCCTCCCAACTATCCATCATCCCATCACCATCTGTATCACTAAAAGCAAACAGACCACTACTAAATACTACCAACAGTAAAATACTTAAAAATGTTTTCATCTTTTCCTCCTACTAATAAATTTGCTATAATTACATATGAAGAGATAAGCAAGATGATCACATTTTTTTAGATCAATGATAGAACTTTTAAAGTTTTATCAAATCTCTAAGGAGTCTATCACTTGCTTCAAATCCCAATAAGTTGATTAGGCAAAGAAGACCCTAAAAATCTTTGATTTTCAGGGAACCCCTTAAGCCTCTGTCATTATGGAGATAGGATAAAAGCAAGATTGCTTATCTGTTCACATGTAAAATAACTTGTAAAGGTGTTTGTTATGTATCAACAATTCTGTGGAATAGATGTAAGTAAAGATAGCTTTGATATTACACTACTTGAAAGTAGTGGTGAAATTAAACTACAAGATAAACTAACTATGGATAGAGATGGATTTAATGCTTTATTAAAGCATTTATCCTCTTATCCAAAAGAAAAGCTTTTAGTAACAATGGAAGCAACAGGTATTTATCATTTACCATTACTATCTTTTTTACTTGAAAATAGTTTTAAAAGTGTAGTTATAAATCCTATACTCATAAAGAGTTTTATAGGTTCAACCACACTTAGAAAAACCAAAAATGATAAAAAAGATGCAACTTCCATTGAACTATTTATTTTAACGCCAAACATCAGCGGTAAACAAAACTGGCTTACTTTTTTGCTATGCAAAAAATGGGACAGCTTTTGTTTGTCTGACTGCATGTTATTGTTAGCTATTTATTATTATCTTTATTTACATTTTGATCATCAATTAATTCTGAAAATTTAGGTGGCAACTTATCGAAAATATTTTGTTCTACATTTATATTAATAACAGTACATCCTTCATATGTAATATTTGTACTCACTCTTGCCTTATGTGTTTCTCTATTTTCTTTATAACCATGGCGTCGAGTATAACTGGGAATATTTGAAACAATATCTTTTGCTTTTTGATTATCATTTTGTGATCTTCCAGACAGAAAAAAACGTTTAATAGATTGATGTAAATCTGTTTCTCTCCAAGACTCTTTGAATGTTTCACCTAGAGTATTTTGAAGTATCCAATATGATAATCCAGCAACAGTAGCTTCAATTACAAAAGATCCTTTTTTAGTTGACTCTAATATTAGAGAGTCACCACGATATTTAGGTAATCTAAATAAAGAGGCATCTTTTATAACTTGTGGTATTTGAATGTTTGATGAGTCACTAAATAAACGATTTATATCATTTTCCTCTGATTTATAAACAGCTGTCTCAATATCATCAATCATTTCTTCAACTAGTTCAGCAGGTACAGTATTTCCCTCAAAGACTACCCTTATCAGGATATCATATTCTTTCATTTTTTTATCTCCTTTCAATTTTAAATCTTATAAGCTAACGGCTGACTTCACCGACAGGTTTACCTGTTCGGTGC
>CAZUPK010000032.1:0-3015 GCA_964622255.1 uncultured Campylobacterales bacterium
TCTAGTACAAGAGCAAAGGCTACTGATACCAAGCTCAAATTATCATTAAATACACAACTAAACCTACTTAGTGTTTCAAAGACAGCACACTACTATGAACCAGTGATACCATTTAGTTCAGATGAGGATATTAAGCTCTTAAATATGATTGATATTATTCATACTAAACATCCATATTATGGTACAAGGAGAGTGCATAAACTACTCCAACGGTTAGGCTTTCATGCAGGTAGAAAGCTTATTAAAAGTGCTTTTAAATTTATGGGTATAAGAGCCTTGTATCCCAAGGTTAGAACAACTTTAGCAAACAAAGAGCATAAGAAGTATCCATATCTTCTTAAAGCATTTAAAAATGATAATAATCAAGTTATTATTGATACTCCTAACCAAGTATGGAGTACTGATATTACTTATATAAAATTAGAGAAAGGATTTGTATATTTAGCAGCTATTATTGACTGGAACAGTAAAAAAATACTCTCTTACCTGAGTTCGACAAAAAAAGAAAGATAAAGGAAAAAGAGAAGTAACCCATCTTATAATTTTAAAGCAAAAAAACAACAAAGATGAGTTAAAAAATGATAACAAAGATATTCTGTGATATAGATGATTTCATGAAAGAGTTTGAAGAGTTATATAAGCAAAAGCTTTTAGAAAATAAAGATAAAAGTAGTAAAGTGAATTCAAAACTTTCTATGAGTGAAGTAATGACTATTGTAGTTTGTTTTCATAATTATGGGAATAGAACATTTAAAGATTTTTATCTAAAAAGTGTATCTCTGCATATGAAAAAAGAGTTTCCAAATTTAGTTTCTTATACAAGATTTGTGGAACTAATTCAAACAGTTTTAGTACCATTGGTTGCATTCTTACAACTCAAAAGATTAGTGAAATCAGATGAAATTACTTTTATAGATTCTACAAAGATTAAAGTATGCCATAATAAGAGAATAAAGGCTAATAGGACTTTCAAAGGGATTGGAGAGATTGGCAAATCAACAATGGGATGGTTTTTTGGATTTAAACTTCATATAGCGATTAATGAAAAAGGAGAATTAACAGGAGCTAATATATCAAAAGGAAATATTGATGATAGAAATGAAAATGTTTTAGATAGTGTCCTTAAAAATGTATCAGGAAAACTTTATGCAGATAAAGGTTATATCTCAAAAAAGTTGTTTGAAACTCTTTATGAAAAAGGGATAACCTTAGTGACAAATATTCGAAAAAATATGAAAAATAGACTACTTCCAATAATGGATAAATTATTACTTCGTAAGAGATCAGTCATTGAGACTGTAAATGATCAATTAAAAAATATGTGTGATATTGAACATACAAGACATAGAAGTCCAACTAATGCTATGGTTAATTTAGTAGCTGGTTTAATTAGATATACATACTTTGAAAAGAAGCCATCTATCAATTTTAGTCAAAAAGATAGAGAAATATTACAAGAATTATCTTCAAGTGATAGCTCAAATGACTGTTTTAAGGCTATTTCATTAGTTTAATTGTTGTCGAACTCAGGTTTTTAGTAAAACTATTTGGTGAGAGTGCTGGGGAAAACAAAAGTGCAAATATCACAAGAGTAATATTTAGAGATACTTTTATCACAAAAGATGTAAGAAAAGCATATAGAGATGGGAAAATTGCTTTAAGTGAAGAGAAAGCTGAAAATGTGATAGATAGAAAAACAGGTACAACTATAAATGGTGGTCTGAGATTTATAGAGAGAGTTCCCTCTGCTGTTGAGTTTGATTTTGATATAACTATAAGGATTTTTGATAGAGATGATGAGGAGTTATTGAAAAATACCATAAAATTAGGATTAAAACTACTTGAACTTGATGCTCTTGGTGGTAGTGGAAGTCGTGGTTATGGTAAAGTGGAGTTTAGTGATATAACAGAATCACTTGATGAACTTATAAAAAAAGTTGAAAACGGTATTAACTAATGAAACTCTTAAAGTTAATAATTGAGCCAAAATCATCATTTTTATCTTATCCTAAAGGTGATATGATTTTTGGACATTTTGCATATCATCTATTTTTAGAAAAAAATGAGATTTTAAAAGATTATTTGAGTGAAAAACCAAAGATAATATTTAGTGATTTTTTACCAGATGATTATATTACAAAGCCAACTTTGCCTTTAGAATTTTTTGATATATCTGATAGTGATAAAAAAGAGTTTAGAAAAAAACTGTGGATTCATATAACAAAACTACAAAGTGGTAATTTAAAAGAGTGTGAAAGTTTGGAGTTTCTAACTACTAAAACAGTAGTTAGAAATAGCATAAACAGAAATACTTTTTCAACAGATGATAGTGGTGTATTTGCCCCTTATGGTTTAGAGGAGTTAAACTTCAAAAGAAAAATTTCCCTTTATGTTTTATATGATGAGAGTGGTTTCTCAAAAGAGTATATAGAAACGATGCTTAGTAAAATAGGAAGATATGGTTTTGGTAAAAAAAGCTCTATCGGAAAAGGTCAGTTTGAAGTAAAGATAGATAAAAACTTTACCAATTTTAAAGATATAAAAACATCATACTATCTAACACTCTCCCCATCATTGCTAAACAACAAAGATGACAATATAAAAAAGGCATACTATGATGTTTACAATAAATTTGGAAAGTTTTCAAACTCAAACACACCATTTAAAAAACCACTTTTAATGGCACAAAGTGGAGCAGTTTTAAAGTTAGATAGTAAAAAAGAGTATATAGGAAAAGCAATAGATAATGGTTATGAAAATGTGTCATTTGCACAAGGGTATAGTATCGTGATACCTTTTAAGTTTGAGGAGTGAGTATGCTAGGAGATGCATTTAAACAAGCTGGGATTAGTTCTAAAGATTTTAAAAAAACTAAAAAGATAGAAGAAAAAAAAGTAGTCAAAAAAGTTAAACCGATTGTTCAAACTAAAATAAAAGTGAATTTTAATTTTAACAATAGTGATACTCTCAAACTAAAACTGACTGCTATCTCACCCTTACATATAGGAAGTGGTG
>CAZUPK010000033.1:0-2804 GCA_964622255.1 uncultured Campylobacterales bacterium
TTAAAAATTCTTGCTTTATCTGTATAGCCATACAATCCCTTATTTTTAATCGCATTAGAATATATAGGTATTTTTAAGATTTCTGTTTTATTTAAAGAAAAATTTTTTGGCTTATCTCCACCTGCAATAATCTCTTCAGAAATATCTTTTAGATATTTCAATTCCCACCGACTTTTTATCTCTATTTTTTTATTTGGATTTAGATTTATCGCTTTATTAAAATCATTTCTTTTAAAATCTATCATATCTACTAAATTTGCACGAGTTACAAACTCTTTTAAAGACTCTGGCACATCATAGCATTTGCTTTCAAAATTATCTTTTATGATTTTATTTATTTTGGTTTCATCATCTTTGTTTTGTGGATTGTACAACGGAGTATTGATATGTTTTAGTCCTGTTAGATTCTCTAAAACTGCTTTATCTTCTTCGTCTATCTCTTCTTCTATATCTATTTTTGAAGATGTAAGATAGTGTATCCCCTCACTTCCTTTTCTGCTACCCCACTCATAGCCTAAAAACTTTTTGATTTTATCTGTTTTGTTTGGTGATTTTACTATAACTACATCATTTTTTTGTTTGTTTGCTAATGCAAAATATAAAAGTTTTTCTTTCTCTTTTTCTTTTGCATATTTTATAAACTCATCTTTTTCTATTTGTAATTTTTCTTCATTTGAGAGTTCTTTATAGAATTTTTTCTTTTTTCTGTTTTTTGTGTTAATATCTTTTTCAAAAGCAGTTTTATATTCATCAAAAGTTTCTATTTTTAAAGGTTCTTTGTATTCAAAGTTTCCTTTGAAAAAATCAAGATACTCATCATAATCATATTCTAAATAATTGCAATAATTTTTTACAAGATTTTCATCTTTTAACTCACTTGATATTTTGTATTCACTAAACCATTCATCTATAATATTTACAAAATGTTGTTTTAAGTTTATAGTATCATCTATCTTTCTTAAAAATAGTGTTACGGTATTTGTTCCTGTTTTGCCAAATGTTCCACTTCCAAACTCACAAATAGCAACTATATCAAAGTTTTGGAGTATAATTTCTCATGTTTTTGTATAAAGTTTCGGAGTATCTTTATTTAATATGCTACTTGGAACTATTATCCCTACAATTGCATCTTTTGTTAGTAGTTGTTTTGTTCTTTCGATAAAAAAGCACTCTATCGCTCCTGTTTTTGAGTAACTTTTGGTATCTACTTCATCTATCAACTCAAATCTTCTTCTATCTTCATCACTTAAAGTTTGCAAAAAACCTTTTACACTATATGGTGGATTTGCTATAAGGATATCAAAACTATCATCTTTTATTTTTTCATTTTGGCTTAGGGCATCTGCATAGATTATTTCTATATCACTGCCATACATAAAAGAGCTTACTTTTGCTACTTTTGAGAGTCTATACTCTTTTTCAACTCCTACTATTTTAACTTCTTCCTTCTCTTCTTTCTTTTGCAAAGCATACTCGTTTAAAAAGTGTCCTGCACCACAAGCATAATCTATAACATTTGGATTTTGTTTATAAGGAAGTGAATTTATGATAAACTTGACTATCGGCATAGGGGTAAAAAACTGCCCCTCGCTTTGTTTTACTCCTTGGTCTAAAAACAACTCAAACATATCACCTAAAAACTGGTTTTCTTCGCTATTGGTTAATTTTATATCTTGTATCATTTTAGATACTTTCAAAAGCACATCAAAATTTTGATAAAAAAGCTTTTCATTATGCACATCTATAAAAGCAAAATCATTATTTGTAAAAAATTTAAGCTCTTTTATAAACTCTTTTATCGCTTCTTTTGTGGCATTTGGTTTATCTTTAAAAACTCCAAAAGCATCATCAATCTTTTGATTTTCGATATAAACTATCTCATCATCTAAAAACTTATCCATACCTATTTTATAAAGCTGTTGAAGTCTATCTTGAAAATCAAAAGGATCATCATAAGCTTTACCTCGCCAGTAAAACTTCAATTTGCTTGGATTTTCTTTTTCATCTGTAACTTTGCATAAAAAAAGATTTATAAGTTTGTCAAAAGCATTTTCTCTTCCTGAGACATTATGTTGTCTCAAAGTAGTAGCAAACTCGTGATATTTACCTTGAATATCTTTGCTACTTACTGCTTTTAAGTCATCTAAACTAAACTTTGTTTTACCTATTTCGTATGGTTTATTATCTTCAAATAGTCCAATAGTTGCATACTCTTTATCATAAGTTTCACACCATACTTGATATTTTTCTTGTGATGTAGTTGCTTTTTTATAGCTTTTTAGTTTAGGATTGTTTTTAAGTAACTCTTCATTGTCTGTTACATTTATAAGATAGTAACTTGGCAGCACTTTATCATCTGCAAAATCACTTGTATAAAGTGCTAAAAACTTAGTAGATGTTGCTTGTTGAAGATATGAAAAAAGCTGATTATTGCTATCGCCCTCAAGTATATTAATAGCTTTTTTATACTCAGCCCCTGCAGTTTTACACTCAATAATTAAAAGTGCATTATCATCATTATCTTTTATATAAATATCTGCTTTGCCACTTTTTTGAGTGTGTCCAAGTTGCCACTTTTTTTCTAACTCTATATGATTTGGCTTATATCCTTGATTTAGTAATCTATGCACACATTCAAACACTACAAAATTTTCAGGACTTGAAAAATTTGATGTAGTTTTATCATTTACTATTAAGTCTTTGTGTTCAGGATAAATAAGAGTCTCATTTTTAAAATCAACTTTTAGTTCACAATCATTAAACTTTTTAGTGTAAATATCATTATCATGAATTATAAATTTTAA
>CAZUPK010000034.1:0-2583 GCA_964622255.1 uncultured Campylobacterales bacterium
CCCACCTGTATGTCTGTATTTTAATGCTTCTAACCCTTCCTCATTATATCGGCGTATCCATCTGGCTATAAAATCTCTACTAACTAATAAACTCTCTTGTATTTCTTTTGTACTTTTTCCCTCCTTTCTTAATAACACACATCTTAGCCTTAATGAATACCGCCCATCTTTTGTCTCTCTTATCTCTCTTTTTAATTCTTCTATTGTATGTAAGTTCTTTATTTCTAATCTCTTCATACTTCGCTCCAAGCAATCTTTATTCCTATTATCTATAGTAAGCTATCATTTAGGCTTTGGTATTACTTGCCAACATGGTTCTTATCCTTTTTTTGATGTAAAAATCTTGGATAGATTATACCTACTTGTTTTAGTATCTTTTGATACTTCAAGTGGTTACCATGTTGGTGCACTCTCCTATTTTTTTCATATAAAAAGTTTTCAAAAAAAAGTTATTTTAGTTATGATAAAGCTTTGCAAATAGTTGTTGATAACTCATGACTGTAAAGTTTTATATCCTTTTTTAGAACATGCTCTCCTTTTAAAAATGTTATTCCTCCTAATATTCCAGTTAAAGATGAAAATGCTATATAAAAATCCTGCTCGACAAATTCACCACTTTTGACGCCATTTGAAATAAGTTTTTCTATCTCATCTATAAAATCTTTAGCTAACTTAAAACCACAATCATCCTCATCACAAAATATTTCTCTGTTTGCCAAATAAACTCTAAAAAAGTAGTCTATCATTTCAGGATACTCTTGAACAAAACTTAAATACCTCTCTACAAAAAGTTCAACTTTTTCTTTTGACGATAGAGATTGATTGTTTATATTGTTCAAAATTTTTGCTAATTTTTTTGTTACAAATACGATAGATGCTTTTGCGAGAGAGTCTTTAGATGGAAAGTAGTTGTATATATTTCCCACACTCATACCGATATTTTTAGCAATAGCAGAAATCGTAGTGTTATAAAAGCCTTTGTTGGAGAACATTTTAAGTGCAGATGTTATTATCGAATTTTCCCTTTTAATCTTTCTCAAAATATCTCCTACTTGTTCTAAAGTTAATTTCCCAACTATTATAAAAAAAGGAAACCAAATAATTACTTAAATTAAATGAATAGATATTCATATTTTTTAACGTCAACCAAAGTTTCTCTTAGTTAAGATTTTATTTTGCAAACTTTATTTCAACAAAAACAAAATCACAAAAGGAGGAAAATATGCAAAAACATATTTTGAGTATTGCTGTTATAACAGCATTGTTAAGTAGTAGCGGAGTTGCAAGTGATATAAAAACACAGTTGCAACAGTTAAAAAATCAACTAAGAAAGCAAAATGAGTTGATAAAAGAGTTAGAAAATAAGTTGAATAATAATTCACAAAAAATAGTTAAAGTAGAGAAAAAAGCTATAGAAGCTAAAAAGTTGGCAGGTTCAGATAACTTAAAATGGGGAGTTGATTTTAGAACAGCAGTGGATAAGATAAACTATGAGCATGTAAGTGGTAAAAAAAGTAAAAATAATTCACTTTTAACAAATAGACTTTGGTTAAATATGGCTTATGCTCCAAGTGAAAATATATCTTTTCATGGAACTTTATCATTTTTAAAAGCTTTTGGTGATACAGCAAATCATTCTCAATCAAATACAAATCCTGGTTATGCAAATTTTGATTGGGTAGGAAATGAAAATGCACTTGATGATACAGTTCATGTAAAAGAGGCATTTTGGCTTTATAAAAATAATAGTTTTATGGGAAATAAAAATATCTCTTGGACAGCAAGTTTTGGTAGAAGACCTTCAACTGATGGACTTGGTGCAAACTTTAGAGAGGATCAACCAGCGAAATCAGCTTTAGCTCATACAGTAAATGTGGAGTTTGACGGAGCAAGTTTTAGATGGAATCTTGATAAAGTTATCCCTCTTGAAGGAAGTTGGTTTAAGATTTGTATGGGAAGAGGTTTGACAAATGCAAAAAGAAGATTTCAAAATGATGGAACTGATTATGCAAAAGATGAAACTATTCATACAAACAATGATATGGCAGGTTTTATCTTTGTTCCTTATGATAATGGACAATACTCCATACATACAAGTTTTGCTAAAGCATACAATATGATAGGTTTTACAAATACAGAGTTAGCAAAAGCAAATCCTGTGAGCCCTACTTATGGACAACCTTTGGTTTTTCAAGATGTTGGAGATTTGGATCTTGGAACTGTTATGTTTAAAGCAGAAGGCATTGGAGATGGTATAAGTGACTTCTTAGATGATACTATCTTTTTTGCAAGTTATGCTTGGAGTAAAACTCATCCTACAGCTTCGGCATCAGAGGGAGGAATGCTAGGTTCAGCCGATAGCAAAACAGGACACTCCACTTGGATAGGGTTAAATATGCCAGATCTTATATCTGATGGTAGATTTGGTATCGAGTGGAACAAGGGTAGTAAGTATTGGAGAAGTATGACATATGGTGAAGATACTATGGCAGCTAGTAAGATAGCTACAAGAGGAACTGCTTGGGAAGTTTACTATCATAAACCTCTAACAAAAGCACTTACTTTTTCTATAAGATATACAGA
>CAZUPK010000035.1:0-14766 GCA_964622255.1 uncultured Campylobacterales bacterium
CTTGGCTATTAGTTATGAAAAAATGGGATATATTTTTGAAAAGAAGGGAGATTTAACAAAAGCAAAAGAGTTTTATGAAAAATTTATGAACTTAAAAGAAGAATTAGTCAAAACTGATCCAACTAATGCTTCTTTAAAAAATAACTTGGCTATTAGTTATGAAAAAATGGGATATATTTTTGAAAAGAAGGGAGATTTAACAAAAGCAAAAGAGTTTTATGAAAAAGATTTGAAGCTTACAGAAGAATTAGTCAAAGCTGATCCAACTAATGCATCTTTGAAAAGAGGTTTAGCAGTAAGTTATGTAAAAATCTATAGTGCTACAAATGATAAAGAGTATCTAAAAAAAGCAGTTGAGATTTTTAAACAGATGAAGCAAGATGGAACTTTGCTTCCAACTGATGAGAAGTGGTTGAGACAGTATGAAGAGGAACTTGGGGAGTAGGAAACGGGGAGTGGTTCTTAAAAGTCAAGTATAAGTTATCCACATAATTTTTTGAGTATAAAACTTCTTTTCCCATTATTTAGGGGATTTTTTGGACTAAACTATCTAATTTTTTTTTGGGGGGGGGATTTTTTCAAAGTCTGGAGAGTGATTTTTCAATGAACTGACCGCTCCACTGAAACGCTTGACCCATTTGCGTATAGTATTTCGTGTGGCTTGAAACTCTTTAGCAACAAGACTGATGTTGTTTGTCTTTTTGAAACGCTTGAGCATTGCCAATCTTATCTGTAAGGGTTCTGATGCATCTTTGAGAAAGTCTTTATATGATAAAATATTACTTGCCAACATAGTTCTTATCCTTTTTTGATGTAAAAATCTTGGATAGATTATACCTACTTGTTTTAGTATCTTTTGATACTTCAAGTGGTTACTATGTTGGTGCACTCTCTTTTTGGTTTAGATGATTATAACAAACTTTTAAGTATAATAAAAAAAATAAACTAGGTAACAAACGATGAGCGAACATCAAACAAAATTTATCTTCGTTACAGGTGGAGTGTTAAGTTCACTTGGTAAAGGTATAGCATCTGCAAGTATTGCTACACTTTTAAAACACTCTGGAAAAAATGTCTCTATGTTAAAGATAGACCCATATCTAAATGTGGATCCAGGAACTATGAGTCCTCTTGAACATGGAGAGGTTTTTGTAACCGAAGATGGTGCGGAAACTGATCTTGATATAGGGCATTATGAGAGATTTTTAGATATATCTTTAGGAAAGCAAAACAACTTTACAACAGGACAAGTTTACTCAACTGTTATAGAAAAAGAAAGAAGAGGGGATTATCTTGGAAAGACTATACAAGTTATCCCACATGTAACAAATGAGATAAAAGAGAGGATTATAAAAGCCGGTAAGGGTAGGGATATACTTATCGTAGAGGTTGGTGGAACTGTTGGAGATATAGAGAGTTTACCATTTTTAGAAGCTATCAGAGAGCTTAGAGGAGTGCTTGGTAAGGAAAATACTATGTATATTCACTTAACTTTAGTTCCTTACCTAAAAGCTGCAGGTGAACTAAAAACAAAACCTACTCAACACTCGGTTCAAGAGTTAAGAAGGATAGGTATATCTCCTCAACTTATCATTTGTAGAACGGAAGTTCCTTTGACAAAAGAGTTAAAACTAAAACTAGCATCATCTTGCGGAGTTGATAATAACTCTGTTATAGAGGCTCTTGATGCTCCAAGTATTTATAAAGTGCCACTAAACTTTTTAAAGCAAAATATCCTTACTCCCATCTGTGAGCATTTAAAGCTTGAAAAGTTAGAACCGAAGATGGAAGAGTGGAAGAGTTTAGTTAAAAATGTAGTAGATCCGTCAAAAGAGGTTACGATAGGTTTTGTTGGAAAATATCTTGAGTTAAAAGAGTCTTACAAATCTCTAACAGAAGCCTTTGTTCACTGTGGGGCTCATCTTGATACAAAGGTAAACTTAAAGTGGATAGATAGTGAAAAACTAGAAAATACTCCTTGTGATAGTGAGCTTTGTGAAGTAGATGGTATCTTAGTTGCAGGAGGTTTTGGGTATCGTGGAGTTGAAGGAAAGATAGAAGCTATAAAATATGCAAGAGAGAACAATATCCCATTTTTAGGTATATGTCTTGGTATGCAACTAACTCTTATAGAGTTTGCAAGAAATGTTTTAGGCATAGAGGATGCTAACTCAGTAGAGTTTGATAAAGAGACAAAAAATCCTATAGTTTATCTAATAGATGAGTTTATAGATGCTAGTGGGCAAAAACAACTTAGAACTCACAAAAGCCCACTTGGCGGAACTATGAGGCTTGGAGCTTATGAGTGTGATACTAAAGATGGCTCACTTTTGCAAAAGGTTTATGGAGCTAAAAAAATAGTTGAAAGACATCGCCATAGATATGAAGCAAATCCGGCTTTTAAAGAGCAGTTTGAAAAAAATGGACTCATCATAAGTGGAGAGAGTGGTGGTTTGATAGAGGTTGTAGAGCTTAAAGCTCATCGATGGTTTTTAGCAGTTCAGTTTCATCCAGAATTTACCTCAAGACTACAAAATCCAAATCCTGCAATTTTGGGGTTTGTAAAAGCTGGTCAAACTTACAAAAATGGATAAAAAACTAACAAAAGAGGATATCGCTAAACTTCTAAAAGAGCGGTTTAAAAAAGATAGTTGTCAAAAGTTAAGTGATATTCCCTCACCAAATCTTTTTAAAGATATAAAAAAAGCGTCATCCCGTATAAAAGATGCCATAGTAAAAAAAGAAAAGATTGCCATAGTTGGTGACTATGATGCTGATGGGATTATCTCTAGTGTTATTTTAACAGAGTTTTTTGATGATTTAAAAGTTAGTTATATTCTAAAAATACCAAATAGATTTAACGATGGTTATGGGATAAGTCCAAAAATAGTTCAAAATCTTAATGTAGATGTCATCATAACGGTAGATAATGGAATATCGGCTATAAAAGCTGGAGAGGTTTGTCAAAAAAAAGGCATAGACTTAATAATCACAGATCACCATACTACACCAAAAACTTTGCCAAAAGCTTATGCGATAGTAAATCCTAAACAAAACAGTTGTAACTTTCCATACAGTGAGATATGTGGAGCTCAAGTAGCTTGGTATCTTGTTGCAAAACTAAAAGAGGAGTTAAATCTAGAGTATAACTTGGCTAAATTTTTAGATATTTTAGCCATAGCGATAGTTGCGGATATGATGCCTTTGAAAGATATAAATAGAACTATGGTAAAAACCGGACTAAAGCATCTAAACAAAGCTAATCGACCCTTTTTAAAAGCTATAAAAGCTTTTTATAACAAAAAACAGTTTGTAAGTGAAGATATATCATATCTTTTAGCACCTCTTATAAACTCGTCTGGAAGACTTGAAGATGCTATGCTTTCGTATGAACTTATAAAGGAAAAAGATGAAGATGAAGCTTTTTTGAAACTTGACTACATAGTTATGATAAACAATAAAAGAAAGCTTATAGAGAGTGAACTTTTTGAAAAATCTTTAGAGATAGTTGACAGTGACAAAGATATCATCATAGCTTGGGGTAAAAAGTGGCACGAAGGTGTTATAGGTATAGTTGCAGCAAGACTGGCAAGAAAGTTCAAAAAGCCATCTATTGTTTTTTCTGTTGTTGGGGAAAAGGCAAAGGGAAGTGCTAGAAGTGTTGGTGATATAGATATTTTAAAGCATATAACAAAAAATTCTAACTATCTTTTGGGTTTTGGTGGACACAAAGGAGCAGCTGGAATGAGTATAGAAACAACCAAACTAAAAGAGTTTAAAAAAGCTATGGAAAAAAGTTTAGCTACTGAATCAAAGGAAAAATTTAAAGAGAAAAAGAGCATCTTAGGTGAGATAGATGTAAATGCTATAGACTTTGAGCTTTTGGATATTTTAGAATATTATGAGCCTTACGGAGAAAAAAATCCTAAACCGAGATTTTTAGTAAAAGATGTTTTTGTTAAACAGCAACAACTTTTAGGAAAAGAGCAAAATCATCAAAAAATAATCATCTCAAACAACTTTACAACTGTGGAATCGATACAGTTTAATCATAAAAAAAGTGTAAAAGATGGTGAAACTATAGCTTTTACTTGCACTATAAATAAAAATAGTTTTAGAGGAAGGGTAAATCCTCAACTAATAGTTGATGAGTTAATATTAGATTAATTTAAAAGCACTATCATAATGGTATGAAGAGATATATGATATTATTTTTACCACTCATCGTGATGGCAAAATTTGCTTCAAATAATAGTTGTAAAAGTTGTCATCCACTTATATATGCAGAGTATCAAAGAGCTATGCATTCAAAATCTACTGTGTTTAAAGATAAAGTTCACAATAGTGCTTGGAAAATATCCCCATCTTATAAAAAAAGACAATACTTTTGTGGAAGATGTCATACCCCTGCTGATACTACTTTGATGGGAGCTATGGAATATAACCTAACTATGGTGCCGGATATCAACTCCACAACCGGAGGATTGGATGCAGTTTCTTGCTCTTATTGCCATAGAATACAAGATATAAAACATAGTGAAATACAAAATTATAATATCGTAAATAAAAAAGAAAAGATATATTTTGGAAATCTTAAAAATCCTATGAAAAATCCTTTTCACAAAACAGGAACAAATAGAAACTTCAAAAATGGCAATGTCTGCATAGGTTGCCATTCTCACTATAAAAATAGTTACGGAGTAAATATTTGTTCTACAAATGACCATAACGAGCTTGATAGTGCAAACTGTGTAAGTTGTCATATGCCAAAAGTTTCCGGTAGTCCGTCAAACTTAAATGAAAGAGAAGAACATAGTTTCCACGGGTTTGCTGGTATTCATAACGATATAAGTATGCTTAGTAAATATGTAAGTATAGAGATACTTAGAGGTATAGATAGATTTTTCATAGCGATAAACAATAAATCTCCCCACGCTTTAACCTTGCATCCTATGAGAGTTATGGAACTAAGAGTCTTAGTTATCAGGGATAAAAATGTGACAAGATTTGAACCTAAAGATTTTGTAAGACTTTTAGGAGTTGATAACAATATGACCTCTCCTTGGGATGCTAAAGAGCTTATAAAAAATACCTCTATAAAAGGTAACGAAAAGAGAGTTTCAACATATATGTATGCTTTAAAAGAGGGAGATGTAGTAAATGTTGAACTTGGATACCATCTACTTAATAAAAAAGTCGCTAAAAGTTTAGGTTTAGAAGATGATGAAAGGCTTAATAAATTTATACTTTTAAGACAGACGATATTCACTATCAAATAATAACTCTTTTTATATCTTTGCTTAACTTAACCAAAATATCATAAGAGATGGTGTTATTTTGTTTTGCTATCTCTTTTGCATCATCTATAAGACAGATCTTATCTTTATTCCCTAAAACCGAAACCATATCCATAGATATTTTACCTACTAAGTTTGGATAGAGATTTCTTAAAAAGCCATCGCCATAGCCTATGTCATAAGTAGAAACTATGGAGTCTTTTTCTAAAACTCCAACTCCACCATAACCAACCCTTGAACCCTTTTTTAACTTTCTTGAACTTATCCTCTGTGCAAAAAGTTTTAATACAGGTTTTAACTCAAACTCTCCAAAACTTTTTGACATCTGATGATAGCCATATATAGCTATACCACATCTTGCAAAATCATCTTCATAAGAGTTTTTTCTTAAAATAGTTGCAGAGTTTGCAGAGTGGAAAGTGAGATTTTTGCCAAAATACCTTTTTAACTTTTCTTTTGCTTTTTTCCACTCCTTTTCTTGCCAAAAAAGTTCACTACTAAGCTCATCAGCACTTCTAAAGTGAGTTAAAGCTCCTTTTATTTTTAGAGAGTTTTTAGAAGCTATTTTGTAAGCTTCTTCTATCTCTTTTATTGTGATACCATTTCTATGCATACCGGTATCAACTTTTAAGTGAAGAGTTTGGTTAGCTTTTGCCTCTTTTAGTTTTTCAAGTGAGTTTATAACTAAGATAAATCTATTGTGACTAAAGGAGGGATTTAAAACTATTATCTCATCAAAAAAACTTTCTATTTCCAAAGCCTCTTTTTCTGTTTTAACAACAGCTTTTTTTATGCCATACTCTTTAGATAGTGATGCTATCTCTTTTAATCCGTGACCGTAGGCATTGTCTTTTAAAACAACTGCTTGTTTGTTTTTGCTACCTAGTTTTTTTGTTAAAAAATCCAAGTTGTGAAAAAAGTTTTTTTTGCTTATGGTTATGTATGCCATCATTTATCTTTTAAATCATAGGTTTGAATAAGCAAAGTTCTTAGTTTTCTTGCTTGGTAGTCAAGTTTGAAAAATCTTTCATATATATCTTTAGCATCTAGTTTGGGATTGTTGAAAAAGTTAAAACTTCCATCTTTATCTTTTGGTATGTTATTGTCCAAATAGTTATAAAACTCATTTCTTATCTCGATAAGTTCTGCATTTTCTTTTTTCACATAATCTTTTTCAAAAGGTAGCATTTATACTCCTAGATTTTTGTTGATTTTTAATAACTTTCTTAAGATTTTACCATTTTATTTATATTTTTTGGTTAAAGTTAGTTTTTGGGTAAGATTTACACAATCTAGTGATTTAGGAGATAGAGTATTTGAAATATTTAATAAACTTTATAAAAGCTAAAGATGTAAAAAAAACAGAGATTTTTCCACATCTAAAGTGTAGCGAAGAAGAGGCAAAAATACTTCAATATATAGTAAAAAGTCATATTGAGGGAAGTGAAAGCTTGGTTCATATGGTTTTAAATGAGCTTTATACTGAAAATGAGTATGAATATATAGAAAAACTTCCACTTATAAAAAATCTTTTGCATTTAGGTTGGCTTAGTATAAATAGTCTTTTTGAAACTAAAAGTATAGATGTTCCAACTCTTGAGCTTATAAACTCTTCAGTTACTTTAAGTCCTAGTTTTCAAAAGCTTTTGGAAGAGGGGAGTTTAGAGGTGGATTTACCAAAATTGACTGCATACAATGATCACTTAGAATACCTAAGAGATCAATTTTCAAAAATAGAGATATATCAAAAGATAGCAACTATCAGAGAAAATTATTCCGATAACTCTCTTAACATAGATAGATTAAAAAAGAGACTTAAGCTCTTAGAAAATCGTATAACCGAAAGAGTTGTAGCAACAAGTAACAAACTAACCGTAGAAGAACTTTTTAAAGAGTATAACTTAAAGCATAAAGAGCAGATAATATTTTTAGCACTCTTAAAAGAGGAGTATTCTTCAGAGCTTGATAGCTTAAGAGAGATGAACAATCTTATAAATCTTATAAGTGAAAATAACTATGAAAAGATAAAAAACCGCTCTCTTTTGGAAGAGGGTGCAACTTTGATAGAAAAAGAGATTATAGACTATGATGAAATGCTAACAGCTTTTGGAGGGGTTACAAGAAGTTTTTTTATTAAAGAGGATGTTTTGCAAAAGATTATGCATCCAAATAAAACTAAAAAGGTAAAAAAAGTAACTATCGATAGTTTGATAAAAGAGCAGGATATTTTTGAGCTTGTTACTCCTAAAACTAATCTAAATGATGTTGTCTTAAACCAAAAAACAAGAGAGCTTTTAGATAGGGTTTTAAAGCAAGTTGATAAAAAGGTGGCAAAAAGATTAAAAGAGTGGGGAATAAAAACAAACTCAAATGTTGATGCTAAACTTATGTTTTATGGACCTCCGGGAACTGGAAAAACTATGACTGCTTACTCTTTGGCAAAGTCGCTAAAGAGAAAAGTTTTAAGTTTTGACTGCTCTAAAATCCTCTCAATGTATGTTGGTGAGAGTGAAAAAAATGTAAGAAAGATTTTTGATACTTACTATGAGCTTACTAAAAAAAGTAAATCACATCCCATACTTTTACTAAATGAAGCTGACCAATTTTTAAGTAGTAGAAGTAGTGGTGGAAGTGGTGTAGAAAAGATGCATAACCAGATGCAAAATATCTTTTTAGAGCAGATAGAGAGATTTAGCGGTATTTTGATAGCTACAACAAACCTTTTAGAAACTATAGATTTGGCTTTTTCAAGAAGATTTGATTATAAGATAGAGTTTGCAAAACCAAATCTAAAACAAAGATATGAATTATGGAAAAAGATGTTACCAAAAGTAGCACTTAATGGTAAAAATATAGATATTGAAAAATTATCAAATTTTGAACTTAGTGGTGGTCAAATAAGTGTAGTTATAAAAAATACAGCTATTAAAGTGGCAGTAAAAGATGAGCCAATATTTGAAACTGCAGATTTCTTAGAGGAGATAAACAGAGAGATAAAAGGGGCTTTTGGAGAAGAGAAGAAAATGGGGTTTAATTTTTAGAGTAAAAGATGGTTGGGATTGGATTTGATATTATGATACAATGTGGGTTAAGAAGTGGCTATGATTTTTGCACGAAGAGCAAGAAAAAAGGAGATTAAGCTTTATGAAAGCTAAAGAATTTAATAAAATTTTTTTTGTTATAAACAGATAATAAAACCAAGAAAATCTCCCTCGCAAAAACCTCTCTTAACTGTTACTAAAAGTAGCATTTGATATTTGTAATCTATATAATCACTTAAATACAGGGAAACATCCTATTTTTGGCTTAAAAAAATTAGTTACTATTTGTAACGAAAAAATAATTTTACTAACTCCTTTATAGAACTTATAAGAAAAATGAATGTAAAATTATAGGCACAACGAGGTATTATAAAAAGTAATATTTGTATTTAAAAAAAATTAAAGGAAGAGTATGGAAAGTATGGCAAGTTTGCACCCCTATTTTGGTGCATTTGTATTTTTTGTTTTGACATTTTTTTCTTTCTTTATGACTACAAACATTGCAAGGTTTGTTAGTAGAAAGTTGGCAAGACTAGACAATGAAAAGTTAAAGCTAAGTATCTATGAGTGTGGTCCTGAAGTTAGTAGGCAACCAAATAAGATTTCTTCTCAGTTTTATCTGTTTTCACTTTTATTTATACTTTTTGATGTAGAGATAATCTTTATGTTTCCGTGGGCTATAGATTTTAAAGTTCTTGGAATATTTGGTTTTGCAGAGATGATTATATTTATAGTGTTACTTGCTATCGGATTTATATATGCATGGAAAAAAGGAGCATTGCAATGGCACAGCATAAAGTAAACTATATGGCAGATGGTGGTTTGCCGGTGGCTCTAACCACTGTTGATAAACTAGTTCAGTGGGGTAGAAGTAACTCGCTTTGGGCTTTAACTTATGGCTTGGCTTGTTGTGCTATCGAGATGATGGCATCAGGGGCTAGTAGATATGATTTTGATAGATTTGGAACTATATTTAGGGCTAGTCCAAGACAAGCAGATGTTATGGTAGTTGCGGGAACTTTGACAAAAAAACATGCTCAGTTTATAAGAAGACTATATGACCAGATGAGTGAACCAAAATGGGTTATAAGTATGGGAAGTTGTGCAAATACCGGTGGTATGTTTAACACTTATGCAACGGTTCAAGGAGTAGATAGGATAATCCCTGTTGATATATATCTTCCAGGATGTGCTCCAAGACCTGAGACACTGCAGTATGCAGTTATGATGCTACAAAAAAAGATACGAAAGCAGAGTGCTTTCCAAAAACTAAAACCTAAAAGGTTGGTATGATGAGACAGTATCAAAACAGACAAAATGCTCAAGCTAAAACTTATAGTAAAGATAGATTTTATGTAGCTCCTTGGATACCGAAAGAGGATGTAAAAAGTGATAAGGTTTTTAGCAAAGACTTAGAAGCTATAAAAAAGAAAGCAAAAGTAAAAGAAGCTTATATCCAAAGGGGACAGTTAGTTGTTATTTTGGAAAATCGCCGTGATATATTGAAGGTTGCAAAACTTTTTAAAGAGAGACTAACTTATACTCAACTTAGTGAGTTAAGTGCTTGTGATTTTTTGGATACAAGAGGAGTTTTTGAAGTTTTTTATCAGTTTTTATCTATGGATAAAAGAAAAAGAGTAAGAGTTAAATATGAGATAGAAGATGGACAAGCGATAGACAGTTTGTATGATATATATAAAAGTGCTGATTGGGCTGAGAGAGAGATGTATGATATGTTCGGTATTGTAGCAAATGGGCATCCGAACTTAAAAAGAATTCTTATGCCGGATGATTGGAGTGGGCATCCACTTAGAAAATCTTATCCTCTTCAGGGTGACGAAGATGCACAGTGGTATGAGATAGATAGAATCTTTGGAAAAGAGTATAGAGATGTAGTAGGACCTGAGATAAGAGATACAAAAAAAGTTGATGAAGATGATACTGAACACTTTGCAAGGGTAGGATATGAAGTTCCTCGTGGAGCAAATCCGAAAGAGGTTGATGAAAATTTCAAAGAGTTCCAAGAAAAAGGTGGAGTTCCATTTGTAACGAGATTTAGCAAGAAAAATCAAAAAATATTATCGGATAGGAAGTAACTTATGCAAACACCAAATAGATTAAGTCCGTTTTATGAAAACTTAACTTTCGAAAGAGATGACAATACGATGATAATCAACTTCGGTCCTCAACATCCATCTGCTCACGGACAGTTAAGGCTTATTTTAGAGTTAGATGGTGAGCAAGTTGTAAAGGCAGTTCCTGATATTGGTTATCTTCATAGAGGTATGGAGAAGATGGCTGAAAATATGATTTACAATGAATTTCTTCCTACTACTGATAGGATGGATTATATAGCGGCTACTTCAAACAATTATGGTTATGCTTTAGCAGTTGAGAGACTCTTAGGTATAGAAGATAAAGTTCCAAGAAGAGCAAAAGTTATAAGAACTATGCTTTTAGAGTTAAACAGGATTATCTCTCACCTTTTTTGGTTAGCAACACATGCCCTTGATGTTGGTGCTATGAGTATCTTTCTTTATTGTTTTAGAGAAAGGGAATTTGCTATGGACCTTATGGAGGAATATTGTGGAGCAAGACTTACTCACAGTGCAGTTAGGATAGGTGGAGTTCCACTTGATCTTCCTGATGGTTGGCTAGAGAAAATAAAGGCTTATATAACAAAGCTTCCAAGTGATATAGCAGATTATGAAGCACTTTTAAAAGAAAACAGAATCTGGAAGATGAGGTTAGAGCATGTTGGTAAACTAACAGCTGAACAAGCTATAAGTTGGGGATGTAGTGGACCTACTCTAAGAGGAAGCGGAGTTGCTTGGGATATAAGAAAAGAGGAGCCTTATGAGCTTTACGATGAGTTAGAGTTCAAAGTTCCAGTAAGTGATACAAATGACAGTTACGGAAGATATAGACTCTATATGGAAGAGATGAGACAATCTATAAAAATCATAGAACAGTTGATTCCTATGTATAAAGAGACTTCACCTGAACTTATGGCAAAAGTGCCTGAGTATATTTCTGCATCAAAAGAAAATATTATGACAGATAACTTTGCTCTTATGCAACACTTTGTTTTAGTAACTCAAGGTATGAAACCTCCGGTTGGAGAAGTTTATGTTGCAACAGAGTCTCCAAAGGGAGAGTTGGGTTTTTATATAAATTCTCAAGGCGAGTCATATCCTCACAGAATAAAACTAAGAGCTCCAAGTTTCTGGCATACAAGTGTTTTACAAGAGCTATTGGTTGGATGCTATATCGCAGATGTTGTTACTATTATCGGTAACTTAAATATAGTTTTTGGTGAAATCGATAGATAGGGGATAAAAGATGCAAAGATATGATTTGAGAAATTATAAAGATGAAGCTCTTTATAAAAGAATGTTGGAAGTTATGGACAAAGAGATAAAACCAAATGAAGTTTGTATCTTTTTGTTTGAAATAGGTGATTTTTCTCCTATCCAAAAGAGTTTTGATACGATGAAAAATGCAGGACACGAAGTAAAAAACTCACTAAAGTTTAACGAGTTTGATTGGACTTTAGTGGTAAAAAGGAAAGCATCTTGAGTAAAGTTCTTTTTTCTACTTGGCAAAATGAGTTTATAGATAACAGAGGTAAGGATAAAGAGGAGTGGAGTGAGTCTGCTTTTAAGGTGCCATCAACCTATGAGAATGGAAAAGATAGTAAAATCTTTATGGGATGGGATGGCTTAGTTATATTTGATGAGAGTGCAGATGTTATAAAAGCAGCCACTATGTATGCAGCTCAATATCAAGAGTATAGTGAAGCTTGTGGAAGATGTGCTCCGGGAAGATGGGGAGGAAGAATCCTTTACGATCTTTTTGACAAAATGGCTCGTGGAGAGGGAAGCCAAGCGGATGTTGAGCATCTAAAAGAGATAGCAGATACTATGCAAAAAACTAGTAAGTGTGAGATAGGAAGAACTGTCCCTAAACCACTTTTAGATGTTTTAGAGCATTTTAAAGATGATATAGATGATTTGATAAAAAATAAAAAGCCATCAAGAGGTTATGATAACAAAGATGTAA
This sequence comes from uncultured Campylobacterales bacterium, assembly GCA_964622255.1. Lineage (GTDB taxonomy): Bacteria > Campylobacterota > Campylobacteria > Campylobacterales > QNZT01 > SZUA-1377. Next base: position 12,401 of record CAZUPK010000035.1, read on the forward strand.
AATATATAGCAAAAATAACAGCTCCTTGTATGGATGCTTGTCCAGATCATGTCGATATACCTTCATACATAGAGGGGGTTAGAGATCTACAGTTTATAAATAGTTTAAAAGCTACAAAACAGACTATGCCATTGGCTCATACTTGTGGTAGGGTTTGTCCTCATCCTTGCGAAGATGCTTGTAGAAGAGCAAATCTTGATGAGGCAGTTTCCATTATGGAGCTTAAAAGGATAGGTGCGGATTATGAAACAGATCGTGGACTTGACTTTAACTATCCAAAAGAGCAGAAACCTTTAAATGGCAAAAAGGTAGCGATAGTAGGAGCTGGACCAGCTGGACTTACTGGAGCATACTACTTAGCACTGGAGGGTGTTGCTTGTGATGTTTATGATGAACTTCCGGTTTTAGGTGGAGAGGTTGCAGTTGGAGTTCCTGAGTATAGGATGCCTTATGATAAGTATTATAAAGATATAGAAGCTATAAAAGCTTTAAAAGGTGTAAACTTCATACTAAATACAAGAGTGACAGCGGATATGCTTAGAAAATTTGAAAAAGAGTATGATGCTATACTTTTGGCTTCTGGAACAAGGATATCTAAAAAAGTTAGAGCTAAAAATGAAAGAGAAGAGATAAAGGGGTATTGGCCTGCTATAAAATTTTTGGATGAGATAAATCTAAATGTAAAATGGAACCTTTGTCCGCCGGTTGATTTAGCAGGGAAAACTGTAGTTTGTGTTGGTGGTGGATTTACCTCTATGGATGTTGTAAGATGTGCTGTTAGAGCAGGTGCAAAAAAAGTTATTATGCTTTATAGAAGAGACGAAAAAACTATCATCAAAAATACTTCCTATGAAGAGTATCACGAAGCAGTAGAAGAGGGTGTTGAGTTTATATTTCACTCAGCAGTAGAAGAGATAATCGATGAAAATGATGTATTGAAAAAACTAAAGGTAAATAAATTTGAGCTTGTTCCAGATCCAAATGGTGGAAGGGCTAAACTTGTTAAAATAGAGGGAGCGGACTTTGAGATAGAGTGTGACTACCTAATTCCTGCAGTTTCTCAAGATGCAGAGCTTAGTTATATCCCAAAAGAGTGGGAGCTTGAGATGACAAGTTGGAGAACTTTGCAAACAGATGGAAAAACTTATCAAACAAGCAGACCTGGAGTTTTTGCGGCTGGGGATTGTGAATATGGTCCGATGACTATTGTAAATGCAGTCGGTCAAGCAAAAAGGGCGGCTAGTTGTATAAAGAGATTTGTAACAGAGGGTAAAGTTTATTTAAGTGATGAAGAGATTATGGAAGATCATCTAAAAAGACTGAAAGTTTATAATAAAAACGAGGAGATAACAGGCTGGATGAGGGGGCTTCCAAGAGAGGTTAGTGAAAAACTTCCAGCTAAGAGTAGAAGGCATACTCAAGAAGAGGTAAATCTAGGTCTTACTATTTCACAAGCAGTTAATGAAGCGAGTAGATGTATGAGATGTTATTATATAGCAATGGTGGTGGTGTAGTATGAGTAAAGAGACAATAAAACTAAAAATAGACGGTAAAGAGGTAGAAGCTTTTAAAGGTGAAACTATTTTACAAGCTGCAAGAAGAAATGGTATCTACATACCTACTATGTGTTATTTATCAAAAGTAAAGCCTATTGCGAGTTGTCGTATCTGTGTTGTAGAGGTTGAGGGTATGAGTGGAAGTATCCTTTCTTGTCAAGAAAGAGCGGTTGAGGGGATAGAAGTAAAGACAAATACTCCTAAGCTTTATAAACAAAGACAAAATATCTTAAAACTATATGATGTAAACCATCCTTTACAGTGTGGTGTATGTCCAAAGAGTGGTGATTGTGTTCTTCAAAATAAAACTTTGGAGTTTGGTGTAACAACTCAAGATTTTTCAGCTAAAGAGCAAAAAAGAGAGTTGCAAGATTGGGGGTATATCACTTATGATCCATATCTTTGTATCCTTTGTGAAAGATGTGTTAGAGTTTCAAACGAAATCATAGGAGATGGAGCTTTACAAGTAAGGCCGGGTGGTTATAACTCAACTATTGTAAATACTAAAGCAGATAATCCAAATGTTGATTGGGGTGAGTGTGCATCAGTTTGTCCTGTTGGAGCTTTAAGTGATAAAGGTTTTGCACAAGCTGTAAATGCTTGGGAGTTAAAACAGATACCAGCTTCTTGTATCCACTCATCTTTGGCAAATCTTATCTACTATGAGGTAAAAGGGGATAAGATATATCGTGTGAGAAGTGAGTATGAGTTTGATACTATAAGTGGTGTTTGTAAATATGGTTACGACTTTGAAAATAGAGGAAGTAACTCAAAAGAGGATATGCAAAAGTGTGTAGAAAACTTTAAAAA
>CAZUPK010000036.1:0-29257 GCA_964622255.1 uncultured Campylobacterales bacterium
TGATAAAAATCATCAAAAGTATTTTCTTAAAATGTACAGAAAAAATTCTATAGAAGAAATTAATAATGAGATTGAATTTATTAATTGTGTATTAAATAATAAAATAAAAACACCAAAAATTATTAAAAATATTTATAATAATGATATTACTATAAATAATGGTAATAGTTATGTTTTGTTTGAGTATATTAACGGAAAACATCCAATTGCTACAGATGCTAATATTAGAAAGATAGGTCGTTTAATGGCAAATATGCATCAAATTAATATTGAATGTTCTATAAAACAAAAAAAGTATTCAATTGATATAAATCATATTATTAGTAAACTAAAAAGATATGAGACAAAAGTCGATGATGAATTATTAAATTTGTTTTATAAACTTATTAAAAATTCTCAGAATATACCTTTTGAAAGGCTTCCTAAATCATACAATCATTGTGACATTTTTCTTGATAATTTAATACAAAAAGATGAGGATATATATATTATAGATTTTGAAGAGGTATCATATGAAAACTCTTTATTTGATATTTCCAGATGTGCTTTTGGTTGTTGCAGAGACAATGATACTATAAATTTACAAAAGTATTATATTTTAATAAACTCTTACAACAATGTGAAACCTTTGACCCAAGAAGAGAAAGAATACTTATATGACTATACAATTTTTACGGGATTGATTTCTACATTTTGGAGATATATGGAATTTAATATATATAGAATAGATGATACAAAAAAAGAACTATATAAGGAACTTTACTATTCAATTATTAAATTCATTAAAATTGATAAATTAGATTTTTATAATAAAATGTTTAACAAAACCTAACACCGAACAGGTAAACCTGTCAGTGAAGTCGGTCGTTAATCTCATCACCCGTTGGAGTTTGTTTAGCTTAATATAACCTCTTTCACATTCCAAATCCCACATATATTAGACTTCTTGTAAAACTAAAAGTTAATGGGTAGGAATTTTCCTATGCACACTCTATAAACAATAATTAAAACAATTTTTGTCCTTTTTAAAGTTAAGTGTTGTATAATTTCTTTGTAAGTCTAACATTAGTCTTATGTCAGTAAAATAGTCTCTTTAAGATTTAAGGAAAATTTATGAGAAAAGAATGGGTAGAAAAGAGAAAAGGCGACAAAGTTAAAACTCAGATGTATTATGCAAAACAGGGCATCATAACTGAAGAGATGATATATGTTGCAAAAAAAGAAAATATCTCGAGTGAACTTGTTAGAAGCGAAGTTGCAAGAGGAAGACTTATTATTCCTGCAAATATAAACCATACCCACCTAAAACCTATGGGCATTGGTATGGCAGTAAGCTGTAAAATAAACTCAAACATAGGTTCATCTGCACTAGCTTCAGATCCTGCAAAAGAGGTTGAAAAGGTAAAGGTAAGTGAAAAATATGGTGCAGATACTATTATGGATCTCTCAACCGGTGGAGATTTGGATGCTATAAGAAGTGAAGTTATAAAAAATGCTTCTGTTCCTATAGGAACCGTTCCTATGTATCAAATTCTTCACGATATAGATAACAAAATAGAAAACTTGACCATAGATAAGATGCTTGAAGTTATCGAAAGACAAGCAAAACAGGGGGTTAGTTACTTTACTATTCACGCTGGATTTTTATTAAGATTTATGCCCAAAGTTGCAAAAAGAAAGATGGGTATAGTAAGTAGGGGTGGAAGTTTGATGGCATCTTGGATGATGTGCTATCATAAAGAAAATCCTTTTTATACCGCATATGACGATATACTTGATATATGTAGAAAATATGATGTAGCCTTAAGTCTTGGAGATAGCCTAAGACCGGGATGTTTAGCTGATGCTAGTGATGATGCTCAACTAAACGAACTAAAAGTTTTAGGTGAATTAACACTAAAAGCTTGGGAAAAAGATGTTCAAGTTATGATTGAAGGTCCAGGACATGTTCCATTAAATCAAATAGAAAGAAATATGAAACTTGAAAGAGAGTATTGTTACGATGCTCCTTTTTATATCTTAGGACCTCTTGTTACTGATATTGCTGCGGGATATGACCATATCTCAAGTGCTATCGGTGCGGCCGTTGGTGGTTGGCACGGAGCTAGTATGCTTTGTTATGTAACTCCAAAAGAGCATCTTGGACTTCCAAATGCAAGTGATGTTAGAGAGGGCATCATAGCTTACAAAATAGCAGCACATACTGCGGATATTGCTAGAGGAAGAAAGGGTGCAAGGGATATAGATGATGCTATGAGTGATGCTAGATATGCATTTGATTGGAATAAACAGTTTGAACTCTGTTTAGATCCTCAAAGGGCAAAGGAGTATCACGATGAAACACTTCCCCAGGATATTTTTAAAGAAGCTGAGTTTTGCTCTATGTGTGGACCTAAGTTTTGTTCATACAAAATAACACAAACTATTATGGAAAAACACACCATACAAAAAAAATCAAAAAATTCACAAAGGAAAGGATACAAATGATAACAAAAGAGTTGGTTGAAGAAAAACTAAAATTAGTCAGTTACCCGGGATTTACTAAAAGTATAGTTGATTTTGGATTTGTTAAAGGTATAGATATTGATAAAGATAGTGTATCTGTTTTGGTAGATATAAGCTCTTCTGCTCCGGAGGTTAAAAAAGAGCTTCACGACGAGATTGAAAAACAGTTAAAACTACTTGGAGCTAAAGATATTCAAGTGTTGATAAAAACTCCTATTTTGCCAAGAGAGTCGAGTTCAAAGGGTAAAAATATAGTTCCTCAAATCAAAAACTTTGTTATGGTAAGTAGTGGTAAAGGTGGAGTTGGAAAATCAACAACAACTACAAATTTAGCTATAGCATTAGCTATGCAAGGAAAAAAAGTAGGATTACTTGATGCTGATATCTACGGACCAAATATCCCTAGAATGTTAGGAGTTGTAGGGAAACATCCAGAGATAGAAGGAAGTAAAGTTCTACCTATCTTAACTTATGGTGTGGAAATGATGAGTATGGGAAGTCTTATGGAAGAAGGTCAATCTCTTATATGGAGAGGTGCAATGATTATGAAAGCTGTGCAACAACTTCTTCAGGATATACTTTGGAGTGATCTTGATGTATTGTTTATAGATATGCCTCCGGGAACTGGAGATGCTCAACTAACTTTAGCCCAAAGTGTTCCAGTAACTTCTGGAGTTTGTGTAACAACTCCTCAACAAGTAGCACTCGATGATACTAAGAGAAGTTTGGATATGTTTAAAAAACTTCATATACCAATAGCAGGTATAGTTGAAAATATGAGTGGTTTTGTATGCCCTGAAACCAATAAGGAATATGATATATTTGGTAAAGGAACTACTGAGCCATTAGCACAAAAGTTTGGAACTCAGATACTTGGACAAATCCCTATAGAACCTGCTATTAGAGAGGGTGGAGATATAGGCAAACCTGTAGTTTATCACCAACCAAACAGCCAAAGTGCAAAAAGATATCAAGAAGCTGCAAAAAAACTTTGGGAAGTTATAGAAAAGATAAATGCTGAAGGTGGTGTTGATAACGAAGCAATACAACCGACAACTCCTTCAGGTGTAAGTGCTTGTGGCACAAGATATTAACAAGATACTAATATAAAATAAAATATTTTTAAAGAAAAGGTGTAATCCTTTTCTTTAAACTCATTCTCACATAACTTTTGCTAGTATTGTTGAAAGTTATGATTAAGGAGTTAGTATGGGCTTACCGGAGATTTCGATTCCAACTGTGGATATCCCTTTTGATATTCATCCGCTTTTGCACCCATCAATGGTGCATTTTGCAATTGCAATACCTCTTTTGGTTATTGTCGCGGAGATTTTAAACCTAATCTTAAAAGGTAAAGGTGTAAAGATTGTTTCATCTATCATAATATTTTTATTGATAGTTATACTTTTTATGACATATCTAACGGGTGTTACTGATGCAAAAGTCGCAACAGATAGTGGTTTTACTGCACTTGGAGAGTTAAAAGAGCATAAACTTTTAGGTATCTATCTTTTTTATGGTAGCATATTTTTATTTATCCTAAAGATGATTTCACTTGGAGTAAATAAAACAGGATTTAGAGTTTTTTATATACTTGTTTTATTTGGATTTCTAGCAGGTATTATTTATCAAGGTAAAAGGGGTGGAGAGTTAGTTTATAAGTATGGAGCAAATGTTCAAACTCACAAAAAAGTTTCTAAAAAGACAAAAGATGAAGATAGTAAAAAAACTGAACAAAAAACTACAAAAGTAAAAACAGAAAAAGAGAAAGAAAAGAAAGAAAAGGAAGAAAAGGAAGAAAAAAACACTCCTAAAAAAGAACCTGCAAAGGAGAGTATAAACACTCAACCTCAAGCTAAAAAACAAGATAGTAAAAAAGAAGAGCAAAACTCTTCAAAAGAAGATGTCAATACCCCCCACCTAAAGAGGTAGGGGCTTGGAGATGTTTCAGCCAAATTTCACGAAATTTAAAACTAACCTTAAACATACTCTTACTCTTGTTCAAAAAGTTGGATTGTAAAATAATCGTCATACTTGCAAGTCCTTTTAATTTCTGCCATTGTAGTTTTACCAGTAGGCAGTTTTTTATCTTTATTTGCATTTAGAAATAGCTGAAACAGATTTAGTGCAAAGCTCTCAAGTATCGCTATAGAAAAAGGCTCTTTATAGGCAATATGTTCATCTTCTTTCATTAACATATCCAACTTTTCATACTTTATTCTAAGCAATCTTTCTACTTTTTTGTCCATCAGTTATCATTTTCGTCTATCAGTTATCATTTGAGTTTGGTATAACACAAAAGTGAGAAAGGTTAAGGGAAACTCCAAAAACCTAGATAGTCCATAGAAGGTGGTTACCTTGTGGCTTTATAGACCAATAGGTTGCTTTATTATCTTTATCCTAAATAATTCTCTTTGAGGCTCTATAAGGTTTAGTTTACCCTTATATGTGGTAAGTGAGTAGGATACAACTTCATATTCTATTTTCATACTATCCAACATCTCTATCAAATGAGATAGATTTTTTAAAGTTACTGCATTTATAATCATAATGCCATTAGTTTTTAATCTCTCATATAGATATGGAAGTTTTTTTATAATTTCAACTCCTCCTCCACCGATAAATATTTTATCCGGATCTTCATTTATGTTTTTAAAAAGATTTTGTGCATCCCCTTTGACTAAAGTAGCATCTATGACTTTGTGTTTTTGGAGATTTTTTTTTATATACTCTATACGATTAGATTTATTTTCAAAAAGATAAGTTTTTACTCTATATCTTTTAAAAGCTTCTATCGCACAACTACCACTTCCAGCTCCCACATCCCAAAAAATCTCATTTGGCCTTAACTCCAACTCACTTAGAGTCATATTCCTTTTAAATCTTTTAGTTATCATTTTCCTCTCGGTTTCAAAGTCACTATCTCTACTATAGATGTTATACTCAAAGAGCCTTTCTATCAGCAATACATAGGGCTTTTTAAGTTCAAAGCCATCTTCATCTAAAGTTATCTCTTTTATAACTTCATCCTCATATCCAAGCTTATATCCGATAGTTACTCTATAATCATCTCTTAAAAGCCACTTTAGATACTCTTTTAATCTATCCAAACTATACTCATCACAAAGTATAAATGTATATCTCTTTTTAAAAAACTCTTCAAGATCAACTCTCTTTCTTCCGTGTAGAGTTACAACAGAAACTTCACTTTCACTTATAAATAGCTTTTGTAAAAAATACTCTTTGCTTGAAAAGTTAGGGATGATTTTAACAAGCCTTTTAGGTAGAAGTTTTGCCAAAATCACACCTGCACTAAAAAAAAGTGGACTTCCTGAAACTAAGTATAGTATCTCTTTTTGCTTAGCATATTTTAGGATATACTCTTTTGCATTTTTATAACTTAACTTTAAAAGATTTTTACCATCTAAATCAAAACTTTTATCAACTATAATACTATCATATCTTTTTATATCAAAGCCATCCAAACTTGGCTTTCCCATACCAAATCCACCAATAGTTAGCATACTATCTCTATCTCCTTTTTAAACCACTTAAAAAGCATCTTTTTAGCTCTTTTTTCTATAACATTTACTATCATAACTCTATCATAAAGCTCTAAAACTCTCTTAATAGTTGCAATACCAGCTAAATCCTCACCTATCCACTTCCCAAACTCCTTAAAGTCTATAGTTCCAAAGCGATTGTGAGTGTTTTTGTATCCTTGAGCTATCTTTAGAGCCTTTGCAACTCCTATATACACTTTTACATCCAAATCCTTTTCTAAAGCTCTTTTTATACCCTCATATATAAAGTTTCCTATCTCAACCACCTGCTCTTTGCTATAAACTTTTAAAGCCTCTTTTAACGAAGTGTTTCCAAGAGTAAAAATAACCTCTTTATAACCATTTGCTTTTACAAAGTTTAACTCACTCTCTATAGAATCAAGATATGCTTTGTTAGATACCGGTTTTACAAAACCGTTAGTTCCAAGTATCGAGATACCTCCTATCACTCCAACTTTTTCATTTGTTGTCTCTTTTGCTATCTCTTCTCCATCTTTAACCGAGATAGATACAAATAGAGTTTCTTTTATCTTTAAATCTTTTGCTATTTTTTTCATAGCATTTAGCGGAGTGGGATTTATCGCTGGAAAACCTTTTGGAGGCTTTAGTCCATCCTTTGTAATAACTCCCACACCTCTTCCTGCAAAAAGCTTGATATTGCTAAAAGTATATGGTTTGTGGGGTAAGGGATTTAGCGGTAGGTCATCTTTATTGTCGCTTATAGTTACTACTATCTTGCAACCCTTTGTTACATCCAAGTCATCATTTTGCATCTTTTTTGAAGTCGCAAAGGTTAGAGTTTTTGTAGCAAGAAAGCTATTTAGTGCGGATTTAAAAGCAAAAAGTGCCGTAATCCCTGTTGTATAACCCTTTCTTAACTCACTCATAAAGTTTCATATCTATTTTATTTTTCTTAAACTCCTTATCATCTCTTAAAGCTTCAAAAAGCTCTATCCAATCTTTTTTTTCAAACTTATGAGTATGTTTTAGCCAAAGTTTATCATTTGGAGAGATTGAATTTATCTGTGCAACTTGTCTAAATCTACAAGTTCCCTGACAAAAGCTTCTACTTATCTTGATACGATTTTTCCCTTTTTCAAGCCCCATCTCTTTTACTATCTCCCTAAGCTCCCTTGCTTTTTCAAAGCTACCAACCTTTGCACACCTTTTGTCAGAGCAAATATAAACTATCGCTTTATAAAACATAATAGGTTTATTTGGATTAAGTTTTTTAGGTTTACACTTAAACCCCTCAACAACTTCACTTCCCATAAGGTTTATTTTTTTACTTGCCATTATACTTTTTACTTCCATCATAATTCTTTATAAGCTTATATATCGCATGTAAAGTAGCAACCCCCATAGTAGAACTTCCAAATCTCCCTTGCATAATGATTGAGGACACATCAAAAGTTTCACAAAACCTTTTTGCATACTCTTTTGACTCAATAACATTTACAAATCCAACAGGAAATGATAAAAGTGCTACATTTTTAAGTTCCACTTCTTCATCCAAAAGGGTATTTATAGCCGCATATACAAATGTAGGTGCATTTCCGCAAACAAATATCATAGGCTCATTTTTGTATCTTTTTATCGCCTCAACGACCGCTGTATAACTTCTTGTAGTTTTATTTTTTTTAGCCATTTTATAAGTAAATGGTTCGTTTATGTAGCAAATAACTTCATTTTGATAAGTTTTTAGGTAAAACTCACTAAGTCCCACCTTTATCATATTTACATCTACAACGATTTTGGCTTTTTTTTGCAAAAGCTTTTTTATACGAAACAAAGCATCTTTACTAAAGTAGATATTGTTTAAAACTTCATCAAAACAGGTAGTAGTGTGTATAAGCCTAGTTATTACTGCCAACTCTTCTTCACTAAACTCTTTTGCTTTTGGATTGTTTTGTAACTCTTTTTCTATTATTTCAAAAGATTTTATACTTATATTGGCTCCTATGTTTATAGGTGGCATCTCCTTTTTAAAGTTATGCACCACTATCCCTTTTAAAAAAATCTATAAACAAAGTCATATAGCTCTTAACTTTTTCTATTCTTTTAAAGTATATCTTTTCACCTTCAAAGTTTAAGTTTTCAAAAGTAACCAAATCTCCATTTTGCTCGATATCTTTTGTATCCATACCTATTTTTGGTCGCATATAGATAGTGGTTTTTGGCACCTCATACTCTAAAAGAGGTTTTACCTCAAAACCGCTATTTCCTAAGCATATAGGCTTTTTTATCTTTGCACTTGCATTACTAAAAGAGGTAACCCCCGGTATAACTACACTATTATGATAGAGTTTTTTATCATCTTTTTCTATAATATCAAGTATATAATAAACTGAACTATATATAGCACTATCTCCCAAAGTTACAAAAGCTACTCTTTCATACTCTTTTGATGCCCTCATAATAACTTTAGCTTCCACTTCCCAATCCTTAGGATTAAATCTCATCGGAGAATAAACAGGGATAAGTTTTTTCTCAAAGTTATGCTCTTTAAAAAGCTTTTTGATTATTTTATAAGTTAAAGACTTTTTAAAAGAGTTATCACTACTTTTGGTTGGAACACAGATAGCATCAACCCTTTTTAAACTCTCAAGTGCTTCTATGGTTAAAAGTTTCGTATCTCCCGGTCCCAAAGAGACCATAAAAAGTCTCTTAGCATCCAAGTTTTATCATCTCTTCTTCTATGTTTTTATAGATAATCTCTCTTATAGCCTTTAACTCCAAAAGATTAAACCTTTCACTCTCACTTATACTCTCAACCAAAGAACTTTCAAAGTGACTTGAAAGCTCATCTTTTATCTTTACCATATCATTTATATAATGATTTCCACTAACTAAAAGCATAGGAACAATCTGAACTTTTTTAACTCCATCACTTTTTAATCTTTTAATAATAGTCTCTTTAACACCATACCAAGGATATGCTCCCTCGAGCGAACAACTATAATTTAACCTTTTTTGTTCTAAAAAATTTGCACTATATGTTATGGAATCTATGCCATTTGTATCAAGTCGTGGAGTTCCGTGTATAACATATAGGTTTGCTACACCATCTTTTGAGATAGTCCCATCTAACTCTTTTAAAAATAGTGTAGTATCTTTTGTTTTAGTTAGTATTGCATTTGTTACTCTTATGTTTGACGGTGAAAATAAGTTAAAGCCAGTTGCTATTTTTTTAACCACTTTATGCTCATCAGTTGGAAAAAGATTTATAGATGCTACTATGATATTTTTATACCCTAACATATCTACATCTGCTAGAGTTTGAGGAAGATTTTTAAACTCTTTTTTCTCTTTTTTCAATCTTTTTAAAACCATTCTTGAGCTAAAAGCTAAAAAAACATCACACTTACTAAATCTTTTTTTTACATCTTTTTTGAGTGCTATATATTTATCCTGCTCTATGATTGAACCAAAGCAGGATAGAACTATCGCCCTATCCTTTTTATAGTGTCTATATCTTTTCAAAGCTATACCCTACAGTTATTTACTCTTTTATCAAAGAGGATGTTGCATTCGTTTGATTTGTAAAAAGCTTTTACTAAAGCTAAAACCGCCATATCAACCAAAGGTTCTATGATAACAACACCCATATATGCTACAGAAAAAGTCCAAACATTGTGAAGATTTTCAGCACCGAAACCTTGTCCGTAAAATGCCCAAAAAGCAACCCAAGAAACAATACTTCCTTCCCATATAAGAGATAGTTTTAGAAGCTGAGAATATGTTATATCTTTATATGGAGTATCTTTTGGGATAATTCTTTTTGCAACTACATTTAAAAGTAGCATACTAGCTAAAAGTGTAGTAACATTTATACCATATTGGGGAAGATCAAACGGAGCAAAAAATACTCCTTGAACCAAAAGCCCTAAAGCCAAACCAAACATTGCCGGAGCTATACCGAACATCAGAAATATTGTAGTTCCAAGTATCAAATGCACTTCACTAACACCTACTGGATAGTGAGGTAGTATCTCAAAACAACTAAATACTATCACTGTTGATAAAACAGTCTTTATAACAAAACTAACCGAACCATTTTCTTTTATATTATCCCAAGATAGTTTTAATCCTGTTCCTATAACAGCAACACCAGTTCCATAACTAAGTAACATTTTTACACCATTTACAACACCTGCTTCTATATGCATCTTTTCTCCTACTAATTAGTTTTTGTATTTAGAGTCTCCCTTTATTTTAGCTAAAAGAAGATAAGGAGGAGAAGTGCTTTTTGGAGGTTCTTTATGTGAGATTTTATGATACTTATAATTTGCATCTATTTTATAAAGCCTATAAAGTGTGGAATAAACGGCAATGATAGCTAGTGAAAAGTATCTCTTTGTAAAACCTCTTAAATATCTCATAAAGCCATCTTAGCAAATCGTAGCTTAACTAGAGGTTTCTTTTAGTTACATCATAACCAGCCAAATTGTAGTTTTGTAATCAAAATGTAACTAAAAAATAGTATAGTAAGTATATGGTTATATATATATGAAATACTATTGAACCAAGGTTAACAATAAAAATAACAAAAAAGGAAAGCATCTTATGAATCTTAAATCTTTTAGTAAAGGTACTGATAAAAGTACAAGGCTTACTTTGGCAAGACTTGCTATTGCACTTTTGTTTATAGTGCTTGTATATCTATGGATAACTGTTACAAAAGGAGGCATACAAAACAATACTTTCTTAATCATAGGTGCAGTTTTTGGTGCATATATGGCTATGAATATAGGTGCAAATGATGTTGCTAACAATGTAGGACCAGCAGTTGGTAGTGGTGCTTTAACTATGTTTTGGGCGATTGTTATTGCGGCGACTTTTGAAGCAAGTGGAGCTTTGATAGCTGGTGGAGATGTTGTAAAAACTATAAAAAAAGGTATCATAGAACCATCTCTTATAAGTGATCCTCAAACATTTATTTGGGCTATGACAGCATCACTTTTAGCAGCTGCACTTTGGTTAAACTTTGCAACTTCTGTTGGAGCTCCTGTATCCACAACTCACTCCATAGTTGGTGGAGTTATGGGAGCTGGTATTGCAATTGCAGGATTTAGGATAGTAAACTGGGTAACTATAGGAAAAATAGTTATTAGTTGGATTATATCACCTATTTTAGGTGGAATAATTGCAGCTTCATTTTTGTATTTTATAAAGAAAAAGATTATCTATCAAGAAAATAAAACGGAATCGGCTAAAAAGTATGTTCCTATTATGATAGCTACTATGACTTGGGCATTTGCTACATATATAGTTTTAAAGGGTATAAAACATATCATAAAACTTGAATTTCCTACAGCCTTAACTATCGGTTTAGTTGTAGCAGTTGTCATTTATATCTTAGTAAAACATACTATCGCAAAGGTTGCAGATAAGTTAGAAAACTCTAGGATGAGTGTAAATACTCTTTTTACTATACCTCTTATATTTTCAGCAGCACTATTAAGTTTTGCTCACGGAGCTAATGATGTTGCAAATGCTGTAGGACCGTTAGCAGGTATAAATGATGCTATAATAGGTGGAGCTATAAGTAAACAAGCTCATATACCGCTTTGGGTTATGGCGGTAGGGGGTTTAGGTATATCCATAGGACTAGCTCTTTATGGACCAAAACTTATAAGAACAGTAGGTAGTGAGATAACTGAGCTTGATCAAATAAGAGCTTTTTCTATTGCTATGGCTGCAGCTATAACAGTTATCATCGCTTCTCAACTTGGGCTTCCTGTAAGTTCTACTCATATAGCAGTTGGTGGAGTTTTTGGAGTTGGTTTTCTAAGAGAGTGGATGAGTCAAAGTGAGAGTAATTGGCTAAAAGAGGTGGAAGAAAACTTTAAAAAAGATAAAAATGAACTGTCTAAACTTCAAAAAGTTGTAAATAAACTCTTGAAAAAAGAGGATAAAAGTAAAGATGACTATAAAGAGATAGTAAAGCTACACTCTCTTATAGATGAGTTAGATGCTAGAGTTAAGATAGAAAAAAAGGATTTTAAAAAAGCTAAAAAACAAAAGTATGTAAAAAGAGAAGCTGTTAAAAAGATAGTGGCAGCTTGGGTTATAACAGTTCCTATGGCAGCACTTTTGAGTGCTAGTATATACTTTATGATTAGAGGTATAGTTTTACCTTGAAAAAACTTTTTTTAAAGATTTAAAATAATAACTTTCACTTTGACCCAATAGCACTACAAAAAAATTCTTAAGAGTCTATAAATAAGCTATTGTAGTGCTTACTACCAATATGCATTGATATTAAGTCTAAAATTTGTAAAGATATACCTAAAAGTCCAAGAAAATCGGTGCAAATTGTTGAGTCTAGGGTCTAGTGAGATTTGATTGGCTAAGTCAGAAATCCTATCTAAAAGCTTTTTTCATAAACCTAGTTATTTCTTTTTCGTCAAATTTATTATGATAAAAAAGATTAAAAGCCTTAACTCCTTGATATAAAAGCATATCACTTCCATCTTTTGATGGAATGCAATATTTTCTAGCTAGTTGTAAAAAGGGTGTTTTTTTGTTATAGATTACATCTACGGCATACTTTGTATTTTTAAAGATATCTTCTAAAAGCTCTTTTGGAGTAGGGTAGTTGCTATCACTTAAACCTGCACTTGTTGTATTTACTACCAAATCATAACTTTCTGGAGTAAATTCATCCCAGCTATAACACTTGAAGCCTTTTTCCTCAAATGGTATAAGTCTTTTTTTACCTCTATTTACTATCGTTACTTTTATATTTTTTTCTTTAAATATCAAACTTATAGCTTTTGCAGTTCCTCCAGCTCCTAAGATAAGGATGGAGTTTATATCCCCAAACTCTTTTATGGATTCAAAAAAGCCTTCCGCATCAGTGTTATAAGCTACTATCTTATTATCTTCTAAAACAAGGGTATTTACTGCACCTATCTTTTTTGCTATACCTCTTACTTCATCAGCTTGTTTAAAAGCTTCCTCTTTATAAGGAACCGTTACATTTGCTCCATCTAATTTTTTTTCAAAAAAAATCTCTTTTAACTTTTTACCATCTACTAAAAGAGTTTTATCATAAGTGGCTTTGACTCCTAAGCCCTCTATCGCAAAAGTATGCATTTTTGGAGAAAATGAGTGAGCTATTGGATTTCCAAATATACTAAAGTGCTTATTCACTTAAATCCTTTAGTGTTGCAAGATTTGCTCCAAGTTTATTTTGGACTTCTAAAAACTCCAACTCCTCTTTGCTATCGGCAACTATTCCCGCACCTGCTTGAAACACTATTTTTTCATTATCAAGATAGGCAGTTCTTATAGCTATGGTGCTATCCATATTTCCGTCAAAACCAAAGTAGCCTACAGCACCGCTATAAAATCCTCTTTTTAAACCCTCAAATTTTGCAATCAGTTCCATAGCTCTTATCTTTGGAGCTCCCGTCATAGTTCCTGCTGTAAAGGTTGCACCAAAAAGATCAAACATATCATACTTTTTATCCAAAAGAGCATCTATATCACTAACCATATGCATAACATGTGAGTATTTTTCAACTCTCATCATATCAAGAACTTTTACACTTCCCCTTTTTGCAACCCTTCCAACATCATTTCTTCCAAGATCTACAAGCATTAAGTGTTCTGCACACTCCTTAGGATCATTTTTCATCTCCCTGGCTAATTCGTTATCTCTTATAGCATCTTTGCCTCTTTTTCTTGTTCCAGCTATTGGTCTTAGAAGTATGTGATTGTTATGAAGTCTTATCATAACTTCTGGAGAACTTCCGGCTATTGTGAAATCTTCATACTCTAACAAAAACATATATGGAGATGGATTTTTACTTCTTAAAACTCTATAAAAACTTAGAGGATCTATCTTTGCTTTTTGAGTAAAACGGTTTGCCATAAGGATTTGGAAAACATCACCACTTCTAATCATCTCTTTTGATTTTTTTACCATTTCAAAAAATTGCTCTTTTGAAAAGGCATAACTGCTTTTTGACTCATCAATCTTCGTCTTTTTTATAGGAAGATAGTCATAACTTTTTTTAAGATATTCTGCTATGTTTTTAAGCTCCTTTTCATTGAAAATTCCACTACTTAAAATTGTAAGTTTGTTTGTTTTATGAGAAAATGCTACTACAAGTTTAGGCAATATCAGATCAATATCTGGATGATGAAGTTCATCTTTTAGAGTCCGCATATAACTTTGTAAAATAGGCTCAAATATCTTAACACTATCATATCCTATAAAGCCAACAAAACCATCTATATATCCGATGCCAAGCTTTGTTGACAACTCTTTATAAAATGATTTGTCTAACTTTTTATAATACTCTTTTAAAAATTCAAATGGATTTTTATCTATCTCTTTATAATTGTAGTAAGTCTTATTATCTTTAAAAGTAACTCTTTCTCTAGCCCCTAAAAAGATAAAGCTAAAGTTTCCATCTTTACTATTTGCTCCACTTTCAAACAAAACAGAGATTTCATTGGGAAATTTCCCTTTTAATTTTTGATATATAGCTATAGGAGCAAACTGATCAAAAAGCATCTGTATATAATTATAACCCATACACTACCTCAAGTGATATAAAAATGCTTGAGGATTTATAGTTGTTTTTATTTTTGAAAGCTTATTTAGAGCTTGTATCTTTGAATCATAAGGACCTATTAAAACTTTATAAAATCTTTTTCCTTTTACAACTATTGGATGAGTTATGTAAGGATATCCGTTTTGTTTTATTTTTGCTACTAAAAATCTATTTGGATTAGGGGAGGTTGTTGCTCCAACTTGTATATAATAACCACTATGTTTACTAAAAATAATATTTTTTTTAGGTTTATCTATCTTTGTTTTAGTAGCTTTTATTGGTGCCTTTTCTTTAGATTCTTCTTTTACCCTAGCTATGACAACTTTTTGCTCTTTTTTTGGTTTGCTTTCATTGGTAGTTTTTATTGTAGGTTTTTCAATCATTTTGGGTTTAACACTATCTTCTTCAGATTTGCTTTGTGTTGCTATCTCTTCCATTTCAACATTGTTTTCTTTTGCTTCTTCTTCTCTTAATTTTTTAACCATTTCTTCAAATTTAAGATCGGTATCTTTTACATCTTTTGTTTTATCTGAAATTTTTTCCTCATCTTTTTCTATATTTTCAGATGTATTGATGATAGCTTTAGCTTTATCTTTTATTGCTACTTTTTCTTGTTTATTGTCTTTTTTATTTACTACCTGTATTTGTTCTGTAAGCACATCTGAGTTGATAAATTTAGAAAAAATCAAAAAAATCAAAAATAATAAAACTAAGGATGCTGCACTTAAGATGATTTTCTTATTTCTATCAGATGTGCTATTTTCTTTTTCTAAGATAATATCGCTTAAATCGGTTTTTTTCCTCATACCCTTTATTCTGTTTACTGAGTTATGTTCCACTTTTCCCTTATTTTCTTGAGGCTCCCATTCTCCTATCAACTCAGTTAAATTTTTTTGCTTATTTATATATGTCTTGCCCATGATGTTCCTCTCTCTTTTTTATATATTTTTCTTGGTAAATTTAATATATTAAACTCGCTTGGTAGATCCATAGATGGAAATACTTTCCACTCTTTTGGAAGTTTCATGGCAAGTTTTGCCGAAAGTTGATTTGCTAACTGAACAGCTTCACTCAAAGCTGTATGTCCTTTATGAATATATAGATGAAGATGACCACAAGTCTTAGTTTCATATGCTGTAAAATTTAAAAATCCTTCTTCCCGAAGTATCAGTCGTATTCTATGCCAAAACTTTTCGGCATTTTTACCATTGTAATCAAACACAATATTTTCAACTCTACCTCTATTGTTTATCAAATCATGTGCTATGACGATTTTCCCTTCATCATACTTATTCATCAAAGTCTTAGTTAGCATACTATCAACTCTTTCATACTTATCAAAAAAGAGACGATTTTTATAACTTATTTTCTTGACAATCCTGTCTCTTTTTATATAGTAGTGGTCAGTCATCATCTTTATAAGAGTTACATCGACACTATACATTTATTTAAACTTTCCTAAAATATCGGTTTATCATAAACTTTAAAGTTTTTTGACAAATCATAAATTTCCTGCCTTATTTTAACAAAAAGTCCTTTATTATTTACATTATCTAAAACATCTGCAATTTTTTCTGCAATAAATTCAAACTCTTTAATCTTCATACCTCTTGCAGTGAGGGCAGGTGAACCTATCCTAATACCACTGGTAACAAATGGACTTCTTTTCTCTCCCGGAACTGTATTTTTATTTACAGTGATACCAGAAAGTCCTAAAGCAAGATCAGCATCTTTACCACTAAAATCTTTATCTAAAAAACTAACAAGCACCAAGTGATTATCCGTTCCACCACTTACAACATCATAACCTCTTTTCATAAGAATATTTGCCAAAACTTTTGCATTTGCTTTCACATCCTTTGCATAAGCTTTCCACTCAGGTTTTAAGTTTTCTCCAAAACCAACTGCTTTACCGGCTATAATGTGAACTAAAGGTCCACCTTGGATTCCCGGAAATATAGCCGAGTTTATCTTTTTAGCTATCCTCTCATCGTTTGTCATAATCATACCACCTCTAGGACCTCTTAAAGTTTTGTGAGTAGTAGTTGTTACAACATCACAGTAAGGAAAGGGACTTGGATGTTCTCCGGCTGCTACAAGACCGGCTATATGAGCGATATCTGCAAAAAGTATAGCTCCAACTTCATCGGCTATCTCTCTAAACTTTTTAAAGTCTATCTCTCTTGGATATGCACTAGCTCCACATACTATAAGTTTTGGTTGAACTATCTTTGCTATATCTCTAACCCTATCATAGTTTATTCTACCGTTAAGCTCTACTCCATAAAAAAAGCTTTGATAAATTTTGCCAGAACTACTAACTTTGCTACCGTGAGTCAAGTGTCCACCATGACTTAAATCCATGCCGAGTATCTTGTCATAAGGTTTTAAGAGTGCTTGATATACACCTTGATTTGCTTGACTTCCTGAGTGAGGTTGGACATTTACAAACTTACATCCAAAAAGTTTACAAGCTCTATCTATTGCTAACTGCTCAATTTCGTCAGCAAACTCACATCCACCATAATATCTTTTACTTGGATAACCTTCAGCATACTTATTTGTAAAGATGCTTCCCATAGCCTCCATAACAGATGGGTAGGTATAGTTTTCACTTGCTATCATCTCTAAATGATTATTTTGTCTATCCAACTCCTTTTGAAATATCTTATAAACTTGTGGGTCTGATTTTTCCATAAAATACATTAGTTCTCATCCTTTTTACTGTTTTTCATCTTTTTTTATCGGTTTCATTGCAGGAAATAGTATTACATCTTTTATAGAGTGTTGGTTTGTTAAAAGCATAACAAGCCTATCTATACCGATACCCTCTCCAGCCGTTGGAGGCATACCATATCCCAAAGCCTCAACAAAATCTTCATCCATATCACTAGCTTCATCATCTCCAGCCTCTTTAGCCTTTAACTGCTCGGTAAATCTTTCATACTGATCTATAGGATCATTTAATTCATTAAAAGCATTTGCTATTTCACGACCTGCAATAAAAAGTTCAAATCTATCCGTAAGAGATGGATTTTCATCATTTCTTCTTGCAAGTGGAGATATATCAACAGGGTATTGAGTAACAAAAGTAGGATTTATCAGTTTTGGTTCAACAAACTCTCCAAAGAGTTCATCTTGAAGTTTTCCTAAGATAAGATTTTTATCAACTTTTATTCCTTTTTTCTTTAAATACTCTGTGATTTTTTCTCTATTATCGACTATATCTTTAGGAATCTTACCTATATCTATAAGTGCATCTTTCCAAGTTATTCTTTTAAATGGTGCTGAGTAATCAACCTCAAACTCTCCAAATGGAAGTTTTGTCGGAAGTTCCAACTCTTTTAGAAGGTAGCTAAAAAGTTTCTCTGTAAGTTCCATCAAATCTTCATAATTGTGATATGCCCAGTAAAACTCTAAACTTGTAAACTCTGGATTGTGAGTGTGGTCTAAACCTTCGTTTCTAAAATTTCTATTTATCTCAAAGACTGCTTCAAATCCACCAACTATAAGTCTTTTTAAGTTTAACTCTGGAGCAATTCTCAAGTATTTATCAACTCCTAAGGCATTGTGACGAGTTATAAAAGGTTTTGCGGTTGCTCCACCATTTAAGTCTTGAAGCATTGGAGTTTCCACCTCTAAAAATCCTCTCTCTTCTAAAAATTTTCTTATAAGACTAACAATTTTACTTCTTATCAAAAAAGTCTCTTTTACTTCAGGGTTCATAATCATATCAAGATATCTTTTTCTATATCTAAGCTCTTTATCTGTTAGTCTATGAAACTTTTCGGGAAGTGGGAAGATGCCCTTTGTAGCTAGTTTAAGATCAGTTATATGAAGACTTAACTCTCCGGTTTTTGTAACAAATGGATAACCCCTTACAACTATAATATCACCAACCTCTATGAGTTTTTTAAAAACTTCATTGTAAAATCCTTCAGAAAGATTATCTTTTGCTACATATATCTGTAAAAGTCCGCTTTCATCCTCTATCTTTACAAAAGATGCCTTTCCCATAACTCTTAAAAACTTTATCCTACCACTAACTGTAACCTCTTTTGTTTCATCTCTATCAGTTACATATGAAAATTTTTCTTTAAACTCTTTTGTAGAAAGTTCTCTTGTTATGTTATGTGCATAGGGATTTATCCCTCTTTTTCTCAAAGCCTCTGCTTTTTCTATTCGTTGTTGTATATAAGTGTTACCAAACATTCAGTGTTTTAACCCTCCCTAGTTTTTTTGATTTTGACAATTTTTACAGATGCCATAAAGTTGCATAATATGCCCAGTCATCTTAAAACCTCGCATTTTAGCTATTTTTTCTTGAAGTTTTTCTATAGTTTCATCTTCAAACTCTTCTATCATCCCACATTTAATGCATATAAGATGATCGTGATGGGGTTTTAAGCCAAACTCATATTTTTTCCCTTGAACACCAAAAGAAATAGAGGTAACAAACTTGTTTTCTTCTAAAAGATTTAGAGTTCTATAAACTGTTGTCATACCTATATTTATATTTGGATATGTTTTTTTTATAAGATTAAATAAATCCTCCGGAGTAAAATGCCCTTCATATTCAAAAAGAGTTTTAAAGGTGATCTCTCTTTGAGTTGTAAATCTTAAACTATTTTCCTTAAGAAGATTTTTAAACTCCTTTAGTAAAACTTCATAGGATTTTTCTGTTTTAGCCATTATTTAGTTTTGTTTACCTCTTGTATCTCTATACTCTCTTTTTTCTCTTTTATCACGGTAGGTTTATCAAGTTTTACGATAACACTTCCATATTTTAAAAACATAGGATACATAAAACTGTTTTTAAACATAAAGTCTGTTTTATCTTTTAGTATATTTATGTTTGATAATATATAAACCATAATAGATATGATAAAAAATATCTTTGCACTACTTACTACAAAACCCAAAAGCTTATCAA
This sequence comes from uncultured Campylobacterales bacterium, assembly GCA_964622255.1. Classification (GTDB taxonomy): domain Bacteria; phylum Campylobacterota; class Campylobacteria; order Campylobacterales; family QNZT01; genus SZUA-1377. Next base: position 19,572 of record CAZUPK010000036.1, read on the forward strand.
TCATACCTATGCCGTTTGAGTTTACTATAGAGCTTAGAAAAGGACCTATTAAAGAGGATATAGACCAAAATGCTATGAAAAGTGCGATAAAACCTATCAAATATAGCGAGGATTTGTTTTGTAGATTTAAAAAGTTTGTATCTAGGTAGCTTCCTATAGCTTGAGCATACCTCGAGCCATAGTATATACCACCTATGATACCTACAAGTGCAAAAAACTCTTTTATAAATCCCCTTAAAATCCCTTTAACACCCAAAAAAAGTATCAATCCGACAGATACTACATCAAACATAGTGATATCTTTCATAAGTTTATGCCTTAACTTTTTTTGGCATTATAACAAAAAAATATTTGAGATAAATATAATTTACCTTAATCTTTTAGATTAAATCCCTATTTTACTCTTTAACTCATCCGGTTGAGAAGAGACTTTTAAAGCATCATCCCTATCAACTATATTTTTCTTAACAAGTCCAGCTAAAACTTGAGTTTGAGTCTGCATACCTGTATTTGCTTGATTTACCTGCATTTGTGAATATAACTGATGGATTTTTTCCTCTCTTATTAGGTTTGCTATGGCATGGTTGTTTATAAGTATCTCTTGTGCTGCAACTCTTCCACCACCCTTTTTAGGTAAAAGCATTTGTGAAATGATAGCAGCAAGTGAGACTGAAAGCATATTTCTTATCTGCTTTTGTTCGCTTCCTTCAAAGGTATCTATGATTCTATTTATAGTTTGAACAGCTGAGTTTGTATGTAGTGTTCCAAATACTAAGTGTCCGGTTTCAGCCGCAGTTAGTGCTGCTTCAATGGTCTCTTTATCTCTCATCTCACCTATGAGTATGATGTCGGGATCCTCTCTTAGAGAATATTTCAATGCACTTGCAAAACTCTTTGTATCTTCTCCGACATTTCTATGTGAAAAGAGAGACTTTTTATTTTGATGGATGAACTCAACGGGATCTTCAACTGTGATGATATGTTTGTGTTCGGTCATATTTATCTCATTTAAAAGTGCGGCTAGAGTTGTTGATTTACCACTTCCTGTTGGTCCTGTAACCAATATAAGTCCCTTTTCTCTTTTTATTACCTCTTTAAATATTGCAGGAGCATTTAACTCATCCAAAGATGGTATTGTAGTAGGGATTATCCTAAAAGCAGCTGCTAAATCACCACCAAAAGTATAGTAGTAATTACCTCTAAATCTTCCTACATTGGGTATAGCTAAAGCAAAATCTATCTCTTTATTTTCCTCTAGAGATTTTTTTTGTTTATCGGTTAGGAGTGTATAACACATCTTTTCTATAGTAGGTCCATCAAGTACTGGGAGGTTTAGAGGGATAAGTTTCCCATCTATTCTTATCTGTGGTTCACTTCTACTTACTAAATGAAGATCAGATGCTTTGTGGACAACAACATTTTTTAAAAGTGTTTGTATATCCATCATTTTCATTTGAGAGTGCGCTTCGCTCATATCTGTTCCTTTATTCTATGATTTTGGGAACAACAAAGAAACCCTCCTGCGATTTTGGTGCATATAAAAGTATATCCTTTATAATTTTAGGATTTACACTTGGTTCATCCTCTCTAAAAGGAGTTCCTCCCTCTATCGTTGAAAAGTGGTCATCTTTGTTGTTCAAATCTAATTCGCTTAGATTCTCAATAAAATCGACAATTTGAGCTATTTCTTTAATAGTTTCTTCTCTTTTTTCATCTGCAATCTTTAAAGATGAGAGCTTTTCAAGTTTTGTTAAAAGTTTACCATCTATTTTCATTTTATTTACCTTTAATATTAAACTAATCTTAATATATTTTTTACAACTACTATACTAACGAAAGTAGATTAATATTTAATCACTTTTTGGGTATATTCTAACAAAATCATTTTATACGGAGAGAGGCTTTGAGTTTAAAAGAAAATATTGAAGCAATAAAAGAGGAATTAACAGTAGAAGAGAAGTTTTTGGAGTCAGTTATAAAAACGGAGAGTTTTTATAAGAAAAATAAAAAAGTTATCATAAGTTTATTGCTTGCAGTTTTAGTTGGAGTTATAGGTAGTATGGGGTATAACTATATGAAGGAGCAAAAAGAGTTAAAGTCAAATGAACTTTATCTCTCACTTATTCAAAAAACTGATGAGGCAAAAATAAAAGAGTTAAAAAGTTTAAATCCTAGACTTTATAAATTATACACTATGCAAGTAGCTTTAAAAAGTGGTAACATAAAGACTTTAAAAGCTCTAAAAAATAGTGTCAGTGATCCTATATTAAAAGATTTGCTAACTTATCAGATAGCATCTTTAGAAAAAAAAGGACTTTTAAAATATGTAGGAAGCGGTGTTCCTATTTTAAGAGATTTTGCAAATCTAAATGCTGCATATATAGAACTTAAAAATGGTAATCACCAAAAGGCAGAAGATATACTTGGATTTATATCTCCTAGTTCAGCTACATATCAGATGGCACAAGGCTTGAAACACTACTTAAAATAGGAGAGATTGATGAAATACTTTGTTAGCTTTTTGCTTTTATTAATTTTTTTTGGATGCTCTTCTAAAAAGTATTTTGAGCCAAAAGTCGTTGCGGGAGGTGTAAACTATAGTGGTTCTGTTATAACTCCTATAGTTGATACTGCAAGAGATGGAGCAACATTAGCTGACGGTAGAGTTATCACTAAAAAAAGTGGTCTAATGGAGCAAGGCAAACTTCCAAAAGGCTTTAGATATGTTAGTGAAAATGATACTTTTATCATAGCAGTTGATATTTATGGAGATTTATATATTATATCAAAAAATGGTTTTTCAGTTATAGATAAGTTAAGATTTAAAACTCAAATACTCTCTTCATCGTTAAAAGGAAATCTTTTAGCGATGGTTGATGCTAAAAACAATATCCTCTTATATGATACAAATGAAAGAAAGCTTATCTACAAAGAGAGACTTCATAATGCAGTGGCTATAGATACAAGACTGGCAAATCCACTATTTTTAAATGACCTTATCATATATCCTACACTTGATGGAAGACTTTTAGTTATGAGTATGTATCAAAAAAGAGTTTTAAGAGATATAGCTATCAGTGATGATGATATATTTAACAATGTTATCTTTTTAGATGTTTATAATGATGTTTTGATAGCATCTACAAGAAGTAAGATTATAAGTGTTACCTCAAGTTCAATAAAAACTTTTAGAGACGGGATAAAAGATATCCTTTATGATATGGATAAGGTCTATGTTTTTACAAAAGATGGTAGAGTGATACTTTTGACCAATAGTTTGCAAAAACTAAATGAGTTAAAACTTCCTTATGCTATTTTTAGTGCGGTATTTGTAGGTAATAGTAAAATATATGCTGTTGAAAAAAATGGATATTTGATAGAGATAGAAAAAGATTTAAGCTCATATAAAGTAAAAAAACTCTCTGATAAGATAGAGTCTCCGGTTATAGGATTTAACGGAAAAGTTTATATAGGTGATAAGTATATTATTCTTAAGGGAACCTCCAAAAAACCTAAATACTCCATAGAAGACAGAGAAAAATAAGATTTTGTAAGAGAAGTTTGCAGGAGTAGCAATAGCTAATTCAAAAATCTATCTTACGAAAGATTGTGCCTTCTTTGCCTTCCCTTTGGGTCTTGAGAGTTTGTCCATATCCTTCGTTACAACTCCTGACTTATACTACGCCATAGCCTTCGTCGTTATACCTCAACTATGAACAAACTGTCAAAGCTATGAACTATCTAGTTTTTTAGAAATTCCCTTAAAGGGATGATGATACAACTTATAAGTTCAAGAAGACCATCCCAGTTCTATACTATTTCAAACTTCAACTCTTCTCCTGCCTTATATATTTTAACGGTATTTCCATCTTTAAGTTTATCCATCAAGATAAATTCTGCTATCTTATCCTCTATAAGTTCATATACAGCCCTTTTTAGAGGTCTTGCACCATATACAGGATCAAATCCTGCCTCAGCAATAAGTCCTTTTGCACTTTGGCTAACCTCTAGCTTTATATCTCTTTCTTTTAATCTATTTTGTAGCGATGCCAAAATATTATCAACTATTAGAGTTATTTGCTCTAATCCTAAAGGATTAAAGATCACTATATCATCAAGCCTGTTTAAAAACTCTGGTTTAAAACGAAGTTTTAACTCATCATTTACAGCTTTTTTTCTATCTTCTAGATCCTTAAACTCCATAATCTTACTACTTGCTATATTGCTTGTTAAAATGATGATAGTGTTTTTAAAATCAACCGTAACTCCTTTATTATCGGTTAGTCTTCCATCATCCAATACCTGTAACAAGATGTTAAAAACATCTGGATGAGCTTTTTCTATCTCATCAAACAGTATAACACTATATGGTCTTCTCCTAATAGCTTCAGTTAGTTGTCCACCCTCTTCATATCCAACATATCCCGGAGGTGCACCAACTAATCTTGAAACTGTATGTTTTTCCATATATTCACTCATATCAAATCTTATAAGTGATTTTTCATCATCAAACAAAAATTTAGCTATCGTTTTGGCAGTCTCAGTTTTACCAACTCCTGTGGGACCTAAGAACATAAAACTTCCGATAGGTCTTGTTTGATCACTAAGTCCTGCTTTGTTTCTCTTGATAGCTCTACTTACAGCTTTTATCGCTTCGTCTTGTCCAATAACAGACTTTTTGAGAACATCCTCTATATGCAGGACTTTTTCTTTTTCACTTTGGAGCATTTTATTTACAGGGATGCCTGTCCATTTTGAAACAATAGTTGCTATCATCTCTTCATCAACACTATTTTTTAGTAATACTCCCTCTTTTTGCATCTCTTGCCATTTGGCATTTAATTTCTTCTCTTCTTCCAAAAGTTTTGGTATCTCTCCATACTCTATCTCGGCAGCTTTGTTGAAGTCTGCCTCTCTTTTTGCAAGTTCTGCCACTCTTTTTAACTCATCTATTTTTGTTTTTATCCCAGCTATCGCTTTAAATACCGACTTTTCATTTTCAAAACGACTATCAAGAGTTCTTTTTTCCTCCCCTAAGTTTGCCAACTCTTTTTCTATCTCTTGAAGTCTCTCTTTGTTTTTATCGTTGTCTTCCATCAAAAGTGCCTCTTTTTCAACTTGCAAAGCCTCTATCTCTCTTTTCACTTTACTAAGCTCGAAAGGTTCACTCTCTATTTGCATTTTAAGTTCTGCAGCTCCCTCATCTATCAAATCGATAGCTTTATCGGGAAGATACCTATCGGCTATATATCTACTACTTAATTTAACCGCAGCAACTAAAGCACTGTCTAAGATTTGAACATTGTGATGAGCTTCAAGTTTCTCTTTTATACCCCTCATAATTTGCAGTGCTTCATTTTGAGTAGGCTCTTCCACTTTTACCGGTTGAAACCTTCTTTGAAGTGCTGCATCTTTTTCAAAGTATTTTCTATACTCTTTTAGAGTTGTTGCACCTATAGTATGAAGCTCTCCTCTTGCAAGGGCAGGTTTTAGGATATTTGCTGCATCCATACTTCCTTCACTCGCACCCGCTCCAACTATAGTATGTATCTCGTCTATAAATAGAATGATATTTCCATCTTTTTTTACCTCTTCTATGACAGCTTTTAGCCTATCTTCAAACTCTCCTCTATACTTTGCACCTGCTATCAAAGTACTCATATCAAGGCTTATAACTCTTTTATTTTGTAAAGATAGCGGAACCTCTTTGTTTACTATTTTTTGAGCTAAACCTTCAACAAGTGCAGTTTTACCAACCCCCGGTTCTCCTAAAAGGATAGGATTGTTTTTTGTTTTTCTGATGAGGATTTGCATCACTCTTTGGATCTCTTCATCTCTTCCTATCACAGGGTCAAGCTCTCTATCTATAGCTTTTTGGGTTAAGTCTATACCATACTTTTCTAGTGCTTCGAGTTTTTCTTCTGCACTCTGGGAGTCTATTTTCTTTCCACCTCTTATAGCCTCTAAAGTCTTTTTAAACTCTAAAATATCTATAAACTTAGATAGTATATCCTTTAATTCTCTATCAAGATTTGCTAAGAGCCAAGTATCAACAGCTATAAAGCTATCTCCCATTTGAGCCATCAAACCTTCAGCTTTTTGTAAACTATCTACTAAAGCTCTTCCTAGTCTGATATTTTCTTTAGTGACGGTAGAAACTTTTGGTAATCTCTCTGTCCTACTTTTTATCTCTAACTCTAAAGCATCTTTTTGTGCATTCATTTTATTTAATGCTTGATTTAACAAAGAGTTACTGTTTGCAATAAGTCCCCATAAAACATGTATGGGTGCTACCTCTTGATTTTTATTGTGTAGTGCCAAACTTACACCGCCTTCAAGTGCCTCACTCATTGCATAAGTTAGTTTTTCAAATAGATTTTTCATAAATTGCTCCTTAACCTTTAGTTGAAATGATTGTATCATATTGAGTGTAATCTTGTCAAGGTTATTTAGTATAAAATTTAAACTTCTCTTAAAAAAAGTCCAAGAAAACCATTTTTTTATCTATTTTCGATATGATTTTGTTATGATTATAAAGATATACAATGGCAATGAGATTTTGGTAGATATAAAATTGGAGATAGGAAAATCTTTAGCACTTATAGGTGAAAGCGGTAGTGGGAAGAGTCTTACTTTAAAGGCTATTTTGGGGCTTTTACCTAAAAATCTAGATGCAAAGATAAGTGGCACTTTCCCCACTCCTATCTCTATAGTGGTTCAAAATCCCTTTACCGCACTCTCTCCCCTTACAAAGATAGGAAAACACTTTGAAGTAGTTTTGAATGAACAGAAGAAACTTTTAAAATTAGTTGGACTTGATAGTAGCTTTTTAAATAGATATCCAAGTGAACTTAGTGGTGGTCAGCTTCAAAGAGTGGTTATGGCACTAGCTCTTAGTTTAAATCCCAAACTACTTTTGCTTGATGAACCGACAACTGCTCTTGATAGTAAAACAAAATATGATATACTAACTACGATAGACAAATTGAAAAAAGAGTTGGGATTTAGGATACTGTATGTAACTCACGACATAGGGAGTTCTAAACTTTTATGTGAAGATATGGCTATCTTAAAAAGTGGAAAGATTGTTGAGAGAGGGAAAGTTTTAGAGATTTTAAGCTCACCAAAAAGTGATTATACTAAAAGACTTATAGAGTCAAATTTTAGGAGTAGAGGATTTAGAGAGTGAATAAAATACTATCTTTTTTATTTGGTTTTTTTGTTTTTGTCTCTATAGTTGTTTTGGTTGCACTCTATAACTATAGTAAAGATTTAAAATTTTCTACAGATAAACTAACAAACTATCGTCCCGAGCTTACTACACAGATATTTGATAAAAATGGGGATTTGATAGCTAACATTTTTAAAAAAGAGCATAGACTCTATGCTCCATATAAAGAGATACCGCCTAGACTTATAGAGGCTGTTGTAGCTATAGAGGATACCGCTTTTTTTGAGCATAATGGTGTAAATTTTGAAGCAATTTTAAGAGCTATTATGAAAGCTATAAAATATGGAAAGGTAAAAGAGGGAGCAAGCACCCTAACCCAACAACTTATAAAAAATACTATTCTTACTTCTAAAAAGACTCTAAAAAGAAAGCTAAATGAGGCTCTTTTGGCTTTAAAACTTGAAACTAAACTATCAAAAGAGGAGATTTTAGAGAGATACTTAAATGAGATATTTTATGGACACGGATATTACGGAGTAAAAACAGCATCTTTAGGATACTTTCACAAAGAATTAAATGAGTTAAACTTAAAAGAGATAGCTATGCTTGCAGGACTTCCTAAAGCTCCCTCAACTTATGATCCGACAAAACACTTAAACAACTGCTTAAGTAGGGCAAATACTGTTTTAGCAAGGATGAAGGCTCTTGGATGGATAACAGATAAAGAGTATAAAAAGTATATAGAGTATATTCCAAAGGTTTATAACTCAAAACTCTCGAAAAACAAGTATCCCTATATAGTAGATGAAGTCCTAAGGGAGTTAAAAAAAGAGTATCCAGATATCAAATATGGTGGATATAAGGTATATACCACAATGGAACCGGCTTTACAAGAGTTGGCTAAAAAGTCAATAACTTTTGGATATAAAGGGATTTTAGCTAGATATTTAGCCAAGCTAAAAAGACATGCAGTGCCAAAATCTAAGATGGTTGATTATACAGATCTAAATGGTGCTATGGTAGTGCTTGACAATAAAACTGGTAATATCTTAGCTTTAGTTGGTGGTGTAGAGTATGAAAAGAGTAAATATAACCGTGCTATACAGAGTAAAAGGCAACCGGGTTCTGCTATAAAACCCTTTATATATCAAATAGCACTTAATCGTGGTTACTCTCCACAAAGTAAACTTGTTGATATGAGTAGAAGTTTTAAGTATGGCACAAAGGTATGGAAACCTAAAAATTATGAAAAAAATTTTGAAGGACTTGTGTCTTTAAGAGATGCATTAGTTTACTCAAGAAACTTAGCAACTATAAACTTGGTCAGAGAACTAGGACTTAACAATGTCTATAATTCTTTAAAAAGAATTGGATTTGAGAAAGTTCCAAAAAATCTTTCTATATCACTAGGAACTTTCGGTATATCTCCCTTGGAGTTTGCAGGAAAATATACACTTTTTTCAAACTATGGAACGATGCTAAAACCTAAACTTATTCAAAAGATAGTAAATAAAGATGGACAGATAAGAGTTTTTGATCCTATTGAGTATGAGCTAACTAAACCAAATCAAGCTTTTTTAATGACAAGCATACTTGAGGATGTAGTAAAAAGAGGAACTGCAAGAAGGGCAAAAGTTGAGGGAATTGAGACTGCTGGAAAGACTGGAACCACAAATGAATACAAAGATGCTTGGTTTTGCGGATATACTCCTGAGATAACGGTTATGACTTGGTTTGGTAAAGATAACAATAAGCCTATGTATAAAGAGACAGGTGGAAAAGCGGCCGCTCCTAGTTTTGCTAACTTTGTCAAGGGTTATCTACAACTTCACCCTGAGACAAAAAGAAAGTTTGATATACCAGAAGGTGTAAGGATAGTTAAGTTTCAAGGGAAAGATGAATACTTTACAGATATCTCTCAACCTTCAAATGACTCTGTAGAGAGTGAGTCTGAAGTTGGAGAAGAAGAGTTATTATTTTAGACCTTTAAAACAAAACTGTAATGTCTACTACACCAATATGCCTGAGGTTAAGTCTAAAAAATGCTACAATGGCAAACTATGTTTATAAGAGTAGAAAACACACCTAAAAATCCAAGAAAATCGATACAAATTATCGAGTCCTATATAGTTGAGGGAAAGAAGGATTAGACAGCTTTTTCTTAATGTCCAAGTTGATAGGCTATTTGATAGCAAAACTAAAATGAGATTTGCTTTGGTGTTTGCTATTGCATCCAAAGCTATTAAGCTTTATAAGCTTATGGATGTCCCTGTTAGGAGGTTGACTTATATTTTTGGTGCCTTTTTAAAAAATGAAATCCCTATTTTATGGGGTTTGGTGAGGTTTGATGGGCTAAGTCGGGGAAAATAGTCCCATATACGGCTTTAAGAACAATGCTTTAAACTTGTACGGTGGCGGGAACGCCAGTGAGCGTATAGTCACAGAGCTACTGAACTGGTAAGGTAATCCTCTCATTTTCCAATCCCTCGGATGAATTTAGGAAAAAGTGGAATAA
>CAZUPK010000037.1:0-25747 GCA_964622255.1 uncultured Campylobacterales bacterium
AAAAGAAGAAGCAAAAGAGATGGTTGAAAAAGTAAAAGAAAAAGCTATCAAGAAAGAGGAAGAAGCAAAGGAGAAATTAAAAAAGATGATAAAAGATATTTTAGATGAGTTAAATATCGCTACAAAAGATGATATCGAAGAGTTGAAAAAGAAAATTGAAAAATAATTTTTCTATATTTAGAGTATATAAGATATTTCTCTTACTCTTGAGTCTGTTTTTACTTATAAAAAAAAGGGAGTCATTTTTATGGTTTAAGCCTATGGACTCAGAGAGTTTAAGAAAAATGATAGTTGAACTTGGAGTTAGTTTTATAAAGTTGGCTCAAGTATTGGCTACAAGAGCTGACTTTTTTAACAAAGAATATTTGCAAAAGTTAAAAACTCTTCACGATGAACTTCCCCCAATGAATGATAAAGAGTTTGATATAGTTTTTAAAAGAGCTTTTAAGAGTGATATTTTTAGTTCTTTTGAAAAAAAGCCTATTGCTAGTGCCTCAATAGGACAAGTTCATATAGCATATTTAAAAGATGGAACAAAGGTTGCGGTAAAATTAAGAAGATTAGGGATTGAAAAAGTTGTAAAAAGTGATATTTTGATATTAAAATTTTTAAATACACTTTTTAGACCTTTATTTTCCCAATACACAAAAAACTCTATCGAAGCAGTTATATTTGAATTTTCAGCTATGATATTGCAAGAGGTTAGTTTAAAAAAAGAGTTGCAAAATCTTAAAAAATTTTCAAAAACTTATGATTATTGTGATGTTTTATTTCCAAAAGCATATGAAGAGTATAGTTGTGATGATGCTATAGTTATGACTTTTATGCAAGGGGTTAGATTTGATGATAAAGAAAGTTTAAAAAGTTTGGGAGTTGATTTTAAGAGTATCTTAAAAGTGCTTATAAATTTTTATGCCGAACAGATGCTTGTAAAAGGTTTTTTTCACGCCGATCCACATCCGGGTAATCTTTTGGTAGATAAAGACGGAAAACTTATACTTTTGGATTTTGGTATGGTCAAAAGGATATCAAATAATACAAGAATAGCTATCATCCAGATGATAAAATCTGCTTATGAAAAAGATTATGAACTATATGTAAGTAGTGCTAAAAGACTTGGAACGATAAGTTTTGAAGCTCCCATCTCCTTGATGAGTGAATTTGTAGAGCAAATGTTTGAGATATTTAGTGATGAGAGTTTAAGCTCATCAAATATGCAAAAGTTAGCTTTTGAAGTTTTAGAATCAACAAGAGATCTTCCTTTTAAACTTCCTCAAGAGGCTATTTATATCTTAAGAGTTAGTGCTATCATAGAGGGACTTGGAACTACTTATATAGAAAATTTTAACGGTATAAAAGATATATTACCCATTTTGCAAAAAAATATTCCTCGTGCTTTGGGATATAAAGAGAATATTTTAGAGATGTTAGTTGAAGAGATAAAAACAACACCTTATTTTATAAAAGATTTTAAATCAACCATAAAACAGGCAAGTGATGGTAGTTTAAAAGTTCAACTTTCACCATCTCAACTTGAGTGGCTTAAAAAAGAGACTTTAGAGTATATAAAGCCAAAACTTTTCTCTTTTGCTATGTTTGTTAGTGCTATATTTTTACTTCTTTTAGATAGAGATTTTAAAGAGTTGTCAATAGCTATCTTTATAGTAGGGGTTATAAATCTTTTGATATAAGTTTAGATTATTTCTCTTGCTATTGTTATAATATCTATGCCATATTTTTTCCTTAATTTTCTAAAGTAGTGTAGAAGTTTTGCAAATAGTTATCTTTTTCCTTTTATAATAATACTTATGTTAATATATTGCAAAAAATAAAAAATAAGAGCGATAAATATTTCAAAACGACATATTTTTCAAAAGGAGTTTTTATGCTAACTATAAATGATGTTTTACCCAAGATGAAAGAGATTATTGCAGATGAGTTAGGTAGGTCAAAAGTCTTTGATAAAGATGTTGCAAATGTGTTGGGTATCAAACAGTTAAGTTTTGCAACTATGAAAAAAAGGGGAAAGTTACCCTTGTATGAGATACTTGAGTTTTGTGCAAAAAGAAAAATCTCGATAAATTGGCTTTTATATAATCAATCAACAAAAAGTTTAGAGGAGCAAACTAACAGGTATGTAAATGTTAGATATTTTAAAGATATATGTGCAAGTGCCGGTGGCGGAGCTTTTAACTATGATGATGAAGTTGAAAGTATAGCACTTGATGAGCATATGGTTAAGATAATGGGTGGAAAGAGTAAGATGAAAAACATTGATGCTATAAATGTTTTGGGAGACTCTATGGAGCCTACTTTGTATGATGGAGATATTATTTTTATAAACAGAACTTTAAAAGATATATCAAAAAGTGGTATTTTTGCCATATCTACTGAGATAGGGCTTTTTGTAAAGAGAGTTTTGCAAAAAAGCGACGGTAGCATTGATCTTATTTCAGATAATCCTATGTATTTAGTTGAAACAGTTCATAGTGAAAATATAAAAGTTATAGGAAAAGTTGTTGGTTCTATAAGAGGGATGTGAGTAAAATATAGAAAAATTTTAAGGAAAAAAAGATGGCAGAGATAAAAGCGACTATAAAAACAAGTCCTATTGGAAAGTGGTATATAGAGTTAGAAGATGAGATAAATGAAAAAAAAGAGTATTGTTTAGATTTTTATGAGTTTGAAGAAAAACTATCAAAAATGGGTGAAGAGTTTGGAGGTCATATGGAAGTTATCTGGAGTGCGGAAGAAAATGTTACAAAAGAGCAAATAAATGAGATAAGGATGGAGATGAAAGCATATGAGGCTAGAATAGCTGAAGAAGATAAGCTAAACTCAAATCCGTTTGGAACTCCTGAAAATAGTAGTGGTTTTAATCCAAATGAATAGCAAAACAACTATAAAATGTCCAAACTGTGGAACAGATATAGATGTAAATGAAGTTTTATATCATCAACTAGAGTCTCAGCTAAAACGAAAAAATATGGCAGAACAAAAAAAGTTTCAAGCTGAGATAGAGGCAAAAAGAAGAGAGTATAAAGAAGCTCTAGATAAACTTAAATCTCAAGAAGAAACTATAAAAGAGCAACAAAAAAGGTTTGATGAAGAGTTGAAAAAAGCTACTCAAAAGAGGTTAAAAGAGGAGAGATTAAAACTTCAAAAAGAGTTAAAACAAGAGCTTGAAAATGAACAAAAAGAGTCTTTAGAGCTTTTACAAAACGAATTAAAAGAAAAATCACAAAAACTCCAAGAGTTAAACAGAACAAAAGTAGAGTTACAAAGGTTACAAAGAGAGAAAGAGGAGTTGGAGTTAAAGATAAAAGCAGAGGCTGAAGAGAGGTTAAATGAAAGATTAAAAGAGGAAAGACAAAAGATACAAAAAACTCTTGAAGAGTCAAATGAGCTAAAGTTTCGTCAAAAAGAGGAGCAGTTAAAACAGCTTCAAGAGCAGTTAAAGATAGCTCAAAGAAAGGCTGAACAAGGAAGTATGCAACTTCAAGGCGAAGTCCAAGAGTTAGCGATAGAGGAGTATTTACAAAAGAAGTTTCCTTTTGATGTGATAGAAGAGATAAAAAAGGGTGCTAGAGGGGCTGATTGTCTTCAAATAGTTCATACAAGAGAGATACAAAACTGTGGAAATATTTACTATGAAAGCAAAAGAACAAAAGAGTTTCAAAAAAGTTGGATAGAAAAGTTTAAAAACGATATGAGAGAAAAGGGTGCTGATATAGGAGTTTTGGTAACTGCAACTATGCCAAATGGTATGGATAGATTAACTCTTTTAGATGGCATCTGGATTTGTAGTTTTGAAGAGTTTAAAAGTTTATCCTTTGTTTTAAGAGACTCTCTTATAAAAGTGGCTCAAGCAAAAAGAAGTGAAGAAAACAGAACCGATAAGATGAGCCTTCTTTATAACTATCTAACAAGCAATGAGTTTAAAATGCATGTAGAAGCCATAGTTGAGGGGTTTACCACTATGCAAGAGGATTTAGATAAAGAAAAAAGAGCTATGGCAAGGATATGGAAACAAAGAGAGAAACAACTTGAAAAGGTGTTGGACAATACCATAGGACTCTATGGCTCTATAAAAGGCATTGCAGGAGATGCGATAGGACATGTAAAAGCTTTGGAGTTACCATATAGTGATAAAGAGTAAAAACAAAGGAAAACAAATGCAAGTGGCACCGAGCATATTATCAGCAGATTTTGGAAATCTATCAAAAGAGGTAAAGGCTATATGTGAGGCAGGATGTGATTTAGTTCATATAGATGTTATGGATGGACATTTTGTGCCGAACTTAACAATAGGTCCTGTGGTAGTCGAAGCGGTAGCAAAAAGTGCAACAAAACCACTTGATATACATCTTATGGTAGAAAATAATACTTTTTTTGTAGAGCTATTTGCCCCTTTTAACCCAAAATATATCTCTTTTCATATTGAGGAAGAAAAACATCCTCATAGACTTATCCAAAAGATAAGAGATTTAGATATATCCCCAGCAATAGTTTTAAATCCTCACACTTCACCAAGTTTGATAGAGTATCTTTTAAAAGATCTTGATATGGTTCTTTTAATGAGTGTGAATCCGGGATTTGGTGGGCAAAAATTTATCCCAAGTGTAATAAAAAAAGCACAAGAGCTTAAAAAACTCATAAAAAAAGAAAATCCAAACTGCCTTATAGAGGTAGATGGTGGGGTGAATGATAAAAATGTTCAAGAGTTAAAAAATGTCGGAGTAGATATAGTAGTAGCAGGTAGTTATGTATATAAAAGTAGCGATTATAAAAAGGCTATAGAGGGGTTAAAGTAACTTTTAAGCAAAATAAGATATACTCGCAACCTTAATCTAAAATAGGAGAAAACAATGCCAAAGATGAAAACACATCGTGGTGCTGCTAAAAGATTTAAAATCAAAAAAAATGGTAGTATCAAAAGGGGGTCTGCTTTTAGAAGTCATATTTTGACTAAAAAGGATCAAAAAAGAAAAAGAAATCTAAGAGTTCCAAAAGTTGTTGATAAAGCGGATATTGCTGAAGTTAGGGAGCTTTTGGGAAAATAAACAGTAAAGTAGTAATTAGGAGGTAGGAGTTAGGAATTTAAGAAGTATGAAAGTTACTACTTCATAGTTCCTACCTCCTACTTAGTTTATCCTCCTATACTTTTTAGGGTGTAGGGAAAAGTTCGCAAAAGGCGACACCAAAAAATAGGTAAAGGAATAAAATGAGAGTAAAAACAGGTGTAGTTAGAAGAAAAAGACATAAGAAGCTTTTGAAACAAGCTAGAGGTTTCTACAGTGGTAGAAGAAAACATTTTAGAAAAGCAAAAGAGCAGTTAGAAAGAAGCTTAGTTTATGCTTATAGAGATAGAAGGCAGAAAAAAAGAGATTTTAGAAGACTTTGGATTGTAAGAATAAATGCTGCTTGTAGATTAAATGATATAAGTTATTCAAGATTTATAAATGGACTTAAAAAAGCCAACATCGAGTTAGATAGAAAAATACTTGCCGATTTAGCTATGAATGATGCTTCTGCTTTTGCAAAAGTTGTAGAAGTTGCAAAGACTGCACTATAAAAAAAGAGAGGTTTTTACCTCTCCAATCTTTCACAAAACTTAACTCATAAAATTATTTTATTTCTTTAAAAAAATTATCGATTATTTATATTTTTTTAATATAATATTGCATAGGTGATGGATTATTTTAAAGGATTTTATATGGCTGTTGATAGCAAAAAATATCAGATTGCAACGAAGGTAGATCTATCGACTGTTGTAAGTGTGATGGATGAAGTCATCCTTCCCACAAGAGTTGATCTTTTAAAAGATTTAGAAAAAGCTACTGAAAGGCCTGGAAATCACGCTCATACATTGATACAAATTCATCTTAATGACTATGATGATATTACTGATTATTTTGGTATGGATATATCAAAAAATATTGTTAATCTCTTTTCTGATTGGTTAAAGGATGAACTTCCTACAAGAAGTTCTAAACTTTATAGATTTGGGATGAGTAAATTTGTTATATATATAATTTCGAGAACAAAACTTCAAGATATTAATCTTTATATGAAAAATTTAGTAAACAAGATAAATAAAAAAAATTTTTATGTCAATGATAAATTATATACTGTATCGGTATCTATTGGAGTAGCACGAGGTAGAAAAGACCTATTTAAAAAATCATATTTAGCACTCTCTGTTGCTAAAAAAGTTGATAAAACATATGTTATCTATTGTCAAAAGGACAATATAGAAGAGAGATTTTTAAAAAATATTAAGACACATATAGAGATAAAAGATGCCATTGAGGATGATAGAGTGGTAGTTTTTTATCAACCCATATACAATCTAAAAACATCTACTATAGAAAAATATGAAGCCCTAATGCGGATTAAAAATATTGACGGTAGTTATAGATTGCCGTTGGAGTTTTTGGAAATTGCAAAAAAGGTAAGGTTATATTCAAGTCTTACTAAAAGGATGATAAAGATAGTCATTGATGATTTGGTTGTAAGAAGAAAGCCTGTAACTATAAATTTGACGGTAGATGATATAGAAGATACCTCGATTTCAAGATATATCTACAATAATATAAAAAAATCAAATTTAGCTCATTTAATAACTATTGAGATAACCGAAACATCTGAAATAAATTCTTTTTTGAGAGTAAAAAATTTTATAAAGAAGATGAAAGAGTTGGGGTGCAGTTTTGCCATAGATGATTTTGGAAGTGGGTATTCAAATTTTGATCATATTTTAAAACTCGATATAGATATTTTAAAAATAGATGGCTCCTTAGTTAAAAATATAGATACATCAAAAGAGAGTGAAATATTTGTAAAAACTATCATCAATTTTGCAAAAGAGATAGGCATACAAACGGTAGCAGAGTATGTATATAACAAATCGGTCTATGATAAGGTAAATAGCCTTGGTATTGACTATGTTCAAGGATATTTTATAGGTAAACCTAAAGCAATATCGATATAATTTATCAAAAATTTTAGGATGTATGATGAATTTTTTTGATAAAAATAGTCATTTTAACATAGCAAACATAGTTACTTTTTCTAACATAACTCTTGGCATAGTTGCTATGTATTTTATACAGCAATATAACTTTTTTGTGGCTATAATACTTGCTTGGATAGCGGGAGCTTTTGATATTTTAGATGGAAAGTTAGCAAGAAAGTATAATCTCTCTTGCGAATTTGGCATACAACTTGATTCTTTTGCAGACTTTGTCTCTTTTGTTGTGATGCCAGCATTTTTACTATTTTATGCTTTAGAAAAAGCAAGTGTATTTGAAACATTTATAGCAGGAGTAATTTTCATCTACTATATCATAAGCGGATTAAGAAGACTTATCCAGTTTAATATAAACTCTGAAGTTGGAGAGGTAGCAAAATATTTTGTAGGAGTTCCTACTCCACTTGGTGCTATATTATTATGGATTTTGTATCTTGTTTATAGTTATTCATTTTTATCAAATATATATCTTATACTTCTATTTGTGGTGGTTATAGCATATTTGCTAAATTCAAAAGTAAAGATACCTCATCCCTAAATAGTGTCCTTATAAAAAGGATAATATTTTATAAAAATGGCAAAAAAAAGCTTGACTTTAAAAGAACAATATACTATACTTCAAGTTCTATTTAATCCTCTGAGAAACTATAAATATTTTCGGAGGGTTTAGTTAAATCAGTCGGACTTTCGACAAGTTCTTTTAAGGATATTTTATGGAAAAAATAAGACTTAAGCTAAAGGCTTATGATCACAGAGTTTTAGATAGATCGGTTGCTGCGATAGTTGAAGCAGTTAAAAGAACTGGTGCTGAGATAAAAGGGCCAATCCCTTTACCTACAAAAATAAAAAAATATACAGTGCTAAGATCACCACATGTTAACAAAGACAGTAGAGAGCAGTTTGAGGTAAGGATACACTCAAGACTAATCGATATTGTATCTGCGACAGGTGATACGGTAGATTCACTAATGAAACTTGATCTTGCTCCAGAAGTTAATGTTGAAGTAAGAGCAATGGGTCAAAACTAAGGAAGGTATGATGGAGTATATAGTAGAAAAAGTTGGGATGAGTAGAACGATTTCAGTCCCTAGCATACCTGTTACACTACTAAAAGTAGTAGATGCGAAAGTATGTGAAGTAAATGAAAACGGTGCATTAGTAGCATATTCTTATGGTAAAAAGTTTAACAAAGCCATAGGGGGTCAGCAAAAAAAGTATTCTCTTTCAAAAGAGTTTAACAGATTTATGACACTAAAACTAGAGGGTGTTGAAGTTGGAGATTTGGATACGACTCCTTTAAAAGAGGCTAAAAGTGTAAAATCGACTTTTTATTCTAAAGGTAGAGGTTTTTCAGGTGTTGTAAAAAGACATAACTTTGCTGGTGGTCCGGAAAGTCACGGTTCAAGGTTTCACAGAAGAGTAGGTTCTATTGGTATGTGTGAATGGCCAGGAAGGGTTCAGCCGGGTCAAAAGATGCCAGGACACTATGGAAATACAAAAAATACTGTAAAAAATGAGGTAGTATCTTTTGATGCCAAAACTGGTGTTTTAGTTGTAAAAGGATCAATTCCGGGAGCAAATGGAAGTCTTGGAAAGGTAAGGATAGTTAAATGAGTAAAGCAATAGTAGTAGATAATAATTTTAAAGCAAATGGCGAAATAGCACTTCCGACTTCTTTTAGCGAAGTAAATCCACACAACCTTTATCTATACATAAAGTCTTATCAAGCAACTCTTAGAGCAAATACTGCTAAAGCTAAGACTAGAGCAGAAGTAAGTGGTGGTGGAAAAAAACCTTGGAGGCAAAAGGGAAGAGGTGGAGCTAGAGCCGGTTCAAACAGATCACCTGTATGGGTAGGTGGTGGAGTTTCTCACGGTCCTAAAAACAATAGAAACTATTTCCAAAAAGTAAACAAAAAACAAAAAAGATTGGCATTAGAGTATGCTATAGCTGAAAAAGCTGATGCAGGAAAACTTTTTGTAGTAGAGTCAGTTGTAGTAGAGTCTGGAAAAACTAAAGATGCAGTAAATGTATTAAAATCATTGGAGATAAGAAGTGCATTGATAGTGAAAGAGTTGATAGATGAAAAAACTTTCTATGCTTTTAGAAACTTAGGTAATGCATATTTGATTGAGCCAAATGAGTTGAATGCTTACACAGCAAGTGCTTTTGATTCAATCATCATAGAGAAAAATGTTTTAGAAAACTTAATAAAAGAGGGCTAAGATGGCAGATATAACAGATATAAAAGCAATCATTTATACAGAAAAAAGTTTAAGCCTTCAAGAAAATGGTGTTGTTGTTATTCAAACTTCACCAAAGATGACAAAGAATGGTTTAAAAGAGGTTTTAAGGGAGTATTTTGGTGTTGTTCCTGTAAAGATTAACTCTATGAGAGTAAATGGGAAGGTAAAAAGATTTAGAGGTATCGAAGGTAAGAGACCAGACTACAAAAAGTTCTATGTTACTCTACCTGAGGGTGCGAACATAGAAAGTGTGGAGGTATAAAATGGCTATAAAATCATACAGACCATATACACCTAGTAGAAGATATATGACAAGTCTTGATAATTCAGATATAACTAGTAAACCAACTGTAAAATCTTTACTAAAAAAGATTCCTGCAACTGGTGGTAGAAATAGTTATGGAAGAATAACTTCAAGGCATAAAGAGGCAGGTGCTAAAAAATCATATAGAATAATAGATTTTAAAAGAAGAAAGTTTGGTGTCGAGGGAACAGTTGCTACTGTTGAATATGATCCATACAGAAACTGTAGAATATGTCTTATAAACTATGCAGATGGTGAAAAGAGATATATTATCCAACCTTCAGGGCTAAAAGTTGGTGATAAAATTATGTCTGCAGAGAGCGGACTTGATATAAGAGTGGGAAATGCTATGAAACTAAAAAATATCCCAGTTGGAACTATTATCCACAATATAGAGATGAAACCGGGTAAGGGTGGACAAATAGCAAGAAGTGCTGGTGGATATGCTCAACTTATGGGTAAAGAGGATAAATATGTTGTTCTTAGACTTCCAAGTGGAGAGATGAGGCAAATCCTTGGTGAGTGTATGGCGACTATTGGAACAGTTGGAAATGAAGATTGGGCAAATGTTGTTATAGGTAAAGCCGGAAGAAATAGACACAGAGGTATAAGACCGCAAACTAGAGGTTCTGCGATGAACCCTATCGATCACCCCCATGGCGGTGGTGAAGGTAAAACAAATGCTTCAAGACATCCGGTTAGTCCGTGGGGTATGCCTACTAAAGGCTATAAAACTAGAAGAAAAAAAGCTAGTGATAAACTTATAATCGCTAGAAGAAAAGGAAAGTAGATGGCTAGAAGTTTAAAAAAAGGTCCATTTATAGATGATCATTTATTAAAAAAAGTTCAAAAAGCAAAAGAGAGTGGTGATAAAAAACCTATCAAAACTTGGTCAAGAAGAAGCACTATTATACCAGATATGATAGGACTTACTTTTTCTGTTCACAATGGTAGAAACTTTGTTCCGGTTTACATAACTGAAAACCATATAGGTTATAAGCTTGGTGAGTTCGCTCCAACTAGAACATTTAAGGGACATAAAGGTTCCGTTCAAAAGAAGATAGGTTAAGGTGAAAAGATGAGTAAAGCAGTATTAAAATTTATAAGACTATCACCGACAAAAGCTAGACTTGTTGCAAGAGAAGTTCAAGGTATGAATGCAGAAGTTGCACTTGCATCTTTAGAGTTTACACCTAATAAAGCGGCAGGAATTATAGCTAAAGTTATAGCATCGGCTGTGTCAAATGGTGGATATGAGCCTGAAGAGGTAGAAGTTGTCTCTTGTAGAGTGGATAAAGGTCCGGTTTTGAGGAGATTTAGACCAAGAGCTAGAGGTAGTGCAAGTAAAATCTTGAAACCTACTTCGCATATTATGGTTGAAGTAGCACCGGTTGGAAGTGAAACAAAAAAAGAGAGAAAAAAAACAGTAAAGTTAGAGCCTAAAAAGATTGAGCCTAAAGAGAAAAAAGATGAGGTTAGGGAAGATATAAAAGATGAGAAGAAGGGTGATGATTTAACAAAAATCAAAGGTATAGGTAAAGCTTATCAAGTAAAACTAAATAGTGAGGGTATTTATACACTTGAGGATATTGCAAATATGAATGAAGAGCAAATAGCAACTATAGAAGAAAAATACAGCTTCAAAGGTGACTTTAAAGAGTCTGTCGCACATGCCAAAGAATTATTAGAAAGTAAGGAGTCATAAGATGGGTCAAAAAGTAAATCCGATTGGACTTAGACTTGGTCTTAATAGAAATTGGGACTCAAGATGGTACCCATCAAAAGAGACTACGGTTACAAATATTGGTGAAGACTATAAAATAAGAAAGTTTGTAAAAAAAGAGCTTTATTATGCAGGTATTAGCCAAATCTTGATAGAAAGAACAGCTAAAAAATCAAGAGTAACTATAGTGTCTGCTAGACCAGGTATAATCATAGGTAAAAAAGGTGCTGATATAGAAAAATTAAGAGTTAAACTTAGCAAGTTTATCGGTAGAGATATAAATGTAAATATAAAAGAGGAGAGAAGACCTCAAATATCTGCTCAACTAGCAGCCGAAAATGTTGCTACACAGCTTGAGAGAAGGGTAGCATTTAGAAGAGCTATGAAAAAAGTTATTCAAAGTGCTATGCAAAAAGGTGCAAAAGGTATTAAAGTTTCAGTTGCCGGAAGACTTGGTGGAGCTGAAATGGCAAGAACTGAGTGGTATCTTGAGGGTAGAGTTCCTCTTCATACACTAAGAGCAAAAATAGACTACGGTTTTGTAGAAGCTCATACGACTTATGGAATTATAGGTGTTAAAGTTTGGATATTTAAAGGTGAAGTTCTTACTAAGGGTATTCAACCTGAGAGAAAACAAACACCTAGAAAAAACAAAAGAAGAGGTGAATAATTATGTTAATGCCTAAAAGAACAAAGTATAGAAAACAGCAAAAAGGTAGAAATAGGGGTAAATCTTTTAGAGGTAATACTATTGCTTTTGGTGAGATTGCTCTAAAAGCTACCGAAGCTGGAAGGATAGATTCAAGACAGATCGAAGCTGCTAGGATTGCTATGACAAGACATGTTAAAAGACAAGCAAAGTCTTGGATTAGAGTTTTCCCTGATAAGCCTATAACTAAAAAACCGTTAGAGACAAGGATGGGTAAAGGTAAAGGTGCAGTTGAGAAGTGGGTTATGAATATAAAACCTGGAAGAATTATTTTTGAGATGGCAGGTGTTAGTGAAGAGTTAGCAAGAGAAGCTTTAACTCTAGCTAAACACAAGTTACCTTTTAAAACAAAAATCATAACAGCAGAGAACGAACATGAAGTATATTGATTTAAAAGATAAAAGCGAAAAAGAGTTAAATGAGATGTTAAAAGAGAAGAAGTTGTTGCTGTTTAAGCTTAGAGCAAAGCTTAAAACGATGCAACTAAACAATCCAAATGAGATTAAAGAGACTAGAAGAGACATAGCTAGAATAAATACAGCTTTGTCTGCACTAAAAAACGAAGTTAAGGCATAAAGATGGCTTTAAAAAGAGTAATACAAGGTAAAGTTGTAAAAAAGGCTGGTGATAAAACAGCTACAGTTTTGGTTGAGAGAAAAGTGGTTCATCCTAGATATCACAAAATCGTAAAAAGATTTAAAAAATATCTAGTGCATGATGAGAGAAATGAAACAAATGTGGGTGATGTTATCAGTGCTATTGAGTGCAGACCACTCTCTAAAAGAAAGTCTTTTAGACTCAAAGAGATTGTTCAAACAGGAGTTGAGTAATGATTCAAAGTTTTACTAGACTTGCAGTTGCTGATAACAGTGGTGCAAAAGAGATTATGTGTATAAAAGTTTTGGGTGGTAGTAAAAGAAGATATGCTTCTGTTGGGGATGTTGTAGTAGCATCAGTAAAAAAAGCTATCCCAAATGGAAAAGTTAAAAAAGGTCAGGTTGTTAAAGCTGTTGTAGTTAGAACAAAAAAAGAGATTCAAAGAGAAAATGGATCTTTAATAAGATTTGATGAAAATGCAGCTGTTATACTTGATGGTAAAAATGAGCCTATAGGAACAAGGATTTTTGGACCTATAAGTAGAGAAGTAAGATATAGTGGATTTATGAAAATAGTTTCACTAGCTCCGGAGGTGTTATAATGGCTGTAAAGTTTAAGATAAAAAAGGGTGATACAGTTAAAATAATAGCTGGTAATGATAGAGGTAAAACTGGAGAAGTTTTAAAAGTTATGCCTAAAACTTCACAAGTTGTTGTTGCTGGATGCAAAGTAGCTAAAAAGGCAATAAAACCAACTGAGGAAAATCCAAATGGTGGTTTTGTAAATAAAGAGATGCCTATACATATCTCAAATGTAGCAAAAGTTGAGGGTTAATAAATGGTAGTGAGACTTAAAGAAAAATATACAAACGAGATAAAATCTGCTCTAAAAGAAGAGCTTGACATAAAAAATGTTATGCAAATTCCAGCTTTAGAAAAGATTGTTATAAATGTTGGTGCTGGTGAAGAGGCAAAAGATAGTAAAATTTTACAAAATATTCAAGATACTATCTCTTTGATAGCTGGACAAAGAGCAGTTGTAACAAGAGCTAGAAAATCTATAGCAGGTTTTAAAGTAAGAGAGGGATTTCCTATTGGTGTAAAAGTTACTCTAAGAGGTGATAGAATGTACACTTTCTTAGATAAGCTTATCTCCATAACCCTGCCGAGAGTGAAAGACTTTAGAGGTGTTCCAAGATCAAACTTTGATGGTCATGGTAACTATACTTTCGGACTTGACGAGCAACTTGTATTTCCGGAAGTAAAATTTGATGATATTATAAAACAACATGGTATGAATATAACTTTAGTCACAACGACTGATGATGATAAACAGGCATTTAGATTGCTAGAGTTATTAGGAATGCCATTTGCAAAGAGGGTTTAAATCATGGCAAAAAAATCAATGATAGCAAAACAAAAAAGAAAACCTAAGTTTGGTGTTAGAGCTTACACAAGATGTCAAATCTGTGGAAGACCACACTCAGTATATAGAGATTTTGGAATCTGTAGAGTTTGTCTAAGAAAAATGGCAAATGAAGGTAAGATTCCAGGACTTAAAAAATCAAGTTGGTAGGGAGAAATTTATGGTAAATGATTTAGTATCAGATGCTCTAACTAGAATAAGAAATGCATCTATGAGAAGACTAGAAGTAACACAACTTCTTCACTCTAAACTTGTAGAGTCTGTGGTAAAAATCTTCCAGGAGAAGGGTTACATAGATAGTTACAATGTAATCGAAGAGGGAAATAAAAAGTTTATTAAAGTAGTTTTGAAGTATAACGACAATGGAGTTAGTGTTATATCCGAGCTTAAAAAGATTTCTAAACCAGGAAGAAGGGTTTATAAAAAGGCTGAGGATATAAAAAGATTTAAAAATGGTTATGGAACTATTGTAGTTAGCACTTCAAAAGGTGTACTACCCAACGATGTCGCTTACAAAGAGGGTGTGGGTGGCGAAGTTATCTGTAGTATTTGGTAAAAGTGAAAAACTTTTGCGGCATTCGAAAAAAATTCGTAGACAAGTAAAAGGATAAATATGTCAAGAATTGGTAAACAACCGGTTTCTATACCAAGCGGTATGGATGTTAGCTTAAATGGTGCAGTTTTAAGCTTTAAAAAAGGTAATGTTACAAAAGAGTTAGATACAAAAGATTTTGTAAATATTGAAATAAAAAGTAATCAAATAGTTTTCTCACCAAAAGGTGATGATAGACAATCAAGAGCTTTTTGGGGAACTTTCAGATCTTTAGCTAATAACATAGTTATAGGTTTAACTGAGGGGTATGAGAAAAAGCTTGAGATAAACGGTGTTGGTTATAGAGCAGCAGTAAAGGGTAATGTTTTAGAGTTACAACTTGGATTTTCTCATCCTATTAACTATGAATTTCCAAAAGATGTATCTATAGCAGTTGAGAAAAATATTATTACTATAAAAGGTGATGATAAGCAAAGAATAGGACAGATTGCAGCTGAGATTAGAGGATTTAGACCACCTGAACCATATAAAGGTAAAGGTGTTAAATATGTTGATGAAGTTATCATCAGAAAAGCTGGTAAGACTGCAGGTAAATAGGGGATAAAATGAGAACGAAACTTTTAAAACAAAAAAATGCTCTAAAAGCAAGAAGGATAAGAAGGGTTAGAGGAAAGATAAGTGGGACTGCGGAGTGTCCTAGAGTTGCTCTGTTTAAGTCAAACAGACATCTTTATGCACAAGCTATTGATGATGTAGCAGGTGTTACATTGGCAAGTGTTGATGGAAGAAAACTTGGTGAAAAAGCAAATAAAGAGGCTGCAGTAAATGTAGCTAGAGCATTTGCAGATAACCTTAAAGCTAAGGGAATCGAAAAAGTGGTTTTTGATAGAAGAGGAAATCTCTATCATGGTGTAGTGGCTTCTTTTGCTGAGGCACTAAGAGAAAATTCAATCACACTATAAGGGTCAATGATGGAAAAGATAAATAGAGAAGATTTTGAAGAGGTAATAGTAAATATAGGAAGAGTTACAAAAGTTGTAAAAGGTGGTAGAAGATTTAGATTTACAGCTTTGGTTGCTGTTGGCAATAGAGATGGTGTTATAGGGTATGGAACTGGAAAAGCAAAAGAGGTTCCTGATGCTATAAAAAAAGCAATAGATGATGCTTTTAAAAATTTAGTAAAGGTAAATATAAAAGGTTCAACTATAGCTCACGATATAGAGCTTAAAGTTGGAGCTAGTAGAATACTTTTAAAACCAGCATCAGAGGGAACAGGAGTTATTGCCGGTGGTGCAACAAGACCAGTTTTAGAGCTTGCGGGTATAAAAGATATCCTTACAAAATCTTTAGGTTCAAATAATCCAAACAATCTTGTAAGAGCAACTTTTAAAGCTCTTCAAAAGATTAAAGCATAGGGGAAAAAGATGGCATTACACAATCTAAAACCAGCTTGTGGCTCTACTAAAAGAACAAAAAGAGTAGGTAGAGGACAAGGTAGTGGTATGGGAAAAACTGCTACAAGAGGTAACAAAGGGCAAAAGAGTAGAACAGGTTATAAAAGAAAAAGAGGATTTGAAGGTGGACAACAACCACTAGCTAGAAGACTTCCAAAAGTTGGATTTACTTCAAGAGTAACAAAGCCTTATGTTATAAATGTAGATAAGCATACAAAAGTTGCTGAACTTGCAGAGATAACAGTTGAGAGTGTAAAAACTGTTCATAAAATAAGCTCTTCAGTGAAAAAGATAAAGCTTATTGGAAAAAGTGCTAAAGATTTAGCGAGTAAAGTAAAAGATGAAAATATCACTTTAAGTGGTAGTAAAGAGTAGCCAATGAATAAAGATTTAACAAACAAGATACTAATAACATTAGCTTTCTTGTTTGCATATAGGATACTCTCCTATATACCAGTTCCTGGGGTAAATGTTGATATCATAAAACACTTTTTTGATACCAACTCTAACAATGCACTTGGAATGGTAAATATGTTTAGTGGAAATGCTGTAAGAAGGTTAAGTATCATATCTTTAGGTATTATGCCTTATATCACAGCTTCTATTATTATGGAACTTCTAGCTGCTACATTTCCATCTCTAGGTGAAATGAAAAAGGAAAGAGATGGTATGACAAAATATATGCAAGTAATCAGATATGCGACTGTCGTTATTACTTTGATCCAAGCTATCGGAGTTTCTATGGGACTTCAAAGCTTATCTCAAGGTGGAGAGAGTGCCATTATGATTGATATGAGTATATTTATACCGATAGCTGCAGTGTCTATGCTAACAGGAACTATGCTTCTTATGTGGATAGGTGAACAGATAACTCAAAGAGGCATTGGTAACGGTATATCGTTAATCATATTTGCAGGTATAGTTTCAGGGATTCCAAGAGCTATTGGTGGAACTGTAAACTTAGTAAACAATGGTGAGATGAGCTTTTTGGTAGTTATAGGTATGGTATTTGTTATCATAGCTACTGTTGGAGCTATTGTTTATGTAGAGCTAGGGGAGAGAAGGATACCTATATCATATTCAAGAAAGACTATAATGCAAAATCAAAATAAAAGAGTTATGAACTATATACCCATCAAACTCAACTTAAGTGGTGTTATACCTCCTATCTTTGCATCAGCGATTTTGATGATGCCAAGCACTCTTTTAAGAGGAAGCACAAACCCTTATGTTCAAATGGTTGCAGATTTTTTAAGTCCAAATCACTACATCTTTAATGTCTTAATGTTTATTTTAGTTATCTTCTTTGCATTTTTCTATGCCTCGATAACTTTCAATGCAAAAGATATCGCTGACAATCTGAAAAAACAGGGTGGATTTATACCGGGAGTTAGACCGGGTAACTCAACCGCTGAGTTTTTAAATGAAGTTGCAAGCAGACTTACTTTTAGTGGTGCTATATATCTTGGTATCATATCTACACTTCCGTGGATACTTGTAAAAACTATGGGAGTTCCATTTTATTTTGGTGGAACGGCAGTTTTGATCGTAGTTCAAGTTGCACTTGATACGATGAGAAAGATAGAGGCTCAGATCTATATGAGCAAATACAACACACTTAGTGCCGTTGGATTTTAGTAAGAGATGGCAATAGGATTAAAGAAACCCTTAGAGATAGAAAAACTAAGGGTTTCAAACCGGATAGTAGCAAAGACACTAAACTTTTTAAGAGATAATGTGAAAGTCGGTATGACTTTGGAAGAGATAAATAAGATGGGTGAAGATTTTATCTATGCTCAAGATGCAAGACCTGCTTTTAAAGGACTTTATGGTTTTCCGTCTGGAGTTTGCACATCTTTAAATGAAGTAGTTATTCACGGAGTGCCAAATAAAACAAAAGTAAAAAATGGCGATATACTAGGATTGGATGTAGGTGTCGAAAAAGATGGATGGTTTGGTGATAGTGCTATCACAATGCCTATAGGAGCTATAAGTAAAGAAGATGAAGAACTTATAAGCTGTTCATATGATGCTTTGATGTATGCAATAGAGCATATAAAGACTGGTATGAGATTTAAAGAGCTTAGCTTTATGCTTGAAAACTTTATAGTTGATAGAGGATATCAACCTCTTAGAGGATTTTGTGGGCATGGTATTGGTAGAAAACCGCATGAAGAGCCGGAGATACCAAATTATTTAGAGGGAAATAATCCAAAACAGGGACCAAAAATAAAAAATGGTATGGTATTTTGTATAGAACCGATGATATGTCAAAAAAGTGGGGTAGCACAGATAGATATACATGATAAATGGTCGGTTAGAAGTGAAGATGGATTAAGAACAGCTCATTATGAGCATACAGTTGCAATCATAAATAATAAAGCAGAGATTTTATCGATAGACGAAGGAGAAAACGATGGCTAAAGATGATGTTATAGAGGTAGATGGAACGGTGGTTGAGGCTTTACCAAATGCTACTTTTAAAGTTGAGTTAGAAAATGGACATGTAGTTCTTTGCCATATGGCTGGAAAAATGAGAATGCACTATATAAAGATAATGCTTGGAGATAAAGTAAAAGTGGAACTAACTCCATATAGTCTTGATAAGGGTAGAATAACTTTTAGATATAAGTAAATATTACAATCCCCACTCGAAGAGAGTATTTCTTCGATGGGTGAGCTATACAGATACTATGTGAAATATGAAATTTTTAAAATTATTTTTTAACAAACTGAGCATTAAAAGGAACTCTTCTATTTTTATTTTACAGTTAATCAGTGCATTTTTTAACCATTCTAAGCCATATTAAATTGGTTACAAAAAGGATTATCTATTTTAGATATGATATAGCAAAAAAAGTTATAAGGAAGGTTAAAAGATATTTAAATGAAACTAAGACAGTATCAAGAGGCGATAGAGAGTAGTAACATAGTTTCAAAAACTGATATAAACGGCATCATAACTTTTGTAAATGATGAGTTTTGCAAAATCTCAGGTTATACAAGAGAGGAACTTATAGGACAAAATCACAATATAGTTCGTCATCCCGATGTTCCAAAAAAGAAGTTTGAAGAGCTTTGGGATACTATTCTTGCTAAAAAAACATACAAAGCAACCGTGCAAAATATGGCAAAGGATGGCTCCACTTTTTATGTGAACACAACTGTTGTGCCTATTTTAAATGACAATGGAGAGATAGAGGAGTTTATAGCTATAAGATATGATGTAACAAAAGAGATAGAGCTTAGACTTGAAAATGAACAAAAACAAAAACTTCTTTTTTTACAGTCCCGACAGGCAAGTCTCGGCCAGATGATAGCAAATATAGCTCATCAGTGGAAACAGCCTTTGACTGAACTTAACCTGGCATTATTTAATCTTAAAAAAAGTTTTGATGCTTTCAATAGTAAAGAGTTTAAAAAGTATTATGATGATAGTAAAAATATTGTAAAAAATATGTCTTTAGTTATAGATGATTTTATGGATTTTTTTAAACCGCAGAGAGATAAAAGAACTTTTTTTGTAAGTGAAGCTATCGATGATGCTTTGATGATAGTGGAAAAAGTTTTAAAGGATGAAAAGATAAAGGTCTATAAAGAGATAGAGGATATGAAGCTTTTGGGAATATCAAACGAACTATCTCAAGTTTTGATAAATATCATACAAAATGCAAAAGATGCTTTTAAACAAAATAATATAAAAAATAAAAAAATAAAAATCAAAGTTTATAAAGAAAATAGTGATTTGATTGTAGATATATTGGACAATGCAGGTGGTATATATCCGGAAGTTTTAGAAAAGATTTTTGAACCATATTTTACCACCAAACATTCAAGTGTAGGAACGGGACTTGGACTTTTTGTTGCAAGTATGATTATAGAACAAACATTTGATGGAGTTTTATCTGTAAAAAATAGTGATAATGGGGCTATATTTACTATAACTATACCTCTAAAATATCCTAAAGGATGCAAATGCTGTGTTTAGATGAGTTAAAAAGTTTAAAAGTTTTGCTAGTTGAAGATGAAAAGAGTATTGCAGAACTCCTAAAAAGTGCTATTGGGGATTATTTTGCAAGATTTGAAATAGCATATGAAGGAAATGAGGGGGTTTTAAAATGTAAAACTATGATGCCGGATTTTATAATAACTGATATAATGATACCTAAAATAACCGGTTTAGAGATGGCAAAAGAGATAAAAAAGTTTGCTGATATTCCTATCATAGTTTTAAGTGCATATAGTGATAAAGAAAAACTTTTAACTGCTATAGATATAGGAGTGGTGAAATACTTTGTAAAACCTTTTGATCCAGATGAGCTTTTAGAATATATTTGTAAATTAGCAAAAAAAATAAAGAAAGAGAGAGTTATAAAACTAAGTGGGGGATATAGTTTTATAGATAAACTTTACAAAGATGACAAACTTGTAATACTGACAAAAAAAGAACTTTTGTTTCTTAAAGTTTTGATAGAAAGGAAAAAAGGGGACATCATATCCCACAGTGAGATAAAGGAGCTTCTTTGGGGAAGTTTAGAAGTTAGCAATGAAAGAGTTAGAACCTTTATAAGGAGACTGAGAGCCAAAACATCCAAAGAGCTTATAAAAAGTATTTCAAGACAAGGCTACTATATAGCTTTTGTTTAAATCATCTTTTTTAACTTTTATGTGATAAAAAGAGGAGTTTTCTCTCTCCTCCTCTTTTTTATTAGTGTAGCTTTTTCCATACGGATTTTTTCCATAGGTAAGCTAGAAGTGTAAAGATTATAAGGTAACCTATAACTTTTGGTCCAAGCTCACTTCTGGCTTTTTCACTAGGATCACCAGTCTCTTTTAGATAATTTACAACTTTTTCATAACCCTCTTTAGTTAAACCAACTCTTGGCATTGCAGTTCCGGGAAGTTGAGATTGAGGATTTTCAACAAAAGTCTCTAAGAAGTGTTCATTTCTAGCTCTGATTATGATAGAAAGATCAGGTGGAAGTTTACCCATATATTTTGAAACAGCAATCTGTTCTTGTGCAACTTTTTGTTTAAACTTAAGCAACTCCGTATCTTGACCGGTTTTTATATCTGCTTTTGTTTTTGGAACAAAACCAACTTGAGTCCATTTTCCATATCTGTTAGCATGGCATCTACCACAAGCCTCTACGAAAGCCTCTTTAGCAGATACTTCACCAGCCTTATTTTTCATAATATAAGCAACAACATCAGCTATTTGTTGAGGATCTGTTACCATAGTTTTTATGCTACCCATAGGATGAGCCATAGTTCCATTAGGATATTTGTGATCTACATTTGATGCTATAGCAGGATCTTTGATGAGTGCTATAAGATAGTTTTTATCATACAAAGCACCTGCATGTTCTAAGTTTGGAGGTATAACCCCACCCATATTTGTTCCACTTCCATTGTGGCAACCTAAACACATACCAAAAGTTGCTTCACCAGCTTGAGGATTACCCTTTAGTTTTGCTATTTTTTCAACATCTGTCCAAAAAGCTTTTTTCTCTTTTAGTTTAGCCTCTAAAGATGTAGTGTCTTCTTTATTTTTTTTGGCAATTTCTATTTTATTTTTAATCTCTTCTATATCGGCTTTACCATTATAAACAAAGTTGTATCCTTCTACATGCTTGTGCATCTTCGAGTGTGCAAAAGGCTCAACACCCCAGTAAGTTACTAGTGCAAAAAATACAACTATTGCTAATATTTTTAATTCTTTCATTATTTACCTCCTATTGGTTTTTCCATTTTAGTGATAAATGGAAGTGAGAACCAAAGTGCTATAAATGCATATGCAAAGACAGTTCCAAATGTCGTATAAATACCAACTGGAGGAAGTTTACCTAGTATAGTAAGTCCTATGCAAACTATAAGCAATGCCCAAAACCAGTATTTGAAGAGTCCTCTTCTGTTTGCCGGAGCAACATTTGGACTTCTATCCAAGAAAGGAAGAAGCATAAAGATAACTTGTGCAAATCCAAACCAAATAAGACCTACATTTTTACTAAAAGGCCTTAAGATCTCATAACTCCATAGAAAATACCACTCAGGATAGATATGCGGAGGAGTTTTAAGTCCATCAGCCGGATCAAAGTTCACAGGATCCATAGCAAACTCAAAGTGATAAAATACCAAATAAAAAAAGAAGATTAGGTAGAGACCTAAAACTAAAATATCCTTGCTCAAAAAATCCCATTGAAATCTTATAACTTTTGCATTTTTAGTAGCACCTGAAAGATATTTTTGAGCCTCTGCATCAAAGTCTATCTCTTCACCATCTTGGTTGTTAACATGAGGGATTCTTAAAGTTGCAAAGTGAAAAACTATTAAACCTATGATGATTAGAGGCATCAAAAGTACATGTAACATAAAAAATCTTGTTAGCATCGCATCACCTGGGACATAATCACCCCTAATCCACTCAACAAGTCCATTTAACTCAAGACTACCAGCACTAAATAGGTTAGTGATAACCATACCTGCCCAGTAACTCATTTGTCCCCAAGGAAGAAGATAACCACTAAATGCCTCCGCAGAAAATGTTACAAAAAGTAACATACCAGAGATCCAAATCATCTCTCTACCCTTTTTATAACTACCATAGTAGATACCGGTAAACATATGTATATATATAACAAGAAAAACTACCGATGCCGCAACACCGTGAATGTGTCTCCATAACCATCCAT
Source organism: uncultured Campylobacterales bacterium (assembly GCA_964622255.1). GTDB lineage: Bacteria > Campylobacterota > Campylobacteria > Campylobacterales > QNZT01 > SZUA-1377. The sequence continues at coordinate 22,737 of CAZUPK010000037.1, forward strand.
ATCCTACTTGACTCATAATAGTGTAGTTTACACTGTCAAATGCGAGTTTTGTATCCGGTTTATAATACATAAGTAAAAATATACCAGAAATCAATAGCATCCCAAATGTAACTGCTAAAACCATACCCATTGCCCATAAAAAGTTTATATTTTTAGGTATCCAATATTCCGTCGCTAAAACCCTTCTTACCGTGTCTATAGCAAGTCTTTGATTTAGCCAGTCATGGATACTAGTAGCTTTTTTAAAATGTGCCATTTTTTCTCCTTTAAATTTATGCTGTTAGTCTGGCAGCTTTCATTTTTTTATACTCTGGTCCCTCCTCACCAAGGACTATTTTTTTACCATCTATCTTAAATGGCGGTATTACTAATGGTGAAGGTGGTGGTGCTTTTAAAACTCTTCCACTACTATCAAACTGTCCACCATGACATGCACAGATAAACTTCTTTTGATCAGGAAAATATGAAGGGATACATCCTAGGTGTGTGCAAAGTCCGATAGCTATAAAATATCTATCATTACCTACAATGATATCTCTATCATCTTTTTTCATATCTTTTGTTTTTTTCAAAACAAATATAGGTTTTCCTCTCCATTTTTCTGTTATAAGCTCGTTTTCAGGAACTTTTGAGAGATCAATTTCAGTAAAACCAGCAGCTTTAACACTTGGAAGTGGATCCCAAGTCTTTTTAGCCGCACCCAAAGCTGTGATACCACCAAGGGTAGTAAAGCCACCAAGTGTAAGTCCTAGAAAGTCTCTTCTTTCTTTACCAACTGCCATAAGGCCTCCTTAAAAAATTTTTAACGCTCTATTTTATCACTTAAAATGTTAATAATTCTTTATTTCATATGAATTACCTCTGGCTAAAGAGCTAGAAGCTTCTTAACTAGCAAATTCCAACGAGTCTGAATTTGAAGGGCTGTTGAGTTTAATCTCTAATGAGAGGTCAAAGGATAGTTCCTAATCCAAACACCAATTAGTTGATATTTTTATTTTCTAACTGACCTTACGCACATTTCAACCTCTGTAACTCATCATATGCAATTTTGTTGGCTTTTATTAATAATTTCATTCTTAAAGCAAAGTGATTTAGGTTATGTTTCATCTTTAAGCACTCAAGTTTAAAAAAAGCTAGTATTGATAAAAAGATATGATTGCTTTGAGTTTTAACCTTTTTAGTAGGCGACTTTGCTAAATTTACATTAGATTTAAGTGATTTGTGAAACTCTTCAACTTTCCATCTTTTTTTATAGATTGTTGATATAGAGTTTGAATCAAGAGTTAAATCGCTACATACCAGATATAATGTACCTGTACTTCCATCTTTGTTTGTAAAGACTCGGCATACAACGATAATTTCTTTATCGTATCCTTTTAAGTAGCCTCGCACAGATTCTTTATCTGAAACTAGCAATGAATCAATTGATGTAAACTTTCCTTCATATTTATCATCTAAATTTTTAGCAAATAGTCTATTACCTTTAATGGCTGCTATAAACTCTTTATTCTTGCTTGCAATACGTTCAAAATTTTCATTAGATGCAAACCATATATCCATTAATACATATTTAAACTTTAAATTATTAGCTATTGCTACATCAAACATATCTCTTAGTAGCTCATTTTTTGTCTTTTTTGATTTTCTTTTTTGCTTTTTTGTTTTTATATCACTATATAAAATATCCTTTTTGATTATTTCAAAACCTACCGGTATAGATACTTCATTACTGTAATAAAGCATATTTAAAATATTTAACCCTTTTACGCTTTTTCCCTTTGTATGGTCATAGTGCCAACATATAATATCATTTTCATCTGTCCATTTTTTCTCTTGTACTGTATCATCAAATATCAAACATCCATCTTCACTCTCAATCTCTCTTACTATTTTTTTAACTCTTTTCCATAAATCTTTTGAAGTAAACTCACTATTTTTTAAAAATCTTGTAATTTGATCGTGACTTACTTCATTATCTAATGTCGCTGATAATCCTGTCGCTGTTGCATAACCAAATTGACTTATTAGAAAATCTGTATATAAATCAATGTACTCATTTATCTTTTTTGCTTTCTCTTCTGGTTTTTGTTGCAATCTAGCTCTCCATTAAATCTTTCTTTTTATTATAGCTTAACTTTTGCTTATGCGTAAGGTCAGTTAGTAAAAAATAATTTATCTCAAAAACTTTTTGATTTGTTTACTCAAGAATTTATAAATAAAGGGATTATAGTTAAAGAAGGAAGTATGATAGATGCTACTTTTGTAGATGTTCCGAAACAAAGAAATTCAAGGGAAGAAAATGCCGATATAAAAAAAGGAGCAATACCTTTAGAGTTTGCTAAAAAAGATAAAAATGGCAAAAGAAGTAAATTAGCTCAAAACAAGCGAAGCGCTTTTTGCGAAGCAAAAATGTTTCTGTGAAAAAGATGTAGATGCAAGATGGGCAAAAAAGAATGATGAGAAACATTATGGTTATAAAAATCATATTAATGCTGACGAAAAAACTAAACTTATTACTAAATATAGCGTTACAAATGCTGCTTTGCATGATTCAACTCAAATTAAAAATCTTGTTGATAAAACAGATAAAAAGGTTTATGCAGATAGTGCATATAGAAGTGAAGATATTGAAGAATTTTTAAAAAAACATAATATTCAAAGTTGTATTCAAGAAAAAGGATATAAAAATAAACCATTAACAAAACAACAACAAAAATTAAATAATATAAAATCTAAAATAAGAGCAAGAGTAGAACATATATTTGGATTTATGACAAATGTTATGAATAATGCTTTGTATATGAGATCTATAGGGATAAAAAGAATTAAATCCTCTATTGGACTTTTAATATTCTACCCCAAAAGTCAAGACAATTTTTAAAAAATTTTAATTCTTTTGGCATATTAAGCTACTTTTCTTAAAATTTTAATATTTTGCTTTTTTGGATTATTTTTTTTCAGCCATTCATTATACACCTCCATAGGTTTTTTATAGTTTAATGTTTGATGAA
>CAZUPK010000038.1:0-4266 GCA_964622255.1 uncultured Campylobacterales bacterium
CTATGATGATACACTTATCTTTCTTATCAACTATATCAAATCTTTTTTTTATACCTTTATAGTTTTTTAAATTTTTTCTTATATTTATAATATTATCATAATGGAGTGCTGCCAAAATAGCTAAAGATGCATTTATAGCCACATGCTCCCCTACTCCAAAAACCTTAAAAGTTCCCATATCCTTTAGTTTAAAAGATGTATATGGCTCATCACCTATCAAAACAGTTTTTATCTCTTTTATATCTTTTGATGGATATAGCCACACTGCCTCAACTTCATCTTTTAGAGTTTTCAAAAAGTCATCTTCACCATTTAAAACCCTTATCTTCGCTTTTTTTATAAAGGTTTTATAAGCATCATAAAATCTTTTTTCATCATAAAAGTAGTGTTCCATATGTTCTGGTTCGGCATTTGTTACTATGGCAAAATATGGATCTATATTTAAGAAACTACTATCACTCTCATCAGCTTCAAATACCACCTCCTCACAATCTCTTGCCACCATATTTGAGCCATACTGTTTACTTTCAGCTCCTATTATCATACTACATTCCATTACAGAGCTTAGCATTGCACTTGTAGTGCTTTTTCCGTGAGCTCCGGCAACTGCAAAAAGCTTCTTATCTCTTAAAACAAAGGGAAGTGCCTCCTTTCTTGAAAAAACCAACATACCCTTTTTTCTTGCTTCTATCATTTCTGGATTATCATCTTTTATAACCGCTGAATATATAACTATATCCTGATCGGTTATATTTTTTGCATTATGAGGGATACTAACCTCTATACCTTCATCTCTTAAAGTTTTGGTTATGGGAGACTCTTTTATATCACTTCCTGTTATGCTAAACCCACGAAATTTTAAAAACCTAGCAAGTGCAGATAGCCCTATACCACCTATACCAATGAAGTGTATTTTATTTGTCATTTTTTCCCTCTATAAAAGTTCTTTTATCCTTAAAATCGCCTCTTTTATATTTTCTTCATCTTCAACTAGTGCAATTCTGACATGTTTTGTTTTAAACTCTCCTCTACTAAGGAAAGTTCCCGGTATTACTTTGAGATTTTTCTCTTTATATAAAAGTTTGGTAAATTCCAAATCATCCTCAACTTCAAGCCAGATATAAAATGTCGAGTTTGGAGCTTTAACTCCTAATATCTCCTTTGCTAACTCAAAATTTCTTTTATATCTCTTTCTTGCCTCTTTTACATGCTCTTCATCACTCCAAGCCTTTGCGGAAGCAAACTGTAAGGGAAGTGGAACTGCACACCCAACATAGGTTCTATATTTCATATACCTTTTTAATATCTCCTCATCTCCTGCTACAAATCCACTTCTAAGACCCGGTGCAGAACTTCTTTTTGAAATGGAGTTTAAAACCAAAGTATTTTTAAAAGAGCTATTTCCAACCTTTATACAAGCCTCAAGTAAAGAGCTATCTGGCTTATCACAATATATCTCGCTGTAACACTCATCATTTACCAAAATAAAGTTATACTCTAAACTGGCCTCAACCCACTTACAAAGCTCATCTAAACTTAGACTACTTGCAGTGGGATTGTTAGGAAAGTTTATGATGACTAGATCGGACTTTTGCAAAATATCTTTATAGTTTTGTGGTAAAGCTTTAAAGTTATTTTCTTTTGTAAGATTTAGATGATATATCTTCGCTCCACTTGCTATACCTGCCCCCTCATATATCTGATAAAAAGGGTTTGTAAAAGCCATAGTAGGCTCTTTTTTATCAAAAAGTAAAAATTGAGGAAGATTAAAAAGTACCTCTCTGGTTCCAAAAGTTGGTATCAATTCACCCCTTTTAAGCTCAACATCAAACCTTCTTTTAACAAACCCTATCTGAGCCTCTTTTAAAATATTCTCTCCTACACTTTTTGGATACTTTCTTAAAAGGCTACTACTTTTACAAAGCTCCTCTTGGATAAAAAGAGGAGTCTGCATTTGTGGCTCTCCGATAGTTAAAGTTAGAGGTTTTAACTCTTTGTTTGGCTTTATATTTCTTAAAAGTTCATCTAGTTTTTCAAATGGGTATGTTTCAAAATTCATCTTAATCTATCCTCTTATATATGTCACAAACTTTTCACTACTCTCTTCTTCACAGTAAACTTCATACCCCTTTTTCTTAAACTCATCTATAAGAGGTTCTGGTTTAAAGTCTGAGGTTATAGCCACTATTTCATCACTTGAAAGTTTTTTCAAGGCTATATTTACCTCTGCTAGAGGATTCTTCTCTTCATCTAAAAGTTTATTTGCATCAAAGGTAAACTTAGGCTCTTCTATCCAACTTGGCTTTTCTCCACTTTCTATTTTAGTTTCAACTTCATCCCCTATCGGCTCTTGCCCAACTGCAATTCTAAGTTTATTTAAAAGTTCCGTCGGATTCATACCGCCAACTATGGCTGCTTGTTTAACTCCTGCAACTTTTGCTATGGTTCTTCTTAAGATAGGATTGTTTAACTTTTTGAACTTTGGATTTATATCTATAAGTATATCTTTCATCCCATCATATTCATTTAAAAGTTCTGCTATTTTTGTTTCGAGTGTTATCTCTTTCATAAACCCCCTTTAATTAATCTCATTAAGACAAAGTCTTTAACAATTCATCTCTTTTGTTATACTATCTCTTTAAACTTATATCCGGCATCAAGCAAAGCTAATTTTATCTCTTTTTGATGCTCTTTATTTTTAGTCTCAAGTGCTAAAGTAACATTTGCATCTCCAAAAGATAGTGTTGTAGAGATGCGATCATAGTCTATTTGGATTATATTTGCATTTAATCTATTTAGTATATCTGCTAGTTTCATAAGACTTCCCGGTTTATCAACCAAAGTTACCATAAGTTTTAATTTTTTATAACTTTTTATCATACCCTTTTCTATGATAACTGAAAGCATCTGAACATCTATATTTCCACCACTTAGGATACATGCTATATTTGCTCCACTTTTGTAAGTTATCTTTTCGTGAAGTAAAGCAGCAACACTAACAGCTCCTCCACCCTCAACTACTAACTTCTGTTTTTCTAATAAAAAGAGTATCGCATTTGCTATCTCTTCATCATCAACTTCCACTATCTCATCAACTACCTCTTGAATATAGCGAAAATTTTTTTCATTTACATCCCTAACTGCTATACCGTCAGCTATAGTTCTAACAAATAGGGAATCTATAGGCATATGTGATTCAAAAGATATTTTCATAGCATTTGCACCACTTGCAACAACACCTATAACTTTTGTTTTTGGACTTAACTGCTTTATAACACTCCCTATACCGCTTATAAGTCCTCCTCCACCTATAGGAACTACTATGATATCAAGTTCACTACACTCCTTTAGTATCTCTAGTGCTATGGTTGCCTGTCCTGCTATGACTTCATCATCAGCAAAGGGGTGAATAAATGTAAGAGAGTTCTCTTTTGCATAGTTTAGAGCATACTCATAAGCTTCATCATAGTTTCCTCCCTTTAAGATAACCTTAGCTCCTAAATTTTTGGTATTTTCCACCTTTAAAAGTGGAGTATTTTCAGGCATAACTATAGTAGCAGGTATCCCAAAAACTTTAGCACTGTATGCAACACCTTGAGCATGATTTCCCGCACTTGCGGCTATAACACCTCTTTCCCTATCTTCATTTAAAAGAGTTGAGATTTTATTATATGCTCCTCTTATTTTGTAAGCACCCGTTAGTTGAAGATTTTCTTTTTTTAAAAATATATTTGCATCACACTTTTGCGAAAGAAAAGATGCTTTTGCAAAAGGAGTTTTCAAAACAACCCCTTCCACATTTTTTTTGGCATCTTTTATCTTTGAAAGAGCTATCATCCAAAAAGTCCTCTATGCTCAACCATAGTGCATTTGTTTTGAACAAATCTATATCCTAGTTTTTTTGCTTCCTCTCCAACTGTATTGTTTACTATTCCCTCTTGAAGCCAAAGAACCTTTATATCTGCTCTTTTTTTCATCACTTCTAACATCTCAACTGCGACTTCTGGTTTTCTAAACATATCTATCATATCTATCTCAAATGGAACATCTTCAATAGTTCTATAGACCTTTTCTCCAAGTATCTCTTCACCTTTTGGATAGATAGGAACTATCTTATATCCTTGCTCTTTTAAATATTTAGCAACTTTGTGACTTGGCTTATCCTCTTTTGGTGAAAGTCCTGGAACTGCTATAACTTTAACACTCTCAAATATCTCTTTTATAGCCTCATTTGGCTCATTTACTCTTGGAAATTCACACTCCATA
>CAZUPK010000039.1:0-10827 GCA_964622255.1 uncultured Campylobacterales bacterium
GGGTAGTAAGTATTGGAGAAGTATGACATATGGTGAAGATACTATGGCAGCTAGTAAGATAGCTACAAGAGGAACTGCTTGGGAAGTTTACTATCATAAACCTCTAACAAAAGCACTTACTTTTTCTATAAGATATACAGATATAAAGTATGACTATACCGGTTCACAAGCCTTCTTTGGAGCAGACGGAACACCGGTTGATATGGACACTATAAATGCAACAAATGCTGCTATGTATAGAGATCCTGTAAAAGAAGCTAAAGATATAAGAGCCTATGTGAGATATAGATTTTAGTTATAAAGGGGCTTTTGCCTCTTTGCTCTATTTATGAAAATTTAAATTTACTACTATATAAACTTCAATCTAAGCATAAATTAAATATTAAAATATTAAAATATTCGAATGCATATTCATTTAATAAATGATTGCTTATCCAATAATATAAAGGAGAAAATATGGAACACAACAATTTGTTGAGAAAACTAAATGCAAGACTTGATGAACTTGAGAAGTTGCCTAAGCTTGACAGTTCTAAGTCTATTTCTCAAGCGATTGAGGAAAAAGGTTTTTCAAGAAGAGATTTTATGAAATGGGCAAGTGCTATGACAGCAACTCTTATGCTTCCAGCATCATTTGCACCAACAGTTGCAAGAGCTGCAGAACTTGCTGACAGATTACCTGTGGTATGGCTTCATATGGCAGAGTGTACCGGTTGTAGCGAGTCACTTTTAAGAACAGATGCTCCAACTATAGACAGCTTAATTTTTAACTATATTTCATTAGAATATCACGAAACTTTAATGGCAGCTGCAGGATGGCAAGCTGAGCATAACCTAAAATCAGCTATTAAAAAATATAAAGGAAGATATATCCTTATGGTTGAGGGTGGTATTCCAAGTGGTGCTACAAGCTACTTTTTGACCATAGGACCTCACGGTGAAACTGGTGAGCATAGTGCTAAAGAAGCAGCTGAAGGTGCGGCAGCTATATTTGCTATTGGAACTTGTTCATCATTTGGTGGAGTTCAAGCAGCAAATCCAAATCCAACAGGAGCAAAACCACTTCATAAAGTAACAGATAAACCGGTTATAAATGTTCCAGGTTGTCCTCCAAGTGAAAAAAATATAGTGGGAACTCTGCTTCACTTTATACTTTATGGAACACTTCCAGCACTTGATAGTTACAACAGACCAAAATGGGCATATGGTATGAGAATCCACGATCTTTGTGAAAGAAGAGGTCATTTTGATGCTGGAGAATTTGTTCAAGAATTTGGTGATGAGGGAGCAAAAAAAGGTTACTGTTTATACAGAGTAGGATGTAAAGGACCTTATACATTTAACAACTGTGCAAGAGAGAAGTTTAACCAACACACTTCTTGGCTAGTTCAAGCAGGACATGGCTGTATGGGATGTAGTGAACCAGATTTTTGGGATGTGATGGGACCTTTTGAAGAGCCAGTTGCTGAGCACCTTTATCAGAGTGTATTTGGTGGCTTAGGTGCAGATGCTACAGCAGACAAGATAGGTATAACTGTTCTTAGTGCAACAGCAGTTGGTATAGCAGCACATGCAGCAATCTCAGCAATCAAAAATCCAAAAGAGTAATTTAAAGGAGTAATTTATGGCAAAAAGAGTAGTAGTAGATCCGATAACTAGAATAGAAGGGCACTTAAGAGCCGAAGTTGTAGTTGATGATGATGGAGTTGTAAGGGAAGCTTATACAAGTTCAACTCTTTGGAGAGGACTTGAAGTTATAGCAAAAGGAAGAGATCCAAGAGATGTTCCTTTTATGATGCAAAGAATTTGTGGTGTTTGCACTTACTCACATTACTTAAACTCAACTATGGCAATTGAGGATGCATTAGGTATAAAAGTGCCTCTAAATGCAGAACTTACAAGAACTTTGATGAATATATCATTATTTATGCATGATCACCCTGTTCACTTTTATCATCTTCATGGAGTTGATTGGGTTGATATTGTATCGGCTTTAAAAGCAGATCCAAAAAAGACTAGTGAGTTAGCTTTCAAATACAGCGACAATCCTATAGCAACTGGAGAAAATGACCTTAAAGCAGTTCAAGCAAAAGTAGCAAGATTTGCTAAAAATCCTCAAGGACTTGGGCCATTTGCAAATGCATACTGGGGACATAAAACTTTCAAATTTACTCCTGAGCAAAACTTGATAGCACTTTCTCACTATCTAAAAGCTCTTGAGATGCAAAGAATAGCAGCTCAAATGTTGGCTATCTTTGGTGGTAAACAACCACATCCACAAAGCTTAACAGTTGGTGGTATTACATGTATTATGGATTTGCAAGATCCAGCAAGAATGGGTGAATGGATGGTAAAATTTCAGGAGATGGCAAACTTTATTAGCAATGCATACTATGCTGATATCTGTATGGCCGCTGAGATGTATAAAGATGAGCCTTCAGTTGTAAAACCTGCTGGTGTTAAAAACTTTATGGCATATAAGAGTTTTAAAGTAGGTGCAAATGACTATCTATTTGATAGTGGTTATATCTTAAACAATGATATAAGTAAAGTATTTGATATAGATGAGTCACTCATAACAGAGGAAGCAACTCACTCATGGTATAAAGATGATGAACCACTTCACCCATATGATGGAAAAACAAATCCTAACTATACAGGTTTTAAAGATGCTAAAACTGTTGGACCAGATGGACAGATGCATGAGAGTAAAGTTGTTCAAGAAGATGGAAAATACTCTTGGATAAAATCACCAAGATATGATGGTAAACCTATGGAGGTTGGACCTCTAGCTTGTCTTTTAGTAAGTTATGGAAAAGGAAATAAAAGAGTCAAAAAAGTAGTTGATGAATTTTTGGCAAAAACTGGACTTCCTGTTGGAGCACTATTTACAACTCTTGGAAGAACTGCAGCTAGAATGCTACAAACAAAAGTTATAGCAGACTATGGTATGACAGCATTTAACAATCTTGTAGAGAACTTAAAAGTAGATCAAACTACCTGCGCTCCATATGTTATCGATAAAAACAAAGAGTATAAAGGCAGAGGTATAGGTGATGTTCCAAGAGGTATGTTAAGCCACTGGGTAAGAATCAAAAATGGAGTTATTGAAAACTATCAGGCAGTAGTTCCCTCAACTTGGAATGCAGGACCAAAAGATGCTAAAGGACAACATGGACCTTATGAGGCTGATTTGATAGGATTAAAAATAGCAGATCTCTCTCAACCGTTAGAGATTATAAGAATCATTCACTCTTATGACCCATGTATTGCTTGTGCAGTTCATGTTATGGATACAAAGGGAAATAAACTTAGTGAGTATAAATTAGATCCACTATATGGTGGATGTAGCATATAAAGGAGATGTTATGAATTTAAAGACACAAGATTGCGATATTAAGCAAGAATTAGAGTTTACGACATCTTATAGATGGCAACACTGGATAAGAGCTATTTCTATAGTAGCTCTTACAGTGACAGGTTTTTATATAGCTATTCCATTTATTCAACCAGCAGTTGGTGCTGAGCCTACAAAGTTTTTATATGCTTTGATGAGAAGTTGGCACTTGATTTTTGGTTTTGTTTTAATTGGAGTGATTTTATATAAAACATTTATGTTTTTATTTGTAAAGGATAGCTCTATGGAGAGAAAAGCCTTAAAAGATCTTTTCAATCCAAAAATTTGGACTCAACAGATAGGATATTATTTATTGTTTTCTAAACATCCAAAGTTAAGTGGTATTTATAATCCTTTGCAGTTTGTAGCTTATGTAGTTTTTTATTTGATGATATTTGGTCTTATTTTAACAGGACTTATCCTATATATTCATGTTTATCATAATGGATTTGCAGGTGCTATATATGCAGTTATGAGAAATTTTGAAGTTATGTTTGGTGGACTTGCAGTTGTAAGAGAAGTTCATCACATATTGATGTGGGGTGTTATAATATTTGTAGTAGGCCATGTTTATATGGCTATTTACAATGCTGTATTTGGAAAAGAAGGTGCTATGGATGCTATTTTCTCAGGGATAAAATGGCATAAAAAGCACTAAATATCAGTTTAAAGGAGGGAGGATGCCCTCTTTCCTAAGCTTAGTGAAAAATATGAGATTTTATTCGAGTAAGTTGCTGTTTTTGCCAAACGACGAGTTGCTCCTGTTGGTGGGTGGTAAACATTAAGCTATTTATGTTAGGAAAAAAGTTAAGGGGTGTATTATTAAGATTTTAGTTTTAGGTATAGGAAATGTCCTTTTTGGAGATGAAGGTATAGGTGTCCACATAATATACTATTTGGATGAAAAATATGAGTTTAAATCAAATGAGCATACGATAGATTTGATAGATGGTGGAACTTTAGCTCAAAGGTTGATACCTATTATCACAGATTATGATAAAGTTATCGTTTGTGATTGTGTGGATGCTGTTGATGCTAAAATCGGAGATGTATTCTTTTTTGATTTTACAGATATTCCAAAATCTATAACTTGGCAAGGTTCAGCACACGAAGTTGAGATGCTCCAAACACTTTCGATGATAGAGATGGCAGGAGATTTGCCGGAAACTAAGATAGTTGGTGTTGTTCCTTATGTTATAGGTGAAAATAGCACCTTTGATTTAACAGATGAAGTTTTGCAAGCAAGTAAAGTTATGGAAAAAGCAGTTTTAGATTATTTAAGGCAATTTGATGTGGAAGTGGTTTTAAAAAATCCTGATGCTAACTTACAAGAGATAGCAAGAAGCTCATACCTTAGAGGGGTTGAAAGATGATTTTAAAACTTAGTTTTATAGATTATTCTATTTATGGGATAATTGAAAGATTATTTATAAATACAGCTAAAATATATGATATAGATACCTTCATACAAAAGCAAAACAATCAAATAGATCTTTTTGCAAAGTGTGATGATAGTGAGAGATTAGCAAGTTTTGCTGATGAGTTCTCTTTTAGACTTCCATATTCGCTTTTTATTACTCATAAAGAGGTAAAGATTGTTAAAAAGTTGCCAACAAATAGTTTTAAGTTAGTTAAAAAAGAAAAGGTTAAACTTCCTTACTGTCCAAAATGTTTAAAAGATGCTACTCAAAAAGATAGTGAGGATTATTATAATATTTTTAAAGAGTGTGATATTTGTGGTTATAGACTAAAAAAACAACCAATCTCTTTAAGCCGATATTTTAAAAATAGTTATGATTATGAAGCAGTTATAAAAAAAGTGGCTTTATTGATAAGTATGGGAAGCAAGGTTAAAGTAAAAACCTTTAATGGAGATTATCTTTTATCTAAACTAAAAAGTGGTTTTAGTGGAGAGTTACTGTGTTATGATTTAGATACTATCTCAAAGTATTCTAAAGCTACTGAAAAAGAGTTGTTGACTTTAGCATCGATAGAAAAACCGGCTATAAAGCTTCAGACAAATCTTACTTTTAAGTGTGATTTTGAAGGTGTGGATATTGATAATGCTTATTATAGATTGCCAAATGATTTGTTGCTATACTTTATCACAAAAGAGTTAGCAAACAAGGATATAAAAGTTATATCTATTTCAAAAGAATTCAGTGAGAGTGACTATACTCTTGACTTTGATAGTAATGTTGAAGATAAAAGTAGCATAAGGGCAGTTGTAAGTGATAAAAATGTGCTTATAACAAAAGACAATCCAAATATTTCAAAAAAGATAAAAGAGCAGTTAAACACTCTAAGTGATTATGAGTTTGCTTTCAGTGTTGCAAAAGAGTATGATATACTAGATAAAAAGGCTGTTTGTGCTATTTATTTAAGCAAAAAATATAGTAGTAAAGTTATGTTTTACTCAAAAAAGATAGGTTTTATTGAGCATCTGCCGCTTACTTACAAGATAACTTCTATCGAAGAGTTGCTAAAAGATGTTGAAAATCAAAATGAATCTTCTAAAAAGTTGATAACAAAATATAAAAAGCAGTATCAAAGTTTATATGAGAGTATAAAAGATATATCTTTTGAAAAAGAGTTAAATCTTTATGAGTTTTGGAAAGTTGTAGCAAAAATAGTTAATATAGGTGATATAGAGGAGAACTGTTTTAACTTTTTGGATAAAAAAGGACCGAGGGTTGATTATAAGTTGATGCAAAATAGTGAGAAAAAGAGTGTATTAAATCCTTTAAAAACGGTTCAAAGCGCTATAAGTTTTAAGTTGGCAGGTATTGATAATATGACTTTGTCATATGGAATTATGGAGAGTTTTGTTGATTTTATATCAAGTTTTATAGATGATATGAAACTAGATATGAATGCTGAAGTAGTAACCATAAATGGAAGTATGCTTGAGTTGGCTCCGTTTTTTAGTAAGTTAGATAGAGCTATTTCTAAAAATCATAAGTTAATCTTTAACAAAAGATTTCCAATAGATAAAGATTAGATGGAAATTGTTAGGGAGTTTATCCTTGTAAAAGGTATTGTTCAAGGGGTGGGTTTTCGTCCATTTGTATATAAGTTAGCAACAAAGTTAAACTTAAAAGGATATGTAAAAAATTCTCAGATTGGTGTTGAAATAGAGCTTGAAGGGAGAGAAAAAGAGTTAGAGAGTTTTGAAAAGCTTTTTTTTGAGGATTTACCCCCACTGGCAAGAGTGGATAAATTTTCAAAAAAGAGGCTAACTCCTCTTTGTCATTATGAACGGTTTGAGATAGTAGAGAGTTCAAGGGATGGACAAAAAGTCGCATTAATACCTCCTGATATTAAAGTGTGTAGTGAGTGTTTAAGAGATATTTCAACCTTCAATTCAAGATTTCATAAATATTTTGCTACAAATTGTACCAACTGCGGTCCCAGATACTCTATCATCCAAACCGTTCCCTATGATAGAAAAAATACTTCTATGAAAAAGTTTTCTATGTGCAGTGAGTGCAAAGATGACTATGAAAATCCTCTCTCAAGAAGATACCATGCCCAGCCTATATCTTGTAAAGCTTGCGGACCGGTTATAAGATTAAAAATTGAAAATGAAGAATTGAAAATGCAAAATGGAAAAAGCAGAGTTGGGGATGATATTTTTAAAGAAGTTGCAAAGCTTATAAAAAGAGGTAAAATCGGGGCAATAAAAGGAGTAGGAGGATTTCATATAGTTTGTGATGCAACAGATGATAGTGTGGTAAAAAGACTAAGAAAGTTAAAACATCGACCGACAAAACCATTTGCTCTTATGTGTAAAGATATAGAACAGATAAAATCTTTTGCAAAAGTAACAAAAAAAGAGGAAGAGTTGCTTTTAAGTAAAGAGGCACCTATAGTGCTTTTGGAATGGAAAATTGAGAATGCAAAATTGAGAATTAGTGAGCAGATAGCACCGGTTAATTTTCCATTTTCAACTCTCCATTTTCCATTACATAAAATTGGCTGTATGCTTCCTTACACTCCTTTACACTTTTTACTTTTTGAGCATCTTGACACTCCCATAGTTGCTACAAGTGCAAATCTAAGTGGAGAGCCTATCATCACCGATGTTAAAGAGCTTGAAGAGAAGCTTTCTTTTTTAGAGTTTGTAGTTGATTTTAACAGAGATATAGTAAATGCCATAGATGATAGTGTTGTGCAAGTGGTAGATGGTGATATCCAAATCCTTCGACTTGCAAGAGGTTATGCGCCAAAGGTTTTAAAACTGCCAAAAAAGATAGATAAAAATATTTTAGCAGTAGGTGCAAATCAAAAATCAACCATATCCATAGCTTTTGAAGATAACCTAATACTAAGTCCATATATAGCCGATCTTGATAGCATAAAATCTTTTTCATACTTTGAAAAAACGATAGAGACTTTTAAAAGATTTTATGATTTTTTTCCTGATGTGGTAGTTTGTGATAAGCATCCAAACTATGAAAGCACAAAATGGGCAAAAAAATGGAAAGTGAAAAACGAAGAATATAAAATAAAAGAGGTTCAGCACCACAAGGCTCACTTGGCAAGTGTAAAAGCGGAGTTTGGGCTTAGTGGTGATGAGTATGTGGGATTTATCTTTGACGGAACTGGACTTGGAAATGATAACACTCTTTGGGGCGGAGAGGTTTTTGTAGATGGAAAAAGAAAATACTACTTTAAACCTATCAAACTAATAGGCGGAGAAAAAGCGATAAAAGAACCATATAGAGTGGCATTAAGTCTGCTTTTTGAAAAATACTCTTTAAAAGAGGTTTTAGAGTTCAATCTCCCATATAAAAATATCCCACTTCTTTATCAAACTTGGAAAAAAGAGTTAAACACTCCAAAAAGTAGCTCG
Organism: uncultured Campylobacterales bacterium; assembly: GCA_964622255.1. GTDB lineage: Bacteria > Campylobacterota > Campylobacteria > Campylobacterales > QNZT01 > SZUA-1377. The sequence continues at coordinate 8,253 of CAZUPK010000039.1, forward strand.
GTAGGAAGACTTTTTGACGGTGTTGCATCTTTGGCAAGACTTTGTGATTTTCACTCATATGAAGGGGAAGCAGGACTATTGAGTGAATGGAAAATGCAAAATGAAAAATGTAAAATTAAGAAGGGATTTTCTTATAAAATAGTCGATGGAGTTATAGAGATAGAGTGGGATTTTTTTGATGAATTCTTAGTGCAAAAGTTTTATCTAACTTTAGTTTCTATTCTAGTAGATATAGCAAAAAAAGAGCAAAAAACGGTGCTTCTTAGCGGTGGAGTTTTTCAAAATAAAACTCTTTTAGAGATGATTATAAAAGAGTTTAAAAAAGAAAATATTACCTACTACTACAATAAAACCATTCCGATAAATGATAGTGGGGTTAGTGTCGGGCAGGTTTGGGAAGGCTTTATAGAATTTTTACTTTAATGAAATATGTTATAATACCCCGATAATATATTTTAAGGTAAGGTGATGAAAACTAAAACAAACTCTTTTCCTTGGGGAGTCTATGTTGGTGATTTGATAGATGGTGATGATAGCATACCGGTATGTTTAGATAGTCAAAATGGTGGGTTTACTTTTCTTTATGATAACAACAGCGAAGAGGTGGCATTTGATTTTATAGAAAATGTTACTCTAAAACTTCTTGAAGTTCTACCGCCTAAACTTTTGAGTGTAAATGCATTTAATTTTGGAGAAGAGAACTTTTTGTATCTATCGAAGTTAAAAGATGTAGATATTTATAAAGTTGCAAATAGCTCAAACAGAGCAAAGATGATGTTTGATGAGTTAGAAGAGTTAGCTCAAGATAGACATAGCGATATATTATCTATCGATACACCTACACTATCAGAATACAATATCGAAGCAGATGAGCCATTGCAGTATCATCTACTTCTAATCAACCTCGAACACTTCCCCGATGAGTTTGTTTCACCAAAAAGAGTGAAAACTTTTTTCAAGTCTGCTTTTAAAGCGGGGTTTTACACTATAGCATTTGGCAATAAAAAAGAGATAGATAGAAGAGTCCAACTCAAAAGCACTCAAAGCCTTTATGGAACTTTTTGGCAAGATAGAGTTGCAAAACAAAACCTTTAAGATAAACAAAGATATTTTTGAGTTTGAAGAACTTTTTAGTGAGTTTGATTTCGAGTATGCAAACGACAACAAAACAAAGATAATCAAAACCCTACTATCCCAAACAAAAGCAGAAGATGACAATGAGAAAAACTTTTTAGAAGTTCCTATCGGAAAAATAGGCACAAAAGTGCTAAATTTTGAGATGGGATTAAAATCTTCAAACTATCATACATTTATAGCAGGTATGACAGGACAAGGAAAAACTACACTGCTAAATACTATCATCACCGAAATAGCCAAAAAATATACAGCCAAAGAGATAGAGCTTTATCTGATGGATTATAAACCTGCAGGTGCTGAGTTTATAGTTTTTAAAAATCATCCAAACTGCAAAAAAATCTTTTTAGAAAGCAAAGATCCAACACCGGCTCTAATGATGCTAAAAGAGTTTGAAGATGAGATGTATAGACGAGGAGAGATATTTGGCGGATTAAATATAGACGAATACAACACCAAGTATCCGGAAAGAGCTTTTACAAGAAAGATACTGATTATCGATGAGATTCAACAGATGTTCAAAGGTGACTGGAAAGAAGCAAATGCCTTTAATGAACTTTTGGAAAATATTGTAAAACTTGGTAGAAGTTTTGGACTGCACCTTATTTTAACCACTCAAGCACTTACGGAAGTAAATATCAAAAAATCGATAATGGGGCAGATACCTTTAAAGATATCTTTTAGATTAAACGACAACTTAGAAGCGATGAAGATATTTACCACAAACAACGATGCACAAAAACAGGTGGTTAAGCTAAAAAAATATCACTATATATATGCAGATAGCAACAAAACAGTTACGGCAAAAACACAAAGGTTTGATAAAGAAGATATTCCAAAGATTTTAGATGAGATTCGCAAAAACAGAGATGCCGACGAAGTGATAACACCCCAAATCTTTAAAGCAACATCCGCCCAAAACCTTGGACCCCAAAAACAACACCAAGAACCAAAAGAAGATGAATATATTCCAAAATATGGCACCGATAAAGAAAAAGAGGCTTTAGAAAGGCTTAGAAAGATGGAGAGTAAAAATGAGTAGCTTATACAACAAAGATTACACAAAACTTTTACAAGAGTATAGCAGCTATAGCAGATATTTAAATGATTTAAATGACTTAAATGACTTAAAAGAGATGCAAAGCTATATCGAACTAATGAATTGGGCGGATGAAAATAATATACCTGAAGAAAAACTTCCAAGAGATATAAAAAAGTTAAAGAATTTAACCGAGCTTGATATTTCTTCGAACAACCTAACAAAACTGCCAGAAAGCATAGGAAACTTAACAAATTTAACCGACCTTAATATTGGCAGTAACAAGCTAACAAAACTGCCAAACTGGATAGGAAATCTAACAGCCAAATTTCACGAAATTTTAAATAATCCTTAAATAAAAGATTTTAAAAGGATTTTTGCTTGAGTTGGTTCTAAAAAATA
>CAZUPK010000040.1:0-8469 GCA_964622255.1 uncultured Campylobacterales bacterium
ATAAAGACTTTCTCAAAGATACATCAGAACCCTTACAGATATAGGGTTTTAACTCTCTTTAACCAAAGAATTAGCATTAATTTGATAAAATAAGCAACTTTTTATAAATGGTATGCATATCGTTTGTGGCGGACAATGATGGATGAAAGGTAATATATGAGTTACGATAAATTATTAGGAAGTTTTAGAGATAACTGCGGTTTTGGGTTATTGGCCAGTATAGATAACAAACCTATGCACCAAAATGTGGAAGATTCCATAACAGCACTAGAGAGGATGATGCACAGAGGTGCAGTTGCAGCAGACGGAAAGAGTGGTGATGGTAGTGGACTTTTATTTGGTATGCCAAAAGAGTTTATGAAAAAGGTTGCAAACAAAGAGGGGTATGAGTTACCCAAAATGTTTGCAGTTGGTATGCTTTTTTTAGAAAAAGGGGCAGAGGATGAGCAAAAAGAGGTTGTATCTGAGTTTTGTGAAAACAATGACTTAAAAGTTCTTTTTTTTAGAGATGTTCCAATAAACACTGATGCTTTAGGTGAACAAGCACTATCAAGTTTACCAAGTATAGTTCAAGTTTTTATAACTCCAAACTCCATCATAGCGACTAAAAGATTTGAAGCACTCTTATATCTTACAAGAAGAGAGATAGAAGCTAAGTTAAAGTCAAGTAAAGACTTTTATATATCATCTTTTTCGTCAAATACTATCTCTTACAAGGGATTGGTGATGCCAACCCATATAAAAGAGTTTTATATTGATTTGAGTGATAAGGATTTTAAAGTTGGATTTGCACTATTTCATCAAAGATTTTCGACAAATACACTTCCTCAGTGGAGACTAGCTCAACCATTTCGTGCGATAGCTCATAACGGAGAGATAAACTCCATTAGTGCAAACAGATACAATATAAAAGCAAAATGTGAAGATATAACAAGTGAAGTTTATAGTAAAGATGAGTTACAAAGGCTTCTTCCTATAACTTCAAGTGATCTTAGTGATAGTGGTAGCTTAGATAATGTTTTTGAGTTTTTGATAGCAAATGGTATGGATTTTTTTAAAGCGGCTCGTGCTTTGATTCCGGCTCCTTGGCAAAATGCACCTCATATGGACTCTCATTTAAGAGCATACTATGAGTATATGAGTACTTGTTTTGAAGCTTGGGATGGACCAGCTGCAGTTAGTTTAACAGATGGAAGATATATCGGTTGTGTGCTTGATAGAAACGGACTTAGACCTTCAAAATATATCATAACTACGGACAATAGATTTATCATTACAAGTGAGTATGGGGTCTTGGAGTTTCCCGATGAGATGGTAGTTGAAAGAGGAAGGCTCCAAAGTGGACAGATGATAGGTGTTGATCTTAAGTTTGGTAAAGTTATGAAGAGTTGTGAGATAGATAACTATCTTAAAGATTCCAATCCTTATAGTGAGTGGTTAAATGACAATATGACTTACTTACAAGAGTTTGTTGAGTTACCATTTGATGATACTTCAAAATATCTAATAAAAGATTTAGCAGTAAGACAAAGACTCTCAAATATCTCTCAAGAAACCATAGAAATGGTTATAGAACCTATGATGAAAGATGGTAAAGAAAACACTGGTGCTATGGGAGATGATACACCTTTGGCAGTTTTTAGTCAAAGACAAAGAGCTTTTACAGACTACTTTAAACAAAAGTTTGCACAAGTTACAAATCCTCCTATTGATCCGATAAGAGAAAAAGTTGTTATGAGTTTAAACACAGGCTTTGGGGAGCTTAGAAATATCTTATCAGAAGATTCAGAACATGCTATGAGGATAAAAGCTATCTCTCCTATTTTAATGGAGGAAAAGTTGAAAGTTTTATTATCTTTTGGTGATGAAAACTCTCCAAGATACAAGCCTCAGTATAAAAATAGAAGATTTTCTACACTGTTTGAGAAAGATTTAAAAGCTTCACTTGATAAGTTAGTTTATGAAATAGTAAAAAGTGTAAAAGAAGATGGTGTAAGAATTATCATCCTTTCAGATAGATGTGAAGAAGAAAATCTAAAATTTATCCCTATGGCGATGGTTATTGGAAGACTTAATAAAATTTTGCTTGAAGAGGGAGTTAGACACTTGGTTTCAACTATAGCTGAAACTAGTGAAGTGTTTGACTCTCACTCTGCGGCAGTTCTTATAGGATATGGAGTAAATGCTATATATCCTTATCTTTTATATGCAACTGTGTTTGATTTGGTTAAAAGGAGAGATTTAGCTCCTTATGAGCAAAAAGAGGCATTTAAAAATGTTCACCATGCACTAGGGGCAGGACTTCTTAAAATTATGTCAAAGATGGGTATATCAACTATAGCATCATATAGAAGCTCATCACTATTTGATGTTTTGGGTCTTTCAAAAGAGATAGTAAATGACTGTTTTAACGACTCTTATGCACTAATTCCGGGACTTAGTTATGAGGATATAGAAAAGAGAATAGATAGAGATTATAAAAATGCCTTAAAAATTAAAGGAACTAAAAAACTTTTTCCTCTTGAGGTTGGAGGACTTCATAAGTTTGTTTATGGAGATGAGCATCATGATTACTCCCCTTTAGTTGTAAATGCACTTCATCAAGCAAGTAAGAGTGGTAAAAAAGAGGATTGGCAAAAATATAAAGATATTGTGAATAATCGCAGATTTAAAATGATAAGAGACTTTTTTGAGCTAAACTCCGATAGAGAGCCAGTAAGTATAAGTGAAGTGGAACCGAAAGAGGCTATATTTAAAAGATTTGCAACAGCTGCTATGAGTTTGGGTTCTATTTCTCCAGAAGCTCATAAAGCACTAGCCGAAGCTATGAATAAAATAGGTGGTATGAGCAACTCCGGAGAGGGTGGAGAAGCAAGCAGTAGGCTTAAAACAAGTAGAAATTCAAAGATAAAACAGGTGGCATCAGGAAGATTTGGTGTTACTCCGGAGTATTTAGCAAGTGCCGAAGAGATACAGATAAAAGTTGCTCAAGGTGCAAAACCAGGAGAGGGTGGACAGTTACCAGGACATAAGGTTACTCCTTTGATAGCAAGTTTACGATATACAACTCCAGGAGTTACTTTGATATCTCCTCCTCCTCATCACGATATATACTCTATTGAGGATTTGGCTCAACTTATCTTTGACTTAAAACAAGCAAATCCAAGAGCATATGTAACTGTAAAACTTGTTTCAACTGCAGGAGTTGGAACAATTGCAGCAGGTGTTGCGAAAGCTTATGCAGATAAGATTATCATCAGTGGTGGAGATGGTGGAACTGGTGCTGCACCACTAACAAGTATAAAAAATGCAGGAAATCCGTGGGAGCTTGGACTTAGTGAAGCGCACAATGCCCTAAAGGTGAATAAACTTAGAAGATTTGTGCATCTTCAAACAGATGGTGGACTAAAAACCGGACTTGATGTTATAAAAGCTGCGATGCTTGGTGCTGAAAGTTATGCTTTTGGAACGGCTGCACTTTGTATGGTTGGATGTAGAATACTTAGAATCTGTCATATGAACAAGTGTACCGTTGGTGTTGCAACTCAAGATTCGCATCTAAGAGAACACTTTGTAGGAAATGTTGAGAGAGTTATAAACTTCTTTACACTTTTAGCAGAAGATGTAAGAGAGATTCTTGCAAATTTGGGTTATAAGTCGTTAGAAGAGATCATAGGAAGAAGTGATCTTTTAAAAGTTGTAGATGATGAGTTTGCTAAAAAGTTTGATTTTTCAAATATTTTAAAAAGGTTTGATGGTATAGATACTTGTCAAGTTGAAAGAAACCATCCGTATGATGATAACTCTTATGAAAAAGAGATGTTAAAAGAGGTTTATAGTGTTATACAAAACCCAACTGAATCCATAACTTTGAAAAAAACTATAAGTAATTTAAATAGAAGTTTTGGAACACTAATATCTGGAGAGATAGCAAAATATTATGGCAATGAAGGACTTAAACAAGGTAGCATAACTTTTAAACTAAAAGGAACTACCGGACAAAGTCTTGGAGCATTTTTGATAAATGGAGTAAATATCTATGTTGACGGTGCCGGAAACGACTATGTAGGAAAGGGTATGAATGGTGGCAAGATAGTTATCACTCCAGCTACTCAAGGAGAGAAGTTTTCAAGTGCAGGTAACACTTGTCTGTATGGTGCAACAGGTGGTAAACTCTTTGTTGCAGGAAGTGTTGGAGAGAGATTTGCTGTTAGAAACTCCGGAGCTATAGCGGTAGTTGAGGGAACAGGAGATCATGCTTGTGAGTATATGACAGGTGGTATTGTGGTAAATCTTGGAAAAACAGGTGTAAACTTTGGTGCCGGTATGACCGGAGGAGTTGCATTTATTTATGATCCAGAACACGAGTTTATAGACAATCTAAATCAAGAGTTGGTTGTTGCAAGTAGAATAGATATGGACGAGAGTGATGAAGAGAGACATTTTATCAAGAAGATTTTAAAAGAGTATATAGAAGAAACAGGAAGTATAAAAGCTAAAGAGATACTTGATAGCTTTAGACACAACATAGGAAACTTTTGGATAGTAAAACCAAAAGATATGAAGAGAGTTCCGCTAAACCCTCAGGAGGGAGACTGAGATGCAAAATTTTACAAATTTAGAAAGAATTGAACCCCTAAAGAGAGGTTCAAACGAGAGAAAAAAAGATTATAATGAAATATATGCAGTATTTAAAAGGAGTGAAGCATCATCACAAGCAAACAGATGTGTTCAGTGTGGAGATCCATATTGCCATAATAAATGCCCACTTCACAACTATATACCAAACTGGTTAAGAGCTACGGCTCAAAAAGAGTTAGAGCTTGGATTTAAACTATCAAATGAAACAAATCCTTTTCCAGAGATAACAGGCAGGATTTGTCCTCAAGATAGACTTTGTGAGGGTGATTGCACACTTTACCAAGATGGTTATGGTGCTATAACTATAGGTGCTATTGAAACATTTTTGAGTGAAGAGGGATTTAAAAAGGGACTTAAACCGGAGTTTGCCAAAGAGTTTAGTGATAAAAAGGTTGCTATTGTTGGAAGTGGACCTGCAGGTTTTGCATGTGCTACATATCTTATGAGAAGTGGTATAAATGTTGAGATGTTTGAAAAAAATGCAAAGCCGGGTGGACTTTTAACTTATGGTATCCCATCTTTTAAACTTGAAAAGAGTGTTGTGTTTAGAAGATTTGATTTTTTAAAAAAAGCAGGGATGAAACTGCACCTAAACACAGAGATTGGAAAAGATATAGAGCTTAAAGATTTGATAGAAAACTTTGATGCTGTATTTATCGGTATAGGTGCTAGAAAGTCTAAAAAAGCAAAACTTGAAAATGAAGATGCTAACGGAGTTTTAGTTGCAATAGAGTTTTTAGTAAATGTCCAAAAGAAACTTTTTGGTGATGAAGAGTTTGATAGTAAGTTTGATGTTAGCGGTAAAAATGTAGTTGTAGTTGGTGGTGGAGATACCGCTATGGACTGTATAAGAACCTCTTTAAGAGAGGGTGCAAAGAGTGTTAAGTGTCTTTATAGAAGAGATGCTAACAATATGCCAGGAAGTAAAAAAGAGTTTAAAAATGCAAAAGAGGAGGGGGCAGAGTTTGTTTTCAATGTCTCTCCAAAAAGAGTTTTAGTAGATGAAAACAACAATGTAGTAGGCATCGAAATGCTAAAAACTACTCTTAGCCAAAAAGATGAGAGTGGGAGAAGAAGAGTAGAGGTTATAGAGGGGAGTGAGTATAAAGAAAATGCTGATATAGTTATCTTTGCTTTAGGATTTGATAGTGTTGCATATGATTTTTTAAGTGAAAATGGTATCGAAACAAATAAGTGGGGAGAGATACTTGCTGACGAAGATGGACAGACAACAACTCCATTTGTATTTACCGGTGGGGATTGCTATAGAGGTAGTGATTTGGTAGTAACCGCGGCCGCTGATGGTAAAAAAGCAGCCTCAAAAATAGCCCAACTTCTTTTAAAATAAATGGATAAATCTTTTGTGGATGAGTTTATAGACTCATCCATATCTGCAAACAAAGAGATATATAATTTACTTTTAAGTCAAAATAAAATACTAAAGGAGTCAAAGACAAAAGGATTTGGTGGAGATATAAGCTTAAATATCGACTTAGAGTGTGAAAAAATCTTTATAAAACATCTTAGCAAATATGGAAAAATCTTTTCAGAAGAGAGTGGAGAAGTAGGAGATGGTAAGTTTACCATAGTTATAGATCCACTTGATGGAAGTGATAATTTTTTATCAAATATCCCATACTATGGAACATCCATAGCCTTAACAAAAAATGGTGAAGTTTTGGTAGGGATAGTAGTAAACTTAGTTAGCTTAGATGTTTTTGTTAAAACAAAAGAGTCTTTTAAAAGAGGCTCCCTTTTTTCTAAAAATGAGTATAAATGTGTTAAAAAAAACAGCTTTAGCAAAGTTGGTATCTATGAAAAGGGTTATCAATGCTCTTCTTTCTCAAAAAAACTTGGAGAAAACAAAATAAAATACAGAGTAACAGGGGCGATAGCACTCTCTTTAGCCTATGCTTATGATGTTAGTTTTGTGATATTTGAAGGAAAAATAAGAGAATTTGATGTGTGTGCTGGAAAATTTATGTGTAGTGAACTTTTTATCTATGAGAGTGGTGAGATTTTGATAGTTTCAAAGGATAGGAATGTTTTTGAGAGGTTAGTGGGATGTGTAAAGTAGTAGTTGGTATTATTTTGGAGTGTTAAGAAATAGTTGTCCTCACATTTTAGCTATTTGAGAAAAAACATTTTTAAAATATAAAATCTATCATGATAATCATCTTGCCAAATAAATTTTTTTAAATCAAAAGATATTTAAGCCTATCCCTTTTTTTTCTCACAGAGAGTGCAAAGCACAAGAAAAAAGAAGCAAAGCGAAGCTTCCTTGAAAATTTTCAAGAAAAAATAGAAATCTCTAAAAAATTTGATATAATAAAACCATATCAGTAAACATAAGGAAAGTATATGCCTACAATATCTATGTTTTATGGCATCATTGTTAGGATGTATTGTGCTCCAAAAGAACATAATCCACCTCATATTCATGTATATTATCAAGATGATAAAGCAATCATTGATATTAACAAATGTGAGCTTGTTGAAGGTAAACTTCCTAAAAATAAACTAAGAATAATCCTTGCTTGGGTTGAACTTAGAAAAGAAGAACTGTTAGCGAATTGGAAATTAGCTCAAAATGGTGAGTTGCCATTTAAAATTGAACCTTTGAGATAAGGAGAAAGAACTATGTATTTATCTATCATCGATGTTAAAGCACTAAAAGATTATAAGTTATTGTTAAAATTTGAGAATGATGAAGAAAAAATTTTTGATATGAAACCTTATCTTGATATTGGAAAATTTAAAGAGTTAAAAGATAAAAAACTTTTTGATACGGTAAGAGTATCTTTTGATACTATTGAATGGAATAATGGTTTAGATTTTGATCCTGAAGTTCTTTATGAAAAAAGTTCATTATTAGTTGCTTAAAGATAAAAAGGACAACAACACACAGGAGAGAAATGAACTAACACGGCGAGTTTTTCAAAGATAATCTTGCTATCAAGATAAACAGTTTAAAAAAGAGAGTAGTGCTAAAACCGTTCATTCCTCTCTTCCACCGTTAAGTTTACTATAAATTTACTATAAAAATATGGAAAATGTAATATGAAAAAAAAGCCTTTAACGGACAACCACTACCAAAGCTTACTAATTGGCTTACAGCATGTAAGAAATAGGATAATATTTTTTACTCTATTTTGTGTATATGCTCTTCTTAGTGTATTAGCAACTACAGATAAAGATATCTATATGCTAAGTGCTATTAAGATGCCACTATTAAATATAGAATTGCCGTTAATTTCGTTTTATATTGTAATTCCACTTTTTTTAGTTATATTGCAATTTAATTTGCTCTATCATATGCAAACATATAAAGAAAATTTATACAAAGCATATTTGCAAAATGCAAAAGATGTTAAATCTCTTCCAAAAGGCTTATTTGAAGGAGCCTTGTTATATAGTAGTGGTGGCTTTTTTACAAAGCTATAAAGTTTGCTATATTTGCTATAGTCTATATTTTTCCAATAATTACACTAAGTGCCTTTTATATAAGATTTAGCGACTATCAAAGCTTTGGCATAAGCAGTTGGCACCTTTTATTGATAGTAGGCTCTATTGCTTTTTTATTTGTTTTTAAAAATCTACTACATTTTAAGAGCAATAAAATAAGTAGTGCAATAAAATGGCTTAAATATATATTTGTAGTTATAATTATAAGTTTATTTGCTACTTACTGACATTCCCCACCCCAAAAAAAGAAAAAAAAGAATAAGAAAAATAGGTTAAAATATGAACTAAAAAAGCCATGATAGAATATAAAACCGAAACGATAGAACATTTAGGATTAGTCTCATCAATGATAGATGAGCTAGG
>CAZUPK010000041.1:0-36067 GCA_964622255.1 uncultured Campylobacterales bacterium
TTCTTCTCCAGGATTTGATAATATAATAAAAGCTGGGCACAGAAAAGAAATTGTTAACTTGTATAAAAAAATATTAAGTGATTTAGCATATATAAACTAAAGATAAGATAATGTATTATGACCCCCATTTGACAAGACCAAATTAAAATATCTTTTAATTACACATATGCTATAAAAAAGATAATTCAAATGCAAAATATACTAATAATCTTAGTCCATTTCATCAAGAAGGTTCTAAAGCAGTATTGATTGAGGATAAAAATCTTTTGGATAAAATAGAAAAATTTTGTAAACCACTTTTTAAAAAAAGTAATATAATATATACTGGCTTAGATATTGCACTTGATCAAAATGAACAACTATGGTTAATTGAGGCAAATTCTTCTCCAGGATTTGATAATATAATAAAAGCTGGGCACAGAAAAGAAATTGTTAACTTGTATAAAAAAATATTAAGTGATTTAGCATATATAAACTAAAGATAAGATAATGTATTATCTCCCCCCCCCTTTGTCAAGACCAAATTAAAATCTCTTTTTATTTCACCTCTTATGCTACCCCAAGTAATACCAATTAACAATGGGGAAAAGGACAATAGAAAATGATAAAGTATCGAAATAATGGAGATGTTTGGTGTTTTTAAAGTAACTAATTGATTGAGAATTGGAATTAGTAGAAGTTATAACTATTATGAAAGAAAAGTAAATCCAAAAAAAGAGGCAATTAGACAAAGAATCAAAGAGATAGCTGATGAAGCTCATCCTAAATATCCATACAAACTTAAAGATGTGGAAATCAACAAATCAAATAAAGTATGGTCAACTGATATCATCTATATCAAAATCAATGGTGGAATAGTGTAAGACCTGTATAAGTGGGCAAGTCTCGTTTTAAAGCCAGAATCCCCGCCTTTTAGGTGCGGGGAGTATGTCAAAGTTTTCACCCTAAGTAGTTGGTATCAAAGTTGTTATCTATAAAATCTTGATTTTCCATCATTTTTAAATGAAAGTCGATAACTGTTTTTATACCTTCAACTTCAAACTCTCTTAGAGCTTCTTTCATTTTTGCAATAGCTCTGTTTCTATCTTCACCCCAAACGATAAGTTTTCCTATCGTAGAGTCATAATATTGAGGAACATTATAACCGCAGTATGCATGAGAATCAACTCTTACATTTCTTCCACCAGGAGGTGTCCACTTTATTATTTTACCTGGACTTGGGATAAATCTTACAGGATCTTCAGCAGTTATTCTACACTCTATAGCATGACCTTTAAACTCTATACTTTCTTGAGGAAAAAGTTTTTCTCCCTCTGCAACTCTTATCATCCACTCTATGATATCAACTCCGCTTACCATCTCAGAAACAGGATGCTCTACTTGAAGTCTTGTATTCATCTCCATAAAATAAAAATTACCATGTTTATCTACCAAAAACTCAAAGGTTCCAGCATTTTCATAACCGATGTATTTTGTTGCATTTACTGCTGCTTCGTGTATAGCTTTTCTTTTACTAGGAGTTAAAAGCTCTGCTGGAGATTCCTCTATGAGCTTTTGATGTCTTCTTTGTAAAGAACAATCTCTTTCTCCAAGATGAACTACATTTCCATATCGGTCTGCTATAACTTGAACTTCAACATGGCGAGGATTTTCTATAAACTTTTCCATATACATACTACCATCACCAAAAGCATTCAATGCCTCATTTGATGCTGAAAGAAAAGCATTTTCAACCTCATCTTCTGAGTCTATCTTCCTCATACCTCTTCCACCACCACCAGCTGACGCTTTTACTATTACAGGATAACCTATCTCATTTGCTAACTTTCTTGCTTCTTGTGGAGTTTTTAAAAGTCCTTCACTTCCCGGAACTACAGGAACTCCAGCTTTTTTCATAACATCTTTTGCTTTTGATTTATTACTCATCAGTTGCATAACTTCGACAGATGGTCCTATAAACTTTATATTATGATGTTTACATATCTCAACAAAGTCTTGATTTTCGCTTAAAAAGCCATAGCCAGGAAATATAGCGTCGCACTCGGTCATTTCAGCCGCACTTATGATAGCTGGGATGTTTAAATAACTCGTATCACTTCTATCTTTTCCTATACAGATGCTAACATCAGCATATTTTAAATAGAGAGCATCTTTATCAGCTTGAGAGTAAACAGCAACTGCTTCTTTGCCCATTTCTTTTATAGTTCTTATAGCCCTTAGAGCTATCTCTCCTCTATTTGCTATGAGAATTCTTTTGATAGCCATTATTTTTTCTCCACTACAAATAGTGGTGTATCAAACTCAACAGGCTGTCCATCTTCTACTAGAATTTCTATGATTTTACAGTCAAACTCAGCTTCTATTTCATTCATAATTTTCATAGCTTCTATGATACCCACAGTTTGTCCTGTATTTACACTATCACCAATTTTTACAAATGCAGGTGCTCCCGGACTTGGTGCTTTATAAAAGGTTCCTACCATTGGTGAGTTTATAGTAAGTTCTGCAGAAGTTTTTGTTTCTATGGGAGATAGTGGTATTTCAGTTTCTAAAGGAGTAGTTGTAGGTAGCGGTGTTGACACCTGTGTTATAGGTGCTTGTGTTACGATAGTAGCCTCTTTTGATAAAGAAATAGTAAAATCTTTATCCTCTATTTTTAACTTTGTTATATCACTTTTATCAAAGATTTTTATCAACTCTTTTATATCATCTTGTTTCATTAATACTCCTAAAATTTAAATAGTTGAATTATAGCTAATTTTACATATGGATATGCTAATATCGGTAGAGTTTAAAAAATAATAAGGATTTTTTAATGGGGTTAAAAGCAGATAGTTGGATAAGAAAGATGTCATTGGAACATAAGATGATAGAGCCTTTTTGTGAAGAACAAGTAGGTAGCGGGGTTGTAAGTTATGGTCTTAGTAGTTATGGTTATGATATAAAAGTTGGAAGAGAGTTTAAAATCTTTACAAATGTAAATTCAACCGTAGTTGATCCGAAAAATTTTGATAAAGCAAATGTTGTAGATATAGAAACTGATGTTGCCATAGTGCCACCAAACTCTTTTGCACTTGCAAGAACTGTAGAGTATTTTAGGATGCCAAGAAATGTTTTAGCTATCTGTCTTGGTAAAAGCACCTATGCAAGATGTGGTATCATCGTAAATGTAACACCATTTGAGCCGGGCTTTGAGGGACATATAACTATAGAGATATCAAATACAACTCCACTACCTGCAAAAATCTATGCAAACGAAGGCATAGCTCAAGTTTTATTTTTAGAAGGTGATGAGCCTTGTGAAGTTAGTTATGCTGATAAAAAAGGCAAGTATCAAAAACAAATAGGAATAACACTTCCAAAGATACTTAAATAGTTACCATAAAAAGTATCCTACTATTGTAACATAGATAACCCCAAACATATTTGCAAAAAATCCAACTTTTGCCATTTCTTTTATCTTGATAACTCTACTACTCATAACTATGGCATTTGGCGGAGTTGCAATAGGTAGCATAAAAGCATAACTTGCTGAAATAGTTGTTACAATCATAATAACTACACCTTGTTCTCCCATATTTTTTGCAAACTCATAAAAGATTGGTAAAGCTATGGAGGTTAGTGCTGTATTACTTGTAACCTCAGTTGAAAAACTAACAAATAGTGCTATAAAAAATATCATCCAAACAAAAGGCATATTACTTATAAATCCAAGTTTTGTGGCTATATCACTAGCAAGTCCGGTTTTACTAAATGCAGTTGCTATGGAAAATCCTGCACCAAATAAAAAGACTATCTCATAAGGTATCTCTTTTGTATCTTCCCATCCTAAAAAGCCTATATTTGGCATAAACATCAAAAGCCCATATCCTAAAAGTATCAGTTTTTCATTTAAACCAAGTCCCATATAATATGGCTTTATGGGAGTGTTTACTAAAAGTAGTAAAACTAAACTTCCTAGTATCCAAAGAAGTCTTTTTTGAGTGTCATTTAGAGTAGGGATGGTATTATCAAATTTTTCAAGTTTTTCATTTTGAACTCCCAAAGAGAGTATATAAGGTATAGTTAAAAGCATAAGCACAGCTATGGGAGAAACTTTTATTACCCACTCTCCAAAAGTTGGTGGGGTTATACCAACACTTTCTAAAAAACCTATAAGTATCATATTTGGTGGTGTTCCTATAGGTGTGATTATACCTCCTATGCTTGCTCCATATGCTATGGCTAATAAAAATCTTGCCCTTAGTTTTGGATTTTCAGTTAAAAAAAGTCCTATCGGCATAAGCATCAAAGTTATAGTTGTATTTGATAATATGGAACTTAAAAGTGCAGAGGTAATAGTTAGTGCATAAATGATACCCCTTGGGGTATGAGGGAAAAACGAGAGCAATTTTTTACTTAAAAATTTGTGAGTTTGAGTTTTTTGAAGAGCTATAGCCATCATAAATCCGCCTAAAAATAAAAATATAATGCTTTTAGAATAGTTTGGTGCAACAGCTTTTAAGTCTATAATTCCAAATGCTGGAAAAAGTATGATAGGTAAAAGAGAGACTACACCTAGAGGTGAAGCTCCATTTGTCCAAAGAGTAACTAAAAATGCTATCAATCCTATCAATTTAGCATCAGACAGACTAAAAATTGAGATAGAAAGTGTAAAAAAAAGTAAACCTATAGCTAAAGATTGTAAAATTCCTCTCATTTTTTCTTCTCCTTTAGGATTTTTTTTGTTATTATACCACAAATTGAAACTAAGTTCTATTTGTTATATAAAATATAACTTTAGATTTTAAATTAAATTACGAAGGTTTGCTATGAAGCTATTCGGAACGGATGGAGTTAGAGGAAAAGCGGGAGAAAAACTCACTGCGGCAGTTGCTATGAGACTTGCTATGGCTGCTGGTATATACTTTAGGAAAAATGCTATAACAAATAAAATACTTGTAGGAAAGGATACAAGAAGAAGCGGATATATGATAGAAAATGCTGTGGTTTCCGGACTTACTGCGGTTGGTTTTGATGTTAGACAAATTGGACCTATGCCAACACCTGCTATTGCTTTTTTAACAGAAGATTTAAGATGTGATGGTGGTATAATGATAAGTGCATCTCATAATTCTTTTGAGGATAATGGTATAAAGTTTTTTGATAAAAGGGGAAATAAACTTCCTGAAGAGATAGAGGCTGAGATAGAAAGTATTTATTTTGATGAAAAGCTTTTAATCGAGAGTCAATCAATCGGTATAGAAGTTGGAAGATCTAAAAGAATTGATGATGTCATAGGAAGATATATAGTAAATATCAAAAACTCTTTTCCAAAAAGTTTAACACTAAATAATCTTAGAATTGTTCTTGATTGTGCTAATGGTGCGGCATACAAAGTTGCTCCGACAGTTTATAATGAACTTGGTGCTGAAATATTTGTTTTAAATGATAATCCCGATGGTAGTAATATAAATAAAGATTGTGGTGCATTGTATCCTGAAAAGTTGGCTAAAGAGGTTGGGAGACTAAGAGCTGATATAGGTTTTGCTTTTGACGGTGATGCTGATAGGTTAGTGGTTGTAGATGAAAATGGAGAGATAGTCGATGGTGATAAACTTTTAGCTTCATTGGCAATTCATCTAAAAAATAATGAACGATTAACAAATAATGGTGTAGTGGCGACTGTGATGAGTAATCGAGCCTTGGAGGATTTTTTAACCCAAGAAGGTATTGAGTTTTTTAGATGTGATGTTGGTGATAAACATGTTTTAGAGACTATGCAAAGAGAGGGACTTAGTTTTGGTGGAGAACAGAGTGGACATATCATACTTAGTGATTATGCAAAAACAGGTGATGGACTAGCCGCATCTTTACAAGTAGTTTCTATTTTGTTAGAAAGTGGTAAAAAGGCAAGTCAAGCTTTAAATCCTTTTGAACTTTATCCTCAAATACTTATAAATATGAACATTAAAAATAAAATACCTCTTGAACAAATAGATGGTTATAAAGAGTTAGTTAAAGAGTTAAATGATTTGGGGGTAAGAACTCTTATAAGATACTCAGGAACCGAGAATCTTTTGAGAATACTTCTTGAAGGAAAAGATACTGAACTTGTATCTAAAAAAATTAAAGAAGTTAAAAAGTTCTTTGATAAAAAGTTAAATGGCTAGATGAGTAATAAAATAAAATTTTTATTGATATTTTTAACTATTATAGCTGTTGATCAAACTATAAAATATCTTTTTACTCACGGAGCAAGAGTAGATGGAAGTTGTATCTCTCTTGTTTTAGCTTACAATAAGGGTGTAGCTTTTTCTATGTTTGCCTTTTTGGGTGAATATTTAAAATATCTTCAAGTTGTTATGATAGTAGGAGTATTTGTCTTTCTTTTTATAAAAAAAGAGATTTTAAGTAGGTATTTAATAGCTTCTTCACTCATCTTAGCAGGAGGTATAAGTAATATTGCAGATAGATTTTTTCGTGAAGGTGTTGTGGACTATGTTTATTGGCACTGTGGTTTTGATTTTGCAATATTTAACTTTGCCGATGCAATAATAGATCTTGGAGTTTTACTTATATTTTTAAAATCCTTTAAAAAATAATTTATTTTGTCGATCTACCTCTGAATATTGGAGGTGTTATGAAAATATTAGCTTTGTTATTACTTTTTTTTTCACTCTCTTTTGCTACAGGTTTTCTTGAAGAGATAGAGGAGGGAGTATCTTTTTATAAACAAAAGCAATATGAAAGAGCTTTGGAAATATTTGACAGGGTATTGATAAATAATCCAAATTCAAAAAGAGCAAGACTAGAGTATGCAAGAGTTCTATTTGCTATGGGTAGATATGAAGAGTCTAAAAAAGAGTTTTTAATAGTTTTAAATCAAAATCCGCCATCTATTGTAAAAAAAAATATAAAATGGTTTATAAAAAGGATAGATAAAAAGATAAAAAAAGATTTTTTTAAAGGTAGTATTTCAGTTGGGATAGTTAGAGATGATAACATAGAAAATAAGTCTGATAACCCGGTATATGCAGGATTTATAGACAGTAATACCAAAAAAAGAGAAGATAGATTTATAACTACTGAATTTGCTTTGCAATATCAAAGGAGATTAAAAGATACCATTTGGGGAAATACTTTATATTTTTACGATGAAAGTAACCATAATAGCAATAAAGATAAGATTTCTTATGCCAATTTTACTACAACTTATAAGTTTTTTGCATTGGGTATCAGAGTCTCTTTGCCTTTTAGTTTAAGTTATACTCAAGTTGATAAAAAAGTGTATATGCAAACCATAGCTTTAAATCCATCTATTGCTAAAAAGATAAAAAGTATTGTTTTTATGGGAAATATAGGGTTTGAAAAAAATAAAAATAAAGACAATAATGAAAAGAACACAAAAGTATATTCGATAGGAGTAAAATTTTTATGGAGGTTGTATGGATTTTCAAATATTATAGGGGTTGGTTTTAAGGATTATAAAAAAGTTAATGGTGATAGAATAGATGTTGCAAAAAGAAGGGATAGTTTTTCCCTTGGAACATCTTATAATATTTTAAGAACAAACCTTTTAAATTTTTTATATAAAAAAAGTAGGGATAAGTATAAAGAAAAAGATCCTTCTATTGTAGATAAAAGGGTTGATAAAGTGGATAAATATAATTTAAATTTTCAACAAGAGATAAAAAAAGATCTCTACTATCAACTAGGATTTTCAAAAATAAGTAATAAATCAAATATAGATATTTATTCATATGATAAAAATCTAGTTACATTTAAAGTTACAAAAGAGTTTTAAGGATTAAGTTTTTTTTATTTTTTGCCGACTTAGTTATGGACTATCTAGTTTTTAGATGTTTTCCATATATAAAACTAAGTGAGGGGTAAAAATGAAACATATTTTAGTATTGATTATGATGGTATTATCTGTATTTGCAAGTATAGGAAAAATAACTGCACTCAATGGTGAGGCATATGCTATTAGAAGAAATTTTCAAGTGTTACTTTCTGCAGGGAGTGATGTAGAAAAGGGTGATTTGATAAAGACTATGCCAAATACGAAACTTCAAATTGTTTTCAACGATCATACTGTTATATCACTAGGACAAAAAACAGAGTTTAAGATAGATGACTATATTTTTTCTAAAACAAAAGTAAAAGCTAATTTTTCAGTTTCAAGAGGAATTTTTAAGTCTATTACGGGAAAGATAGGAAAGATAGATCATTCAAAGTTTAAATTAAGAACAAAAAATGCAACTATAGGAGTAAGAGGAACAACATTTATTGGTATCATAGAGGATGATAAAGAGACTATAGCTTGTACTTTCGGAGAGATAGTAGTGGAAAATGATTTTGGTATAGTTTCTGTAAAAAAGGGCGAGATGACTTCATTTGGGAGTCTTGAACCACCAAGCCCTCCTAAAATTTTGAAAAATAATTTTATTCAGAAAGTTTCGAGTCTTCAAACTGGGATAAATAGTAACAGTAATAGCAACAGTAATAATATGGTGGTAAAATCTATTTCGTATATCAATAACACTTCTTTATTTTCCAAAAAAGTTTCTACTAAAGTAAATTCTACTATAAATCGAGTCAAAGATTTTATGGAAAAAGAGAGTTTTGTCGGTGTTGGAAATAAAAAAGAGCATAAAAATAGCTTTATACAAGATAGTCTTAGTCATAGTATAAGTCAAGGTAAAAATTTTACAGAAAATGAAAATTTTGTTGGTATTGGAAATAAAAAAGAGTATAAAAATAGCTTTGTGCAAGATAGTTTTAATCATAGTATAAATCAAGGTAAGAATTTTGGAAAAAATCTTTTTTCTGCCATAGGAAATAGGATAGGAAATCATAAAAATCCTTTTTATGATAATTCGAACTATGCTCTTCAACAAAATGTAGATTTTGATAATGAACAATTTATAGGTGGTGATTTTGAAAATAGTGATATGGAATATGAAAGTAGTCAAGAAAATATGGATGATGTAAGAGATAAAGTTAGTGATTTGGAAAGACTAAGAGAGAAGGTATGCGGAGTTGATAAACTTCATTATAGCGGAATGGTAAGAGGAGATAATATTATGCCAGAAAACAATCATATAAACCTTGATTTTGATCTTGGAAAAGGGAAAGTAAATGGTGATATCCAATTTACTACAGAAAAACATATAGGTTTTATTTCAACTAAATCCGACTGGAATACTGATGTAGCAGGAAGTTTTGAGAGTGGAGGAAAGTTTAATCTTCAAGCTATAAGTGATGGTTATAGTGGTAATGGAAATGTTGAATTGATTGGTGAGCATTTAGAACAAGCAAGAGGTAGTATGAGTCTTAAAAAGAAAGGAGTTATCGTTGACGAAAAAGCCGATATTGATTTTACAGCTAAAAAAACAACAAATTAGGAACACTTCTTGCTTCGACTTGGTGTGATATGAAAAAGATTATAGCAAATATATTCATTTCAACTTTAATAGCAGGAGCTTTTTCTCTTCTGCTATATTTTAATCCCTCTTCACTACAAAAATTTAATGCTAACTTTATAGATATGGCTTTTAATATTAGAGGAGAAAAAGGGGCATCAAAAGATATAGTTATCATCGATGTGGATGAAAAATCTTTACAAAAGTTAGGGCAGTGGCCTTGGAGTAGGGATAAGATAGCAAGGATTTTAAAAAACTTAACAGATGCTGGTATAGGTATAATCGGTTTTGATATGGTTTTTGCAGAAGCCGATAAAAGCTCTCCAAAAAGAGTTTTAAAAGAGTTAAATATCACAAGTAAAAATGCAAAAGATTATGATGAGATTTTAGCTAAAACTTTGGTTAACTCTCCGGCTATACTTGGTATGGTTTTTAACTTTGAAAACAATATAACAACAAATGAACCACCAAGACAAAATGCCATCTTCATAGAAAAAGATAAACAAGATTTTAACGACTACATACCAAAAGCTTTAGGTTATACAACAAACCTTCCCATACTTAGTAAAAACTCCTATAGTAGTGGTAGTTTTAATATGTTTTCAGATAGTGATGGAGTTGTGAGATATGTGCCGATGCTTTTTTCATATGATGGAACTCTCTATCCATCTTTAAGTTTAGAGATGGTTAGAGCAATGCTAGGAGTGAGGATAGTAGAGATTTATTATGATGAAAATGGAGTTGTGGGAATAAAACTTGGTAATCTAGAAATACCAACAGATAGATATGGTAGAGTATTTGTAAATTATCGAGGAGAGAAAAGTTATAGATATATAAGTGCAGTTGATGTGTATGAAAATAGGGTAGATAAAAATGAGTTAGAGGGAAAAATACTTTTTTTTGGAACAAGTGCATCAGGACTCTTAGACTTAAGAAGCACTCCCTTTAGTTCAGTTTTTCCCGGAGTTGAGATACACGCAAATGTTTTAGACAACATCATAAATGGTGAGTTTATAAGTTCTCCATCATATCTTTTAGGGCAAAATATCATAGTTATCTTTGTGGCTGTTTTTATTTTAACTTTGATACTAAGCTTTTTATCTCCTATTTTATCTTTGGTTTTTTCTTTTGTGTATATAGGTGTTCTTTTTTACTATCTTTATTATGAAATGTTCTTTAATGCAATACTTTTAAACTTTTTATATCCTTTTCTTGCAGTTACAACAACAGTTTTTTATATGATGTTTAACAAACTTTTTATTGAGTCAAAACAAAAAGAGTTGATAAAAAAGAAGTTTGCTACAAAAGTTTCTCCTGCTGTTGTTGAAGAGCTTTTAAAAAATGATGTGGATTTTAGTGCAAATGAGAAAGAGATAACTATCTTTTTTAGTGATATAAGAAATTTTACAACTATATCAGAGGAATTTGGAAGTGCAAAAAGACTTTTAGAATATCTAAACAGTTATCTATCAAAGATGAGTGAGATAGTTATAGCAAGTTACGGAACTATTGACAAATATATAGGCGATGCTATTATGGCTTATTGGAATGCTCCTATTTCTCAAAACTCTCATAGCGATTTAGCTTTAAAGTGTGCTATAAAACAGATAGAGAGTTTAGAGGAGTTAAATAAAACTTTAACTCCTCCTATAAGCATAGGTATAGGCATACATACGGGAGTTGCAACAGTTGGAGAGATAGGAAGTAAAAGTAGGAGTGATTTTACCATCATAGGAGATAGTGTAAATCTTTGCTCAAGATTAGAAGGACTTACAAAAGTTTATGGAGCAAAGATAATAATAAGTGAAGATACAAAGCAAAAACTAAGAGACAGTTACAAGATACGAGATCTTGATTTGGTGCAGGTTAAAGGGAAAAATAAAAGCATCAAAATATATGAAGTTTTAGGAGAGGGAGAGTTTAGTGAAGATGAAAAAATGAGAGAAAATATGTATTTAAAAGCTTTAAAATTTTATAGAAATGCCGATTTTATAGGGGCGAAAGCTTTTTTTGAAGAGTTATATGAAAGATATGGATTATTTTTATATGAAGTATATATAAAAAGATGTCAGGAACTTGAAAAGTTGAATATAAAAAATTTTGACGGAGTGTATAGATTTGTTACAAAATGATGTAAGATTTTTAGGAGTTGGTGGTAGTAAAGGGGTAAGAAGTGGCACTACTTGTTTGCAAGTTGCTTATAATATTTTAATAGATGGTGGAAATATTATAAATATTTTAAAAGATGATAGTAGGTTTATAGAGCATATATTTTTAACTCATTCTCACTTAGATCATATAGCGGATATCCCCTATCTTTTTGATTTAAACTTTGAAAAGTTAAAAAATCCAATCACAATTTACGGACTAAAAAACACTATAGAAAGCCTTCAAAACAATATCTTTAACAATAAAATTTGGCCTGATTTTTCAAAGATAAATCTTTTATATACTGGTAAACCGTCTTTAATATATGAAACTATAGAGTTTGATAAAAGTTATAAGTTTAAAGATGTAACTATAACTCCTATAGAGGTAAAT
The DNA here is from genome assembly GCA_964622255.1 of uncultured Campylobacterales bacterium. GTDB lineage: Bacteria > Campylobacterota > Campylobacteria > Campylobacterales > QNZT01 > SZUA-1377. The sequence continues at coordinate 11,949 of CAZUPK010000041.1, forward strand.
CATACAGTTTCAACTTGTGGTTTTGTTATAGAAAAGCCTGATTTTAAAACTATATTTGCTCCTGATACAAAGGCTTTTCAAAATATTATAGATAAAATATATAAATATAAAGTAGATTCACTTATAGTTGACTGCTCTTATCCTTCAAGGCTTGAGAGTTTAGCTGAGGTTAGTGGACATTTTTCAACTTTAACTTTAAAAAAAGAGTTAGAAAAGATTGATAGAAGTATAGATGTTTATTTAGTTCACTTAAAAGAGAACCATAAAGCTGAATTAAAAAAGGAGATAAAATCTTTTGAACTTTTAAAGGGTAATGGTAGAATTATAAAAGAGGGCGAATTTTTAATAGATACTAACTTTAAAGAGTATGGGATTAAAAAGGCTGATTTTATAAAACTTATATCAAAAGAAAAAGATTTGGATACTATTTTAAAAACAATTTTGGTAGAGGCTATGAAAATAACAAGAAGTGATGGAGGAACAGTATATCTAAAAGAGGAAAATAGTCTAAAGTTTAAAACAGTTATAAATCACAAATTAAATATTTTTACATCTGATATTGATTGGCCAAATATACCTCTTTACATAGATGGAAAAGAAAATAAAACAAATGTTTCTGCTTTATGTGCATTGACTAAAGAAACTATAAATATAGAGGATGTTTATGAGTGTAAAAAGTTTAATTTTGAAGGAACAAAAGTTTTTGATAAAAATAATAACTATCGTTCAAAATCAATGTTGGTTTTGCCACTAATTGACTACGATGATGAAGTTATAGGAGTTTTACAACTTATAAATAAAAATGATTTTTTAAATATAGAGAGTTATACAAGTGAAGATGAGGATGAAATAGCATCTTATGCTATATATGCAGCAACTGCAATAAGTAAAAATAAACTTATAGAGGATTTGGAAAATCTTTTTTTATCTTTTATAAAATCTATATCATTTGCTATAAACAGAAAGTCGCAATATGGATATAATCATATAAAAAATGTTGAAAAGCTTATGAAACTTATGATATTTGCTATAAATCGTGATAATACCCTTTTTAAAGATAAAGTTTATTCAAAAGATGAAGAAAAAGAGTTATCTATATCTGCTCTAGTTCACGATATAGGAAAGATAACAACACCTGATTATGTGCTTGATAAAGAGACAAGGCTCCACTCTATATGTGATAAAATAAGTGAGATAGAAGAGAGATTTTTAAATGCCATAAACTCTTTAAAAGTAGATGAGTTGGAGCTTGAAGTATCATATCTCAAAGGTGAAGTTGATGTTGATATAGACAAAGTTAAAAAGTTATATCAAAAAGAGATAAACTCTCTTATAAAAAACTTAAGCTTTATACAAAAAATAAATGATCCATCTGTAGTTTTAGATGATGAAGATATCAAAAGGGTTGAGGATATTTCAAAAATAAAGTATAAAACATTGCAAGACTATAGGAAACTTTTAGATGAAAGTGATGTAGAAAAATTGAGTATAAAATATGGTAATTTAACTAAAAAAGATAGAGAAAAGATAAACGATCATGCAAAAGCAGGATATGAGATGCTTTCTCGCCTAAGATTTCCTAAAAAATTTCAAAAGATACCGCAAATAGCAGGTTTTCATCACGAAAAGCTAAATGGCAAAGGCTATCCTTTTGGACTTAAAGGGGATGAGATATCAAAAGAGGTTAGAATGCTTACTATCTGTGATATATTTGAAGCTTTAACTTCGAGTGATAGACCTTATAAAAAAGCAAAAAGTAAAGAAGAAGCTTTTGCTATTATGGATAAGATGGCAAAAAATGGTGAAATAGATGGAAAACTTTTTGAATTTTTTAAACAAAGTGGTATCTTTGATGCATATTTGGAGGATACAAAGCTTTCCACCTCTATGGATTCTATGGAGTTTTTAGCTCTGGTATGATAGACTCCTTTTTATGAAGAGTTTTAAAGGCCGTTTTTCATATCTTGATACAAAAGAGTTAGTAGAGTATATATCTGTATTTGATGGATTTGAAAACTTGAATTTTTTAACATCCTATGAAACTTTAAAAGAAAATATTTTTGAAAATATTTTAAAAAATTATCATACATTAAAACAAAAATATATTTTTAGCGATGATAGAAAACTACAAAATGATATAGAAAAGTTTCTTCATCGTTTAGCTGTTGGCAACCGTAAAAGTTACTCAGTTTATAAAAATGATATCTCTCATTACCGCGGAAAAACTATATATAAAATCCTATTTCAAAATGCTGTTGTGGAGAAAGAATACTCAAGAGAGGAGCCAAATTTTATCTATAACAAGCGAAGAAAAAGAGGATATAAGGGTTATAGGATAGAGGATAAGATAAAGTTTAAAAAGGGTTTTGACAGATTTTGGTTTATGTTTATCTATCCTTATAAAAAGGATTTAGAAAGTGGTATATTTAAAAATACTTTAGAAAATATAGAGGAAAATCTTGATTATTTTATCAGCTTAAATTTTGAGTATCTATCTAATAAGTTGTTAGATAAAAAGTTTGATATAATAGAATATGGTTCATATTGGGATAGATTTGTAGAATTTGACCTCTATGCAGTTGCAAAAGATGGAACAACCTATGTTGGTGAGTGCAAGTGGACAAATCACAAAGTAAATGGCAGTATCTTAAATAAACTCAAAAAAAAGTGTGCAAAGGCTGGATTTGATGTGGATTATTATCTACTATTTTCAAAAAGTGGTTTTAGCAATGAACTTTTAAAAAGCAAGGATAAAGATTTGATTTTATTTGATATAGAGGATTTTAAAGGGTTATTTGTATGAACAATAAAGATATTTTAGCAAATTTAGAAGAGATCATAGCAAGTACCCATAAAGCAGAAGAAGAGTTTCGTCAAATGAGAGAGATGATAAATGAAGTTATAGAGTTTTTGCCAAATCCCCTTTGGGTGCTTGATAAAAGTGGAGAATTTTTTCTTATAAATAGTGAAGCAAAAAACCTTTCAAACCTCTACTCAAAAATAAACCATAATAAAAACGACTATGAGATAGAAGATGGTGATAAGATCTATCTTATAAAGATAAAAAAATCTGAAAAAAGCACTATCATAAATGCTATAGATATAACTAAACAAAAAAGAGAAGAAAGACTTGCATCTATGGGACAAGTTTCCACTCACTTAGCTCACGAGATAAGAAATCCGATAGGCTCTATTTCTATCCTTGCATCAACACTTCTAAATAGGGTAGATATGAAAAACAAACTTATGGTTATGGAGATAAAAAAAGCTATACACAGAGTGGAAAGAATCATAAAATCAACACTTCTTTTTACAAAAGGAGTCCAAGCAAACAAAAGAGCCATATCTTTAGAAGAGCTTCAAGAGGAGATAGAAAACTCTTTTGATTTTTACTCTTTTACTAAAGAGGTAGAGCTTGATATGGAGTTTGATGAGGATGAGATATATGGAGACTTTGAATTACTTGGTATCGTTTTTCAAAATTTTTTATACAATGCCTTTGATGCCATAGAAGAGAGTGGGGATGATAGGGGAGTAGTAACCGTAACTCATCAAAAAAATAATGGTTACGATATATTTATCGTAAAAGATACAGGAGTTCCTATCAAAAATAAAAATATACTCTATGAACCTTTTAAAACTACAAAACTAAAAGGACACGGACTAGGTCTTACTCTTTCACTAGAAATTATAAAAGCTCATAACGGTTTTGTAGAATTTTTGGAAAAGGAGAAAGGGTTTAGGATATATTTGGAGACTTTCAAATAAAATAGTTTCTTTACCAATAAAGAGAGGTTGTATTTGGCGTTGGATTGTTTAACACCAATGAAACTTGTTATGGATGTTAATAATAGGTGCTATGATGTTAAAAGTATGTTACTTGGGATAGCATAAGAGGTGGAATAAAAAAAATTTAGATTTGGTTTTGACAAATGGGGGGGGGAGATTAAAGTAAACAAAACCTAATCTTTCATCACTTCTCTATCAAGTTCTCCACTTTTTAATTTTTTCATATACTCTTTTAGATCTCTTTTTACATTTCCATGTAAGATATAGAGTCCCACTAAGTTTGGAAATGCCATACCAAGTATAAGTAGATCACTAAACTCAAGCATACTTCCAAGACTAACTATACTTGCTACAACTGTAAAACCTATAAACAAAAGTCTATAAACAAGTGTATATCTCTCTCCAAAAACATAAGTCCAAGCTCTTTCTCCATAATATGACCAACTTATCATAGTAGAAAATGCAAACAATGTTACCGAGATAGTAAGTATCATAGGAAACCAACTAAGAACTGTTCCAAAAGCCACACTTGTTAAAGCCGCTCCATTTTTGGATGCAACTAAGTTTGCAAACTCTCCGTTTGGTTCATAAACTCCAGTTATTACTATAACCAAAGCTGTCATAGTGCAGATGACTATCGTATCTATAAAAGGCTCATAAAGTGCAACAAAACCTTGTCTAACCGGATACTTTACACTAGCAGTTGCATGAACGATAGCAGCTGAACCTATACCAGCTTCACTCGAAAAAACTGCTCTTTTAAAACCTTGAACCAATACTCCTATAACTCCACCGGCAACTGCTTTTGGATGAAAAGCTTCCGTAAAGATAAGCAAAAAAGCATGAGGGATTTTTTCAAAGTTAGAAAACAGTATAAAGATAGTTGCACTTAGATAGATAAGAACCATAGTTGGCACAACAGCTTCTGCTGTATTTGCTATCCTTTTTATACCTCCTATGATAACAAATCCTACAAGAGTTGCCATAGCTATACCATAAACTATAGGATATTCCTTTATAAATGGGACTATTTCTGCCATTGCTCCCATAGATTGTCCAACCTGAAAAGCATTTCCGGCTCCTAAAGACCCACCGATAGTAAAGATAGCAAAGATAATAGCTAAACTTTTTCCAAGTTTTTCCATCCCTTTTTCACTAAGTCCACGAGAAAGATATTCCATAGCTCCACCCATTATTTTACCATCTGGTCGCCAAACTCTATACTGTTGAGAAAGTGTGACTTCGGTAAACTTTAAAGTCATACCTAAAAAACCTGCCATTATCATCCAAAATGTAGCTCCGGGACCTCCTATGGATATGGCTATAGCAACTCCGGCTATATTACCAAGTCCGACAGTTGCACTAAGTGCAGCAGTAAGAGATGCAAATGGACTAACCTCTCCTTTATCATCTTTTGTTCTATATTTTCCCATTAAAACTTTTAAAGAGTGGGGTAGCATTCTTAAATTTACAAAGTTAAATCTTATAGTAAAAAATACTCCAGCAACTATCAACCAAGCTACTATAAATGGAAAAGTGGCACCTTTTACCAAGCCAAAACTTATATCATAAAACAAAAATGTTGCTAAGACTCCATTTATCTCCTTGAAAATAGTATCAAATACATCCTTACCAGTAAAATCAATATTTGCTACAAACAAAACAAGCAAAGCAAAAAATATGCCTAAAAATACAGTAGGAAGTTTTCTTCTGTTTATCATAATGATTTCCTTGTATAATTTTGGAGAAATTATACCATAAATAAGGGTAAAGTTTAGTAAGAGAAATGTCATATAGTTACAGTGATAATATATTGTCAGTTATTAAACTTATAGTTTTTCAAAAATTTTAGTCAATAAATCAATCCCTCTTTTAACAGTTCTCTTTTTATATAGTTTATTTGGTTATGCTTACATCTACACCACGACGGAGCTAAAAGTGAATTGTCGTTTATACCTGCAGTTACTCTTTGGATTATAATATTTTTATCAAGTATTTTTAAAGCTTTTATAACGGTTTCTACATATAGTTTTTCTGTTATAGGTGTAAATTTACTGTTTTTATACTCTTGTGATAAGGCGGTGTTTTTTGTTACATACATAGGGTGAATTTTTATGGAGTCTATTTTTTGCTCATTTATAAATCTTACACTATCTAGCATCATTTCTTGAGTTTCATTTGGTAGGCCAAATATCAAATGTCCGCATATTTTTAAACCATATTCTTTTGTCTTTTTGATCCAATATCTCATATTTTCTACATCGTGACCACGGTTTATCTTCCTTAGAGTTTCGTCACAAACAGTTTGTATGCCATACTCAATCCATATTTCATAATCTTGACTTAAGTTTGCTAAGTATTTAAGTATTTCTTCATTGATACTGTCTGTTCTAGTTCCTATACTAAGTCCTATGACACCATCAAGTTTTAAAGCATTGCCATAGAGAGTTTTTAGTGTAGGAAGTGGTGCATAAGTATTTGTGAAAGATTGAAAATATACTAAAAATTTTTTAGCATTGAACTTTTTTTCTAGTTTTGTTTTTGTTAAGCTGTATTGGGATTTTAGTTGTAAAAGTTGTTGTTCTAAAAGAGGATTTGTTTGTGAGTTTGGGTTTAAGTAAAATTTTCTCTTGGTTTTTACTTTTAGATTTGGGCTAAAAGATTCATTTTCACAAAAGCTACAACCACCTTTTGCAACTTTGCCGTCGATATTTGGACAGGTAAAACCTACTAAAGAGATGGGGGTCTTATAAACATTTACACCATACTTTTTTCTAAAATATCTACCTGTTGTTAAAACCTCTCTCATAAATATTATTTTATAAAATAATTTCCATCAAAACTTACTAAAGAGTATTTTCTATCTCGACCTAAACTATCTATCAAACCATCTAGTGATAAAAAAGAAAGACTGTCTGCTCCTATTTGCTTTCTTATCTCTTCATCACTCATATTTGCACTTATAAGTTCTTTATAACTTGGAGTGTCTATACCATATTTACAAGGATGTTTTATTTGTGGAGATGCAAGTTTAAAGTGAACCTCTTTAGCTCCGGCATCTTTTAGCATCTTTATAATCTGTCTAGAAGTTGTTCCTCTTACTAGGCTGTCATCTATAATAACAACTTTTTTTCCTTCTATGATACTCCTTATAGGAGATAGTTTTAGTCCAACTTTTAAATCTCTCATCTCTTGAATAGGTTCGATAAATGTTCTTCCGACATAGTGATTTCTTACTATTGCATTTTCAAAAGGGATACCACTTTGTTTTGCATAACCCAAAGCAGCGACTATACCACTATCTGGCACAGGTAAAACTATGTCGGCATCTACTGGATTTTCTTTTGCAAGTTGCATACCCATTTTTACTCTTATTTCATATACATTTTTACCATCTATAACACTATCTGGTCTTGCAAAATAGATATATTCAAAAGCACAAGGTCTTGGATCTGGCTTGTAAACTTGGATGGATTTTGGTTCTTCTCCTTTTTTAAAGATAAGCATCTCTCCGGGGTTTACATCTCTTACAAACTTGGCACCTACTAAATCAAAAGCACATGTTTCACTTGCTACTATGTATCCTCCATTTGGAAACTTTCCTAAAGATAGAGGTCTAACCCCATATCTATCTCTTATAACAAACATCTTTTTTCTGCTTTGGATAATAAGACAATAAGCACCTTTTATATCATCAAGTGCCTCCATAATCCTTTCTTCAAGAGAGTTTTTTTGACTTCTTGCTATAAGATGGATGATATTTTCAGTATCCATATCGGACTGAAATATGGCGCCCTCTTTTACAAGTTTCTCTCTTACCTCTTGTTTATTTATCAAGTTACCATTGTGAACTACGGAGATTTCTCCCAAAAGATACTTTGCATCTATCGGTTGAGCATCTTCAAGTGAGCTACTTCCTGCTGTTGAGTATCTGTTATGTCCTATTGCCTTTGAGCCTTTTAAATACTCAAACACACTCTCATTAGCAAAGACATCACTTACAAGCCCTTTTGATTTTTTTGTATAGAGTCTTTCTCCATCACTTGAAGTTATACCTGTCGCCTCTTGTCCACGATGTTGCATAGCAAAAAGTGCATAGTAAGCAACCTTAGAAGCATTTTTGACATTAAAAACACCTACAACCGCACACATTTATATTCCTAAACAATCTGTTATTTTATATAGTCCATTTTCTTGGTTAACTAGCCACGAAGCAACTCTTATAGCACCTTTTGCAAAAGTATCCCTACTTGTTGCAGTGTGATTTAACTCTATAAACTCACCATCGTTATAAAAACCTGCGGTGTGTCTTCCAACTATATCTCCACCTCTTAGTGCCATTACTGCTATCTCATCTTTTGTTCTTTCACCGATATTTCCATCTCTTCCACTTACTCTTACCCCATCTAAGTCAAGTCCTCTTGCAGTTGCTATATGCTTTGCTAAAGTAAGAGCTGTTCCACTTGGAGCATCTTTTTTGTATCTATGATGCATTTCTACTATCTCTACATCAAAATCATTTAAAAGTTTACTTGCCATTGATGCAAGTTTGTTTAAAACTGCAATACCCAAAGACATATTTGTTGCATAAAGTATAGGCATATATTTACTTGCTTCTTCTAAAAGATTTAATTGATGTTGATTTAGTCCAGTTGTTCCTATAACTAAAGTGGTGGGATTTTTTATAGCCTCTTCAAGTAGAGATTCAGTTCCATTTGGTAAAGAAAAATCTATAACAACATCACTTTTTTTTAAAAGAGTTGTTATATCATTTGTAACTAAAAGGTTTTCATCTACAGCAAAGTTTAACCTATCTGTTACATGTAGTGTTGTTAGTTTTAAACTATTATGGTTTTTAAGATTTTTTATCAAAAGTTTTCCAACTCTTCCTGTTGAACCGAAAATTCCTACTTTTTTCATTATTTCCCCTATATTTAATGTAAACTATTTATAACTTGTAGTGCAGCTATAGCACCATCACTTGCAGCACATACAACCTGTCTAGCTGATGCTTCTCTTATATCCCCGGCTGCATAAAGTCCGGATAGATTTGTTTTCATATTTAAATCAACCTTTACCTCTCCATATTGGTTAAGTTTGCAAAGGTAACTTCCATCATCTTGTTTTAAAACTTGATTATTTACATCCATACCTACAAATATAAATATACCCGGAATATTTAAAGTGTGGGTATTATCATCTTTATCTTTGTAAACAAGTCCGTTTACCCCCATATTATCACCGATTATCTCATCTACTTTTACAGATAAAAGAAGCTTTATTTTATCATTTGCTTTTATCCTTTTAACAGTTGAAGGAGATGCACGAAACTCATCTCTTCTATGAAGTAAGTAAACTTTTGAAGCGATATTTGCCAAGTAAAGTGCCTCTTCAAGTGCAGTATCTCCACCACCAATAACTGCTACCTCTTTATCTTTGTAAAAAAATCCATCACAAGTAGCACAGTTGCTAACTCCTCTTCCATAAAAAGTGTCTTCTCCTTTTATACCGGCTCTTTTGGGAGTGCTACCGGTGCATATTATGACATTTTTTGCTTCTACCTCTTCGTTATATGTTTTTAATATAAAAGTATCACCATTTTTTCTAACTTGTTCTATCTCTTTCATATCGTGCTTTAAGCCAAATCTAAAACACTGTCTTTGCCAAGGTTCCATAAACTCCATACCGCTTAAAACTTGTTCCACTCCTGGATAGTTTTCTATCTCACTACTATTTGCTATGGCTCCTCCTGGAAGTCCTTTTTCAAACAAAACTACATTTTTTATACCACCTCTAGTAGCATAAAGCCCTGCACTAAGTCCTGCCGGTCCACCACCAATAATCGCTAAATCAAGCATAGTCTCTTCCCCCTATTCTAAATTTTTTATTTTAGAATCTTGCTTATATAAAGCATTGTTAAATTTTTTAACATCAAAAACAACTGGTATATCATAAATGTTAAAATTTTGTATTAATTTTAAAAGAGTGTTCATACCTGCTGTTAAGTAAATGGTACTATTTTCTTCTTTAAACCTTCGCTGATATAGGTCAATAGCGAGTATTTTATATTTTGTTTTGATTTTTTGAGTAAGTTTTTCTCTATTTGACATATTTGAACTATAGATTAAAACAGTATAATTGTCCTTTTTAGGTTTAAAAATATCATTTTTAGTGTAAAAAACATTGTCTTTAAAATTAAAAAATTTAAACTTGGAAAACCTATGGTCATAGTAAGCAAATGCTCCGGCAATCATAAGAGAACCAAAAAAAGATGCAAAAAGGTAGTTAAGGGAGAAAACTTTTCTCCCTCTTTTTTTACTCATACTATACTTTATAGTAGAGCATCTATTTTGTCAGCGATAATCTGTTTACCAGCCGCACCAATCATTTGATCAACCAACTCTCCGTCTTTAAAGAAAAGAAGTGTAGGTATGCTTCTGATACCATACTTGATAGCTATATCTTGCTCTTCATCTGTATTTACTTTAGCAATAGTAGCTTTACCATCAAAATCCTCAGCTAACTCTTCAATGACAGGAGCTATCATTCTACAAGGACCACACCACGGGGCCCAAAAATCAACCAAAGTTATACCTTCTGCTATTGTAGAGTCAAAATTAGAACTGTTTAATTCAACATATTTACCCATATCAATTCTCCTTATTATTCGATGAGCCTAGATTATACAATAATTAAACTTAGTTTAATGCAATTAATTAAATTGTTAAAATTATACAAAATAATGATATGTTCTTATCTTTTTTGATAAGATTAGAGATATAAAAGTTAAGGAGGAAAATATGGGTATTTTGTTTTCATTGATACCTTTAAATGCTATACCTATAGCTATTATATTTTTAAAAGTTGAGGGTATAATCCCTAAAGATGTTATAAGTGCATACAATTTTGCTGTTTTAATTGCAGGAATCTTGATGTTTACACTATCAATAGAGATGATTAAATCAGCTATGTTTGCACCAACGGGATCTAATGCTTGGATTGATTTTATTATGTCATTTTTGCTACTGATAGCGGTTTTTGGATATATAATATATATCATAATGAAACTAAATCAAACTCCAGCAGCACTTTATTGGTTAGCACTTGAGGCACAGATGCTCGATGTTATGGTAGGTTTTTATATAGCCATATCAAATGCTAGAAGAGATTTTAATACTTCTGGTAGTTGATGCTAAAAAGAACTACAAAAAAAGAGATAGAAGCTATAAGAGAGGCTTTTATCTCAAGATATAAAGAAGCTAAGACTGAGTTAAACTATAACAATCTCTATGAGCTTTTGGTTTGTGTGATGCTATCGGCTCAATGCACTGATAAAAGGGTTAATATAATAACCCCTGCACTTTTTAAAAAGTATCCATCAACAAAAGAGTTATCAAAAGCAGATATAGGTGAGTTAAAAGAGTATATAAAAAGTTGCTCTTTTTTTAACAATAAAGCTAAAAATCTTATTAAAATGGCAAAAAGTATTGAAGATGAATTTAAAGGAAAGATACCTCTTGATGAAAAAAAACTTATAAAGTTAGCAGGGGTTGGACAAAAAACAGCAAATGTAGTTATGATAGAGTATAAACAAAAAAATCTAATGGCAGTGGATACTCATGTTTTTAGAGTGGCTCATCGTTTAGGACTTAGCTATGAAAACACTCCTATAAAAGTGGAGAAGGAACTTACAAAAAAGTTTAAAACAGAACTTTATATATTGCATCAGGGTTTTGTGCTTTTTGGAAGATATATTTGCACGGCAAAAAATCCAAAATGTGATACAGAGTGCTTTGTGAAGAGATATTGTAAAGAGAAAGGTGATAGTTGATGATAAAAAATATCTATTTTCCACTGCAGGTTAATAGGATTTTTACCTCTTGGTATAGAGACTGCAAGACCTGTATAAGTTGGGCAAGTCTTGTTTTAAAGCCAGAATCCCCACCTTTAGGCGTGGGGAGTATGTCACTAGTTGCTAAGTTATAAAAAATCTAGCCAAGCTGGTAGTGTTCTTTGCTCCTCTTTTATAGTTGTATGATTTCCATGTCCTGTATAAACTTTTTTATTGTATTTTATATCTAAAAATTTTTTGATACTTTTTTTCATATCTTTTGGACTTGAGTATGGAAAATCAACTGCTCCTATACTTCTAGCAAAGATAAAGTCTCCACTAAAGAAGTTTTCACCTATCTCTATCGCACTACATCCAGGAGTATGTCCTGGAAAGTGAAGATATTTTACTTTAAAGTTACCTAGCTTAAAACTTTTATCTCCTTTTACCAAAACATCTGCTTTACTTGATGGAGTTCCCTGTCCAAAAGGATCACTATCAAGCATAAAAGCATCATCTTCTGGACAATAGATAGGAACATTTAACCTCTCTTTTAACTCTTTGTTGCTCCATATATGATCAAAGTGACCGTGTGTATTTAGTATAGCAAGAGGATTTTTGATATTTTGTAAAACCCATTTTGTTGCACCGACACCAGGGTCTATGATGATTTCCCCACTACTATCACTAACTATGTAGCAGTTAGTTTGATAAGCTCCCATTGGCTGATAGATTATTTTCATAACTTATATCTACTCCAGTATAATTTTTTATAGCATTTACTATATCATCCTCACCAACAACTCCCATAAAATATGTAAGTGCTTGTCCATTTTTGTCAAATAGTATTATCAATGGAATACTTCCTCGCCACTGTGTGGTAGCATTTTTAGCAAACATATATAAAGTATAGGCATTTTGAAAATCTATAACAGGGTATGTTATTTTGTTATCTATAATATATTTTTGTAATCTATCTGTTGGAGTATTTTGCAATTCCACAGCTATAACTTCTATTTTGGGATTGTTTTCTTGCATAGATTTTAAGTGTTCTAACTCCATAGCACACATAGGACATCTTGTCCCAAAATACTCTAACAATACATACTTCCCTTGATATCCCTGAAAATCAATATGTTCACCACTTATATCCATAGTTATTGGTGTTTTATTTACAGTTGGAATGGATATAGCTTCAGCAAAAAGTATAGATGAAACTACAAATAAAGATGATAAAAATTTTTTCATAGCAAATCCTTTTTTTATTAATCAAATTATAGTATTGTAACAAAAAAATAGTAAAGGAAAAGTATGAAACTTACTCATTTAGATGAAAAAGATAGACCTAAAATGGTAGATGTTACAAAAAAGGATGATACAATAAGGGTTGCTATAGCTGATGGAACTATAATTATGAGTCAAAAGGCATATGATATGATAGTTTCAAATCAAACTAAAAAGGGTCCGGTTTTACAAACAGCTGTTATAGCAGCCATAATGGGAGCGAAACAAACTCCAAGTCTTATACCGATGTGCCATCCTTTAATGTTAACTGGAGTAAATTGTAAAGTGGAAGAGTTACCGAAACTTCCTGGCTTTAGGCTAGAAGTAAAAGCAAAACTTACAGGAAAAACTGGAGTTGAGATGGAAGCACTAACCGGAGTTAGTATAGGACTTTTAACTATCTATGATATGGCAAAAGCGATAGATAAATCTATGGTTATAACTGATATAAAACTTTTAAGTAAAGAGGGCGGAAAAAGTGGTAAATTTATAAGATAAAAAGCTAGGGATAAAATATCCCACTTTTCCAGTCAATTATTGCTGCAAGATAAACTATTCCACCATTGATTTTGATATAGGTGATATCAGTTGACCATACTTTATTTGGTTTATTGATTTTTACATCTTTAAGTTTGTATGGATATTTAGGATGAGCTTCATTAGCTATCTCTTTGATTCTTTGTCTAATTGCCTCTTTTTTTGGATTTACTTTTCTTTCATAATAGTTATAGCTTCTACTGATTCCAATTCTCAATCAATTAGTTACTTTAAAAACATCAAACTAAAAGTTGTAAAACTTTATGTAAAACTTTATGATAAAATCAGCAATATAAAAAAAAGATTTATTGTAAAGGTCATATCTAGAACATCCTTGACACTTATTTTTCTCATACACTCGTGAGTTTTTAAGGGACAGCTTTTTTTCATACAAGGGCTACACTCAAGTTCATATCTTATGATTTTTGCATTTTTGTTTTTCCAAGGACTTGTTTCTTTATACTTTGTGGGACCAAAAAGTGCAATAGTTGGTACTTCATAAGCTGAGGCTATATGCATAGGGCCACTATCGTTTGTGATAAAAAGAGATAGTCCTGCTATATGCTCTATAAGTTCGCTAACTGAAGTTTTTCCTGCTAAGTTTTGATAGTTTGTAACTGAGTTTTCTTTTAAAATGTTTTCTATTTCATTTGCCATATCCATTTCACCACTACTGCCAAATATAACGATATCATACTTGCTACTTAACTCTTTTGCAACAAGTGCAAATCGTTTTGGATACCATCTCTTTGCACTTCCATAAGTAGCTCCGGGATTTAATCCTAAAGTTTTTTTAGGATATCTTTTTGGAGTATGGTATAGTTTTAGTTCTTTTGGATTGGAGTTTATTTTTAAAGAATAGTTTACAAAGTCGTTATATCTTATAACTTGATGTCTTAACTCTTTTGTATATCTTTTATAAATAAATTTTTTTTTAGAGTTTAAAAAGAGTTGTAAAAGTTTAGGATAGAATCTTTGTCTAAAGGTAAAACTCATATCAAATTTACCCAAACTCTTTGCTAAGTTATATATCCATAAAGCTCTTATTCTTGCTTTTTTACTTTCATCTATGATGACTCTTTCAATCTGAGGATGCTTTTTTAAAGCTTCTGTAGAAACAAAAGAACCAAAAAGTGTTATTTTGGCATCAGGGTATGTTTTTGTTATATTTTCAAAAGACGGAGTTGTCATAACGGCATCTCCAAGCCAAGTTGGGATTTCTATAAATATTTTCAATTTATTTTGATTCAAAATGTTTAAATGTATCAAAAATATTGTAAAAAAGTATGCTAAAAGCAAATAGAACTGTTAAAATAAAAATAATTTCCATTATATATCCTCCAACTCATCTATCTTAGATAGAATTTTTTTATTAATATACAAAATAACTATAGATGAAAAAAATATTAAAAATATAGAGATAGCAAATCTGATATTTTCTATATTATCTATATGATTCGCAGTCCAACCAATCAAAGATAACAAAATAGCGATAAAAACACCAAGTAACAACTTTAGATAATTTATCTGCTCTTTTATTTTATCTATCTTAGCCATATTATATCATTTCCTTCAAACTTTTTACTATTATATCAAAATCTGTCGGAAGTAAGAAATTTTTCTGACATTCATCGCTACTTTCAGGTTTCCATCTTTTATAACTTGCAAATTTTGTATTTCCAAAAAATGATAAAGTTTTTGTATTTGATAAACTTGCTAAGTGCATTGGTCCAGTTGAAGTGGAAACAAAGACATTTATAGTTGCTAAAAATTTTGTAAACTCCCAAAGGGAAAAAAAGTTATCTTTTATATCAAAATCAGTATTTGCTTTTATATATTTTTTTGCTTTCATATCAGATGGACCAAATGTAAATATGACTTTAGTTTTATCTTTAACACTTTTTGCTAACTTTATATACTCATCTATTGTCAAGTTTCCGTCACTACTGCCACCAAATCCCGGATGAAAAACTGTGATATTTTCTCTTTTGAAACCAAAGTTTAAAAGTGGTGGGGTAAAAGTTATATCCAAAGAGTTATCAAAAGCTTTTAAAAGTTCTAAGTTATACTCCCATTCACTTTTTAAAACTTTACTTCTTCTTTGTTTTACTCTTTTGTTAAAGAAGATTTGAGCTATTTTTGTTGCAGGAGCTATTCTTGTTTTTATGCCACTTCTTAAGAGATTTATTCCAAGCTTTGTATCTATAAAGGCTGAGATACTAACATCAATTTTTTTATTAAGTTCTAAAGGTTTTTCCTCATAGAGTAAAACTTCATCTATAAAATCAAAGTTTTTTGCAAACTCATAGTTTATCTTTGAAACAAGGACGAAAAGTTTATGATTTGTTTGTTTTTTTAAAACTTTAAGCATAGGTAAAGCGGTGCAAAAGTCTCCTATCTTATCGTGGCGAGTTATGAGGATATTCATAAAAATTTCTTTGCATAAGATATTATTTCTTTAGGATCTATCTTTTCTATACTAAAGTCATTTTTGTTAAGTTTATAAGGGTTCACCATAGAGGGGGATTTTAAAAGGATAGTTTTTTTATTGGGATAAACTCTATTTGGCGGAACCGGTCCAAAAAGGATTATGGAGGGGATGTTATTTGCCCAAGCCATATAGGTTGGTCCAGTATCATTTCCTATAACAAACTTTGCTTTAGTTATGAGAGCTTTTAACTCATCAAGATTTAGTTTTATCTTTTTTATACCCTTTAGGCCATCTGCGAACCTTTCTTCTTCGTTGTTGGAATAGGGAACAAAAAACTTAATATCAAGTGCATCTATAACCTTTTGGACTTTATTTTTAGGATAGATCTTACTTTTCCAACTAGCACCTATGATAAAAACAGCATAAGGAGTATCGCTAAAAGATTTTTCACTATAAAAAAGATATGGTTTTTTTTCTAAAACTTCCTCTTTTGATATCTGTATGTTTAAAGCTTTATTTATCAAAAGTCTATATCTATCTGGAGTATCTAAATGATATGGAATAGAAAAACTTTTTTTATAAAAAAAACTCGCTATGGCTTCTCTTGCACTTTTTTTATCGTAGCCATAAATATTTTTACCGATAAGCCTTGAAGTTATGGCTGACTTTATATTTGCTTGTAAATCTATGACTAAGTTGTAATTGTTTTTTGAGATAGTTTTTAACTTTTTTATCTCTTTAGAGATATTTAGCCTTGATTTTTTTAAAGATTTTAGATTTACTTTATGGATTTTGTTTATATCTGGATTGTTTTTCAAAATAGTTGCAAAAGTTTCTTCCACTATCCAATCTATCTGGATATCCGGTTTATATTTTTTTATAAACTGCAATATAAAAGCACTTTGGATAATATCACCCATTGCGGTGAGTTTTATTATGGCTATCTTCATATAAAGATTATATAATAACATTCTTAAGCATTAAAAGATATAATTTATCCTAATTATGATTATAAGGGGAAGTTATGAAAAAAAAGATTCTTATTTTAGGTGGCGGTTTTGCTGGGGTTGAATCAGCAATCTTTTTGAGAAAAAAGGATTTTAATGTTACTCTCATTTCAAATAGAGACTTTTTTTATATTTATCCAACTTCTATTTGGATACCAACTGGCGAAGCAACTATAGATGATGTAAGTCTTTCTTTAAAAAGACTTTCAGATATACATGGGTTTGAGTTGATTATAGATGAGGTAAAAGAGATAAGAACAAAAAAAAGTAAAGTTATCTGTGAAAATGAAACTTATGAATATGAATTTTTGATAATCGCCATAGGTAGTGGCAAAGTAAAACACGAAGGAAGTGAAAACTTTTTGTCTATTTGTGGGACACCAGAAGAGGCTCCAAAAATAAAAGAGAGAATTGATGAGCTTATAGCAAAGGGAAGCGGAAAGATAGCTATGGGATTTGGTGGCAATCCTAAAGATCCGTCAAATGTTCGTGGAGGACCTGCTTTTGAAGTGCTTTTTAATGTTCATAATCATCTTAAAAAACTTGGAATCAGAGATAAGTTTGAGCTAACATTTTTTGCACCGATGGAAAAACCCGGAGCTAGAATGGGAGAACAGGCTCTAAAAATGATGGATGTTTTCTTCAAAAGACTTGATATCAAAAAGCACTTTGGTAAAAAGATAAAAAGATTTGAGTCTGATGGTATAGTTTTTGAAGATAATAGTAAATTAGAAAGTGATTTTACTATGTTTATACCTGCTGGAGATGGACATCCTGTATTTAAAAATAGTGATTTACCTCTAAATGAAGCTGGACTTATAAAAATAAATGATTATTGTGAAGTTATTCATAACTTTGATGATAGCAAAGAGAGCGAAAAAGGTATTTATAATATCTTTGCCATAGGAGATAGTGCTGTTTTAGAAGGACCTGATTGGAGAGCAAAACAGGGACATCTTGCTGAGGTTATGGCAAGAAATGTTGCTTTTAATATAGAGCAAATGGTAAAAGGAAATCCTCAAAGAAGAGGTTATAAAGATCATATAAATATTTTGTGTGTTATGGATAGTGGTGATGGTGCGGCTTTTGTTTATAGAGATGATAATGGTGGAAAGATGATACCTCTACCTTTTGTAGGACACTATCTTAAAAAAGGATGGGGGTGGTATTGTAAAAACTCAAAACTTGGGAAGATTCCTCGTATTCCTGGAATGTAGTTTTTTAAACTTCAAAAGTCCTTTTTGGGCTTTTGGAGTTATCTTATAACTTATTAGTTTTAAATAATCTGAAATATCTTTTTGATTGATATTGCTTTTTTTTGCATACTCTTTTAATATATACATAGGTATTTTTTTATTGTGATTTATAAAATTTTTTAACATCTTTTTGTAAAACTTGTGATGTTTATTTGAACAAAATCTTGCAAAAACAAATGGTGTTTTATATTTTTCATACCACAAAGTGCAAAGATCTTGATAGCAACTAGGATTTTCAAGATAAAGTTTTAAAGCCTTATCGCCTATGATAACTTCTCCATCAATAGATAAAACTTTTGCTAAGGCATTTGAAGAAGCAGACTCTTTATCCTTTTTAAAATTTCCTTTTTTTACTAAAACACTTCTAACTTTTTTGTTTGCTACTATACCTATGTCATATCTTTTAAACTTTCCTCTAAAACTTTCTACACTAGAGATAAAACCTGCATCAACCTTTCTTGTTTTAAATTTTTTATTTATTTTTGCAGGATAAGATTTGTAGTAGTTTATATGAGCTTTAAACTGAGAGTTTTGGATATATATTTTTAAAAACATATGAAAAGGTGCCAAGTTAGTGTAGTTTATCTTTCCAAAAAGCATTTAGTAGCCTCAACAAAATTTTTACAAGTATAACATGTTATAATGAAAAAAAGTTATTAGGAAGTTTTATGATAACAGTAGAGTTTTTAGGACCTCTTTCAAGAGAGCCTTTAAAAGTGGATATGAAAAACTTAAATGAGTTAAAAGAGACACTAAAAAAAGATGATAGTTTAAAAGAGTGGCTTGATAGTTTAGCAGTTGCAGTAAATGACGAAATAGTAGATAGTTTGGATAGAAAGTTAAAGGATGGAGATAAAATCTCCCTCCTCCCCCCTGTTTGTGGTGGATAACCTGCAAAAAGCACAAGAACTGCTTCTTGTGCGAGCAGGTTATCCTGTAACTTTATTTATGTGAGTCCTAAATCTAAGGATTTAGTGACGAAGAAGCAAAAAAATTTTGGAGCAGATATGTTAGAAATACACAATGGCTCTTTAAATGTAAAAGAGATACAAAATAGATGGTTTGATATGATAAAAGATAAAAACTATGGAGCATTTATAACATTTATAGGTATAGTTAGAGATGAGGATGATATTGATGGGCTTAGTTTTGATATATATAAGCCACTATTAAAAAAGTGGTTTAGCAAGTGGGAAAAAAAGTTACAAGAAAAAAGAGGGAAGCTTTTTATGGCTCACTCACTTGGAGATGTGCTTTTGCACGAAAGTTCTTTTATGTGTGCTATAAGTAGTCCAAAAAGAAGAGTTTCTTTAGAGTTTGTAGATGAGTTTGTAGAAGATTTTAAAGCAAATGCTCCTATATGGAAGTATGATTTAAAAAATAAAAAAAGAATTTTTATAAAAAAAAGAGGTAAGAAGTTACCAAATAGTGGAGTTTTAGTATGAGTTTTATTTCATTTGATGAGTCGATAAAAAGATTGGAAGAGAGTTTGGAAGTTACAAGCTTAAAAAGAAAAGTTTTTTTAAGTGATGCTTTAGGAAAAGTTGTTGCAAAAGATGTAGTAGCATCTTTTAACTCCCCTGCTTATCCCACTTCTGCAATGGATGGTTATGCGATAAAGTTTGAAGATCAGCAGATGGGAAGGATACAAATCCTTGGGGATAATCCCGCAGGTAGTGATACAAAAGAGGAAGTTATAGGTGGAACTTGCATAAAAACATTTACAGGTTCACTTATGCCAAGCGGTAGTGATACTTTGATACCTATAGAGTTTGTAGAAGTTGATGAAGAATTTATAGTTATAAAAGAAGAAGTTAAAAATGGTGCAAATGTCAGAGAGATAGGTGAAAACTTTAAAAAAGATGAGGTGCTTATAAAAAAGGGAACTAAACTAGGTTTTGCCGAGATAGGGGTTATGGCAAGTTTAAATATATCGCAAGTAGAGGTATTTGTAGAACCTATCGTGGGGATTTTAAGCACTGGAAGTGAGATACTTGATGTTGGAGATAGTCAAACAAATGAGGCACAGATAAGAAGTTCAAATCAGTTTGTTTTAGAATCTTTAGCAAAAAAAGAGGGAGCAAAAGTTATAAGACATTCACTAATAGGAGATGATAAAGAGGCTATAAAAGATGCTATAGAGAGTTTGCTTGAAAAATGTGATATAGTTGTAACAACAGGGGGAGTTAGTGTAGGGGACTACGACTTTGTAAAGAGTATATTAGCCGATATTAAGCCAGAATATATCACAAAGGGAGTTTTTATAAAACCTGGTCAACACATAAAGATAGTAAAGCTTGGTAAAAAATATATAGTTGCACTTCCGGGATTTCCATATAGCTCTACTGTAACTTTTATAACTTATGTGGTTCCTATTATAAGAGCTATGATGGGCTTAGAACCTAAGCTAAAATATAAAAAAGCTATAATCACTCATAATTTTAAGAAAAAAACAAACAATAAAACAGAGTTTCATGCAGGAAGTTTAAAGTTAAGAGATGGAAAATATTTTGTTGATTTTTCATCAAAAAGAAGTGGAACAAGTGCGATACTTACAAATATGTTGGGAAAAGTTGCACTTGTAAAAATAGATGTAGATGATGAAGATTTAAAAAAGGGACAAGAGGTAGATATACTTGATATGGAGGATTTTTAAGATATGACACTGACAACACCACTAAAAAGTAACAGTATAAAGATGATGCTACTAGGTTCTGGAGAGCTTGGGAAAGAGGTTGCTATCGAAGCAAGTAGGTTTGGTATAGAAGTTATTGCAGTTGATAAGTATAAAAATGCACCTGCTCACCTAGTAGCAAATAGTTCATATGTGATAGATATGCAAAACAAAGAGGAAGTTTTAGAGGTTATAAGAAGGGAAAAACCAACTTTCATACTTCCTGAGATAGAGGCTATAAGTATAGAGGCTCTTTTTGAAGCTGAAAAAGAGGGATTTTGTGTTATTCCAAATGCCAATGCAGTAAATAAAACTATGAATAGAAAAAATATAAGAATTTTTGCGGCTGAAAAATTGGGACTTAAAACAAGTAAATATAAATTTGTAAAAAGTTTTGATGAGTTAAAAGAGGCTACAAAAGAGATAGGTTTTCCTTGTGTTATAAAACCGGTTATGAGTAGTAGCGGTCACGGGCAAAGTGTGGCTAAAAATGAAGATGATTTGCAAAACTCTTGGGAGATGGCAAAAGAGGCAAGAGGTGATGCTAGTGAATTGATAGTTGAAGAGTTTGTGCCGTTTGACTATGAGATAACTCTGCTTACTGCAAGAAATGAAAATGAAACTGTTTTTTGTGAACCGATAGGACATGTGCAAAAGGATGGGGACTATATATTTTCTTGGCAACCAATGCAAATGAGTGAAATTGCAATAGAAAAATCAAAAAAGATAGCAAAAAAGATAACCGATGGACTTGGTGGAAGAGGTATCTTTGGGGTGGAACTTTTTATAAAGGGTGATGAAGTTTATTTTAGTGAAGTAAGCCCTCGTCCTCACGATACAGGTATGGTTACTATGATAACTCAGTCTCAAAGTGAATTTGCTTTACATATTAGAGCCGTTTTAGGACTTCCTTTGGATTTTATAACCTATGGAGAGGGAGCTAGTGCAGCTTATAAGGCAACAAAAAAAAGTGTAAAACCAACTTTTGATATTGATGAAGAGATTTTTACAAAAAATAGTTTCTTAAGAGTTTTTGGAAAACCTAACTCTCATAAAGGTAGAAGAATGGCAGTGGTTTTAGCTTTTGGTAAAGGCTCTTTAGACAAAGTAAAAGAGCTTGTAAATAAAATTAGGGAGATATAGTTTGAGGCATATCAAGAGTATAAAAGATTATTCCATAGTTTGTGGTATGGGAGCAGTGTTAGTTTTTGGGTTAGTTGGATGTAGTAGTGGCAATAGTGAACCAAAGGCAGATGCTACTGCATTTACTCAGGCTAGTCAAAAACAAGGAGCTTTTGTAGTTGTTGAAGAAGTGGCTCCAAAACAGTATAAGATAGCAGAAGAATATCCTGCAAAGACAACAAGAGTAATACTTAAAACTCTTGATGGAAAAGAGAAGATTTTATCAAAAGAGGAGTTGGATAAGCTTGTAAAAGAAGAGGCTAAAAAAATAGAAGAGGGAAAATCACCCCTTACAAATCCTCAAATAAACTCTGGTATGGGTGGTATGAGTTTGGGCGAGACTATATTGGCTAGTGCAGCGGGAGCTGTGCTTGGTAGTTGGATAGGAAGTAAACTCTTTAACAATCCTACTTATCAACAACAAAGACAAAGATCATATAAATCACCAGCAACATACAATAGAAGCATAAACAGTTTCAACAAATCAAAAACATCTATTCTTTCTTCTAAAAGAGGAGGCTTTTTTAAAAGAACAACAACTGCTCCGATAAAAAGAAGTAGCGGTTTTTTTGGTAGGAGTGGTAGTTTTAGAAGTTTTGGAGGATGATAGTTTGGAGATAGTAAAGTTAAGTGAAAAGTTGGATAGTGACTATCTTGAGAGAGTTGGTTTTTCTTGGCATACTGATAATGACGGAAAAGAGTTTATATCCGATAGAATTGTAAAAATAAGTGAAGTTGAAGCCCTAACTTTTTATGAGGCTTCAAATGAATTGTATGATATGTTTGTAGAGGCTGGAGACTATGTTATAGAAAATGATCTTTTATATGAGATAGGGATACCTTTTAACCTACAAGAGCTAGTTAAACTTAGCTGGGAAAACGATGTGCATTGGCATCTATATGGAAGATTTGATTTTGCTGGTGGAGTGGATGGAGTTGATTTGAAGCTTTTAGAATTCAATGCCGATACACCAACTCTTCTTCTTGATACTGCTATAATCCAATGGGCGATTTTGAAAAAAAATAACTTTGATGAGTCAAAACAGTTTAACAATATTCATTGTAGCCTTGTTGAAAACTTTAAAAGGCTTGTAACTTTAGAGGAAAATATAGATAAGTTTGGTGAGTATTATGAAGGATGGAAGATACTTTTTAGCTGTGTTCGAGGTTTTAAAGAGGATGAGAACACTACTCTTTATCTAAAATCAATAGCAGAAGAAGCTGGTTTTGAGTGTGAGTTTGCATATATAGATGAGGTTGAGTTTGATGAAGAAGGGATTTATTATCAAAATAGAGAGTATGAATATCTTTTTAAGCTTATTCCTTGGGAAGATATATCGATAGAAGAAGGCGAGTTGGCATCACTTTTGACTAAGATAGTAAAAAATCAAAAAGCAATTATTTTAAATCCAGCCTATACACTTATGTTTCAAAGTAAAGCAATGTTAAAAGTTCTGTGGGATCTTTATCCAAATCATCCTTTGCTTTTAGAGACTTCTTATGAGCCTTTGGTTGGTAAAAAGTATGTTTCAAAGCCTATCTTTGGAAGAGAGGGTGGAAATGTTAAAATCTTTGATGAAAATGGTAAGTTGGTAGATAATCACGATGGTGAGTATGAAAATCATAAAACTATCTATCAAGAGTTTGCTAAATTAAATAGAGATAGAGAAAACAACTACTATCAAGCGGGAGTCTTTTTTGCTTATGAGGGTTGTGGTTTAGGCTTTAGAACATCTAAAGAACTTATCTTGGATGATAAAAGTAACTTTGCTGGACATTTGATGGAGGGTTAAAGTTTATATCAAAATTTTTTAAATAACTGACCTTACGCACATTTCAACCTCTGGGCGTAGGGGTCAGGTGACAATAACAACTTACTTCCTGTTCCTTTTTATCACCCCAAACACAGCCTGTTGTGATATTCCCAATACTTTAGCAATCATATGCTGATAAGTTGTCATTGTCACCTGACCCCTCAACTTCAACTTAATGTTTGTATCGTTAAGTTATTTAAGTGCATATTTCTTGGAAGTTGTTAATAATGATAATTTATATATAATATCTTTAGCTTTCTTTTTAATATGCACTGAAAGACAATGGAAAATTTTAGATAAATATAATTTATAAG